>DATIFO010000148.1:0-24596 GCA_035455275.1 Methylomirabilis sp. (SeqCode) | reverse complement strand
GCCACCATGTTGTATCCGGTCCCCGACGTCTGGGGGCTGGGTGTCTGCACCTGGGCCTTGAAGGGCGGCTTGAGAAGATCGGCCCAGGAGGCGGGCGGCTCCACCCCTTTCTGTTTCAGGGTGTTGAGATTCGAGGCGAAGCCTAGGGGGTTCATGTAGAAGGAGGTCCAATACCCCTCGGCATCCTTGAACTTGGCCGCCAGGTCCTTTGCATTGGGGGAGACGTAGGCCTGGGAGAGGCCCTTCTCTTTCAGCACGACATGGTTTTCGCTGGGGGCGCCGAACCAGACGTCGGCCTGCGGGTTATTCTTCTCGGCCTCGATCCGGGCGACCGCGGGACCCGAGGACAGGAAGGTGAATCGAACCTTCACGCCCGTAGCCTTGGTGAAGGCGTCCAGGAGCTTCTTGGCGTTCTCCTCGTCCACGCTGGAGTATACGACCAGGGCGTCTTGGGACCTGGCCACGGCCGGCAGGAGCAGGCCCAGCACGAGCAGCGCACACATCAACCAGCGACTTGTCATGGCGACCTCCGTCGGATACCGTTCGGTCCCCTCCCGGTCACATCGGCCCCATCTCATACCACAGATCGGCCTGGGCCGCCAGTCCTGGTGTGAAGTGCTGCGATTGCAATACCCGGGCGCGTAGCGGCGCGCAGAGCCACGTCGTGCCAGCCCATGCTGGCGGTTGGCTGTGGCACATGGGTCCCTTGTTGGAGGACTTCGCACAGTCGAGAGTGGCCGGTTGCGCCGGGCAGCCTCACCAGGCCAGGAATGTGCGGCTGGCCTCGGTCGCGGAAAGTCCGTGAAAATCCTCAGCCTGGGCCTGGACCCCGGCGATGGGCAAGCCTGGAGGGGTCAAGGACGGACTCGGGGCGCCAGCCAGGTAGGGCCTGGCACAGGCGTTGCTTCGATGGGGAGTAAATTCACC
Organism: Methylomirabilis sp. (SeqCode); assembly: GCA_035455275.1. Lineage (GTDB taxonomy): Bacteria > Methylomirabilota > Methylomirabilia > Methylomirabilales > 2-02-FULL-66-22 > 2-02-FULL-66-22. Next base: position 23,669 of record DATIFO010000148.1, on the reverse strand, counting down.
ACATTTGGGAGGGGATCATGGCAACCATCGTCGAATATACCGATAGCAAGTCGCCGAGCAACGAGTATCCTGATCGTATCGTCTCGCCGCTCCAGGCCGGCCCGTGCTGCTTTACAGATATGGAAAGGGTCGGGGCCCCGGAAGTCGAGGAGCGCTGGCGTTACCAGTACCGGCGCTGCCGCCAATGCGGCTTCACCGTGCGCGCCATCATCCAGGAGCTGCCGGACGCCGAGGCGATCGCCTCGCTCAAGACCACCTTCAGCGGCTTGCTCAAGCGCGCGTAGGTTGCTTCGGGCAGGGGACCGATCCGCTGCTGCCGGGCGGTCAAACGCGGGCGTCCCACCCCCGCCGTGTGGGTCGCTCAGACAGGAAACCCAAGGACTGGCGAGGCCAGGAGCGTACAGCGCCTCGCCCGATGTTCTTCGCAGCCAGGTCTCGCCGAAACTTCTCGCGGTGCCTGTTGCACCGGCCCCCCCTTTACCTGCCGATCCCTGTCAGGGGTGAGCCCGCGGCTTCTTGGCGAACTCTTCGGCCATGCCTATCCGCTGGGCCACGGGGGGGTGAGTGTAGAGGAGCCAGACGACCCATGGAGGCGGCGTGAGGTCGGACAGGTTGGAGCGGGCAAGCTGGACCTCGGAGCGGATGAAGGCCGCCGCGTTGCCGGTCAGCTCCAGGGATGTCCGGTCGGCGGCACGCTCGAAGCTCCGAGAGATGGCGTTCTGGAGGGGGAGGCTGAGCAGGTTGAGGGTGAACAGGACCAGCAGGAAGAGCGGGATGCCCGCCACATCGCCCGGCCCCGCCAGATGCAGGCCGCCCCGATGGCCCGCCCAGGCGAGGACGCGGGCGCCACACCAGAAGCTGATGCCCAGGCCGATGAGACTCAGGCCGATGCCTTTCCAGATGTCCGAATGCTTCCAGTGCCCCATCTCGTGGGCCACCACCAGATCGGCCTCGTCGGGGCTGCTCCCCGTGATGAGCGTATCGTACAGGACGACCCGCTTCGTCTTCCCCAGACCGGTGAAATAGGCATTGCCCTTCCGGGTGCGCCGGCTCGCGTCGATCTCGTAGACCTGCTCTACACCGATCCCCGCCCTCTGTGCCAGGGCGAGAACTCGCTGGCGGAGCCCGGGGTCCTGCACGGGACGGACGGTGTTGAACAGGGGGTCGATGACGATGGGGGCCAGGGCGACGAGCAGGACGGTGACCACGGCGCAGAGCGCCCAGGCCGGCAGGACCCAGCGTCCCGGATAGCGGCGCCACAAGAGGACCAGGAGGGAGCCGAGGGGCACGGCCAGAGCCAGCATGAGCAGGGCACCCTTGGCGCGATCCAGGAACCAGGCGGCCCGGGTCTGGGTGGAGAGACCGAAGGCGTGCTCCCGGACGAAGCCCGCATAGTAACCGAGGGGAAGCGTGAGAAGCTGGTAGGCCACCACCAGAAAGGCCAGATAGATGGCCACCGCCACGGCCGGGCGCGACGGCGAGACGCGCACGGCCAGATTCCGGAGGGCGGCCGAGGCCGGGGTTGCGACAAGCATCAAGAGCGCCGCCAGGCGGAGGGCGATGCCGGCGGCGGCGAGCCAGTAGCGCCCCACGGTATATGCGTGCCCCCGGGCCACGTCCTCCGCCGAGAAGTAGGTGGCGATCTCGGGTGGGACGGGTCCGCCGGGCGGTGTGGCCGCCCACGCCGGTGAACTCGATGCCGTCTGGAGGCCGATCAGGGCTGCTGTCAGGGAGAGGAGAAGCAACAACCCTCCGATCGTCCGGCGGCCACTCATGGGAGCAGACGACCCCCCGACCGTGGCGATGGACACGCTGCGGCCATCAATTCAGCATGCCCAGGATGCGGTGCAGCTCGCGGCGCGCCGCCACATATTCCGGCTCGATCTCCAGGGCCCGCCGCAGCTCCGCGATCGCCTCGGACAGCTTCCCCTGCTTCGCGTACACCCGGCCCAGGTTCATGTGCGGGTAGTGGCGGGGCTCGTACCGCCTGGCGACCATGGCCCGTTTGAGCCACGGGATGGCCTCTTGCAGCCTGCCCAGCTCGATCAGGTAGGCGCCGATGTCGTTGTACGGGTTCCCGAAGTCGGGGTCGATCTGGATGGCAATCTGGCACTCCCGGATGGCGTCCTCAGGCTTTCCCTGATGGCTGTACGCCCAGCCGAGGAAGGTGTGCGCCTCCGCGGTCGGACACAGCTCGATGGAACGCTGGTAGTGGAGGACGGCCTCGTCCAGGTCGCCCTGCATCTGCGCCTCATATCCCTTCCGGAAAAAGACCTCGGCCTCTTCAAGCCAGGTCGGATCGCTCATGGGGACACCCCTCCCTGCCGCGCAACGCCTGCTGGCTGGTCCCCGCTGCCCGGAGCTCTCCCCGGGAGCAGGCCGGTCGCGATCGATTCACGCCCCCAGACCAGGATTGAAGTATAGCCAGGCATGCGGGTCATGGCAAGCGCGCCAGCGGGCGGAAACTTGGGCCTGGAGACGGTGCAAGGGAGTGTACGGTCCGGGGGATCCCCATGGTCTCGATCAATCGCTGAGCAGTTCGACCAGGTGACCCTCCAGGGTGATGGTGAAACGGGCTCGCTTCCCCTTGCGGTCGAAGGCGTACAGGGAGATGCGGTTCGTCGAGGGGTGCAGCGTGGGTGAGGGCGCCTGGACGAAGTAATCCCCGTCCTCCTTCCAGAAGCGATAGCCTTCCGGGAGCAGGAACAGGGGGTGGAGGTTGTTGCCGGCGACGCTGACGGTGAACAGGCCGGGACGCACCGCCTCCCCCTGTTCGTCCACGTCGCGGTAGAAATACACCTCGCCCCGCGCCTCGTTCAGGATCGGATACGATCCGGCAGACAGGGTGTTGCGACTCCGGCCGTCGGCGGAGAACCTGTCGATGCGCTCGACGGTCCGATCTACCGTCTGGTCCTTGATGGGTCGCTCGGAATCCACCTGGCACATGAACCACTCGCCGTTGCCGGCCCACGTGGGCCGGCCCTCGATGATGGCCAGTCTCCTGGTGCGCTGCCAGCCTTCCTGGATCCACCAGAGCTCCCGCACGACCGTCCCGTCTGCGGTGGGGCGAAGGTTGACGATGAGCAACGGATTTCCCTTGGGAGAGCCGAACTCCTCGCGCGCCACGGACACGCCATCGGTGCGGAGGTAGCCCGGCATGTCGTCGCTCACCTGGACCTTCATCCAGAGGTTCCCCCGCTCGTCGAGGATGTAAAGCGGTTGTCCCTTGCCGGTCTTGCGGCCGATGACCTCGTAGCTCTCCCCGGGCTGAGCCAACTTGACGGTCGCCGCCGTGACCCGGGGGGCCTGGAGGATGGGGACGTTGCTGCCGAGGATCAAGGCATCCGCGGCTTCGGCGGCCGGCAGACGGAAATGGGCCAGCAGCACGGAGAGAACGAAGATCCAGCCCCCGCGACGCGACCGGTTTGCATGGCTTTCCAACCGCTGCGATGGGGGACAAGGCAAACGCATCATGCGCACGGGCGGTCCTTGCAGAAGGCATGTGGGACGGGGACAGGCGACCCAAATCTTGCCGGTAGCATGGCGGAAAGCGTCCGCGTTGTCAATCACCAGATGCTGCGGCAGGCCCGGGGGTCCGGCGGCCCGGCATTCGGATGCTTCGCCGATCGGGGAGGCCAGGTTGCCCCCCACGGGACGCTCCGTCGAATTCCGCAGGACTCAGACCCCTTCGAGGAGCTTCCGGAAGGCCGGCTCGTCCAGCAGCGGGATCCCGAGACGCCTGGCCTCCTCGTACTTGGAGCCGGGGTCCTTGCCCACCACCACGTAGTCCGTCTTCTTGCTCACCGATGAAGTGAGCTTGCCGCCCAGACGCTGGAGGGCCTTCTTGGCCTGGTCCCGGGTCATGGTCTCCAGGCCGCCGGTCAGGACGAAGGTCTTTCCCAGGAGCGGCTTCGGGCCGGCGGAGGATTCTTCCTCCATCTTCACGCCGTTCTCCTGGAGGTCGGCGATGAGGTGGCGGTTCTCCGGCTGGCGGAAGAAGAGGGCCACGCTGGCGGCGATGCGGGGGCCGATGCCGTGGACGGCGGCCAACTGCCCTTCCGAACCCTCGGTCAGCTTCCGCATGCTCCCGAATTCCCCCGCCAGGATCCGGCCCACGTTCTCGCCGACGTAGCGGATGCCGAGGGCGAAGAGGAGTCTGGCCAGGCCGCGGGTCTTGCTTCCCTGGATGGCGGTATGGAGGTTGCCCGCCGATTTCTCGGCCAGCCGGTCGAGCGCGGCGAGTTGGTCCACGCTGAGTCCATACAGGTCGGCGGGGGATCGGACCAGCCCCCGATCCACGAGCTGGTCCACCACGGCCTCCCCCAGGTGCTCGATGTCCATGGCCCGGCGGCTGCCGTAGTGGAGCAGGGCCTCCTTGAGCCGGGCGGGGCAGGCGGCGTTGGTGCAGCGGGAGACCACCTCGCCTTCGGGCCGGAAGGCGGCGCAGCCGCAGACCGGGCAGGTTGTGGGGAAGGCGAAGGGCTTCGAGCCAGGGGGCCGCCTTTCCGGTATGACCCGGAGGATGTGGGGGATCACGTCCCCCGCGCGCTCGACGACCACGGTGTCGCCCTCCCGCACGTCCAGCCGCTCGATCTCGTCGGCGTTATGCAACGTGGCCCGGCTGATGGTGGCCCCCGCGATCTCCACCGGATCCAGGAGCGCCGTGGGGGTGAGCGCCCCGGTCCGGCCCACGCTCACCTCGATGCTGCGAACGACCGTCGTCGCCTGCTGGGCGGGGAACTTGTACGCCACGGCCCAGCGTGGGTGGTGGGTGGTCGAGCCCAGGCGGCGCTGCTGGTCCAGCGAATCCACCTTGATCACCACGCCGTCGGCGTCGTACCCGAGGTCGGGACGGGCCCGCTCCAGCAAGGCGCAGCACTCGATGACCGCCTGGATGTCGGCGCACCGCGTCGAGCGCGGGTTGTACTTGAAGCCGCCTCCGGCGAGAGCCTGCATGGCCTCCCAGTGGGTGGTGAAGGGGTTCGGTTGGGCGTCGGTCACGCTGTAAACGGAGATGTCCAGCGGGCGCTTGGCCGTGATGCTGGAGTCCTTCTGCCGGAGTGAGCCGGCGGCGGCGTTGCGGGGGTTGGCGAAGGGCTCCTCGCCCTCTGCTTCCAGCGCCCGGTTCAGCCTCTCGAAGGCGGCGTGGGACATGAAGACCTCGCCTCGGACCTCCAGGATCTCCAGGTCCGCGAGCGGGGTCCGCAGGCGGAGAGGAATCGTCCGCACCGTCTTGAGATTCTGGGTGACGTCCTCCCCCAGGCGGCCGTCGCCACGGGTGGCCCCCCGGACGAGCCGCCCCTTCTCATACAGCAGGGCGACGCCCAGGCCGTCCACCTTCGGCTCGCAGACATAGCTGAACGTCTCCCCCGGGAGCGCCCGCAGGAGTCTGGCCTCGAACTCCCGGATCTCCTCGGCGTTGTAAGCGTTGTCCAGGCTGAGCATGGCCGCGCGGTGCCGGACCGAGGCGAAACCTTCCGCCACGGCCCCGCCGACGCGCTGCGTGGGGGAGTCGGGGGTGAGGAGGTCCGGGTGGGCCGCCTCGATCGCCTTCAGCTCGTTGAAGAGGCGATCGTACTCGGCGTCGCTCACCTCGGGCTGATCGAGGACGTAGTAGCGGTAGCCGTGATGGTGGAGGAGCGCCCGCAGCTCCTCAGCCCGGACGGCCAGCTTCTCGTGCTTCGCCATGCGCCTGCCTCCTGCGCGGTTTCTCGCAGAATCGGCCTCCACTGACAAGGCATGACGCCCGGCCGCCACGCCCTCGCCAGAGGGTCGAGCGGTGGATTCCCGGGGAGGTGGCGGACGTCGCGGTGCGTGGTCCGGCGGTCTGGGAGGGGGAGGTCGGCCCGTCGGCTCCTACGCGCACACGCCGGCACCCGCTCGCCAGCGGTTGAAGGTGGGGTTCTCCTGCTCGGCCAGGTGGGCTCGCGCCCGATGCCAGAGCTCGGCCCACGCCGCGGGGTCGCAGAGGACGGAATCCGGTCGGGCCGCGCTCCTGGCGACGAAGCCGGGAAAGGCCGGCCGTCCTGTCGGCTGGCCGATGGGCTGGTAGCGGAGATCGAAGCTGATCCGGACCTCGCTCTCGGTGCGGTTGTCGAGCGAGCCGTGGACTGTGCGCTGCGTCATCAACAGCACGCTGCCCGGCTGCATGGGCAGCGGGACGGCCTGGTCGATCGGGATCAGGGGCGTCGGGATGGCAACGCCCTTCTCCGTCGGACAATGGGCGGCGAGGTCGCTTCGATGGCTGCGGGGGATCACCTGGAGGCAGCCGTTTTCGACCGTGGCCTCGTTGAGGGGAAACCAGACCGTCAGGATGGTTGACTGATCGGCCTCGGGGAGGATCACGCCGTTGTCCTGATGCCAGGGGATCTGGGAGATCAGACCGCTGTAGCCGGTTCCGGCCACGGCCCGCGCCGGGAGCTTCATGCGGATGTGCTGGACCGGGTTCGAGTAGATCTCGGGGCCCACGACATCCTCCACGAGATCCAGCAGCCGGGGGTGCGTGAGGAGTCCGAAGACGGCAGGACCCAGGTAGATCGGGGTATCGGGGCGGATACCCGTCTGCGGGAGACTGATGTCGAAGTGCTGCGGGAAGTTCCGGCCGCTCTCGACACAGATTCGGAGAAGCCGCTGGATGAATGGCATGCCGCGGTGGCTCGAGACGAGGACGCCTTCGGCCAGGAGCGACTCGGCGATCCTGTCGAGCACTCCCTCGCACTCGGCCAGCACGGGGGCGATGTCCCGCTCAGGATCGAGCACGTTCTCCACGACGAGGTAGCCTTCCTCCTCGAAGTGCCTGAGTTGATCCAGGCTGAGGACGCGCATGGGAATCTCCCCGGTCTCGGACGCCTTCCTCATGGCTTCTTCTCCGGTGCCTTCGCGGGCGGGGTTGCCGGTGTCTGGGGCTTGACGATTTCCAGCAGCTCGACCTCGAACGCCAGGGTTGCGCCCGGCTTGATCTTCGGCGGTGCCCCGCGGTCGCCGTAGGCGATATTTGACGGGCAGATCAACTTGGACTTGCCCCCGACCTTCATGCGTTGAACCCCTTCCGTCCAGCACGGTATGACCCGGTTCAGCGGAAATGTCGCCGGGTTCTTCCGCTCCACCGAGCTGTCGAAGACGGAGCCGTCCCGCAGGGTGCCGTGGTAGTGTACCTTCACCGTGTCGGTGGCCTTCGGGCTGTCGCCCGATCCGGGGCTCAGCTCGATGTAGATCAGGCCCGAGTCGGTGCGCACCGCCCCCTTCTCCGCCTGCATCTTCTTCAGGAACTCCTCCGACGCTTTCTTCTCCCCTTCCGCCACCTGGGCCGCGCGTGCCTGTGCCAGGGTTTGGAGCTTCGGCCGATACTGATCGAGATCGACCTTTGGCGGCTTCTTCAGCAGGCCGTCGGTCAGGCCCGCCTTGAAGATCTCGACCTCCTGGGGGGACAGGTTGAAGCTTTCCACGTTGCGCGAGAGGGCGAGCCCCAGCGCATAGATCGTCTTCTGGTCCTCGGTTTCAATCTTGGGCTCCGCCGCAATGGCACCGGTGGACACCAGGGCAAGCATCGCCAGGACGACAATCGATGGTTTGGGCATGAGCAATCGTTCCTCCTTGAAGTCGGACAGGCCCTTTCTCGGCGAGGCGAACGTGCAGACGCAGCATCGCGGCATTCGCCGGGGCGAGGTGCGCACATCGGGGACGCTAGCAGGCGTGCCAGGATGTGTCAAGCGGAACTGCAAGCCTGCCGCCCCTGTCGGGGCGGCCCCGCCAAGCGGGCTCAATGCCCCGAAAACGATTGACCCGATGGCCTTGGCAGGCTAATAACGCGGAACGCTTTCTCGCCGACCGCTTCGACACACCAGGGGTGTGCGACATTCCGGTGGAGGGGTACGAGGGTACGGGAGGGAACCATGGGGGACGCGCAGCGACTTCCCGGCGCAGATCGGCTCCATTACGCGTGGATCGTCACGGCCGTGACCTGCTTCGCCCTGCTGGGGGTGGCCGGGGTCCGATCCTCCTTCGGCGTGTTCGTCCAGCCGCTCCAGCACGAGTTCGGCTGGGATCGGGCCTCCATCTCCGTGACGGCGATGCTGAGCATGATCCTGTACGGGGCGCTGGGCCCCCTGGCCGGCCGATTGGCGGATCGCTATGGACCCAAGTGGGTGCTGGTTGTCAGCATCCTTCTCGCGGGGCTGGGCGCGCTGGCCTCAAGCACGATGACCCGGCTCTGGCAGTTTCATGTCTATTACGGCCTCATCACCTCCATCGGGGCCGGCGGCGCCGCCATGGTGACGGCGGCGGCCATGACCTCCCGCTGGTTCGCAGAGCGCCGGGCCCTGGTCATGGGTCTGGCCGGCGCCGGCGTGTCGGCGGGACAGCTCATCTTCCTGCCGCTGGCGGCGAAGCTCGAGCTCGCCTACGGCTGGCGCTGGAGCTTCGCCGGGCTGGGCCTGATCCTGATCGCCCTGGTCCTCCCCGTGACCCTGGCGCTCTTCCAGAACGATCCGGCCGAGCGCGGACTCCGGCCATACGGGGCGGGAACGGGGAGGGGCATCACCGGCGGGCAGGACGACGCCGGGGCCGCCACCAGTCTCGCCGAGGCGGTCCGGCACAGAGGCTTCTGGCTCCTGGCGGGGTCCTTCTTCGTTTGCGGCTACACCAGCACCGGCCTCATCGGCGTCCACCTGATCCCCCACGCGGTGGACCACGGATTCCCCAAGATGGTGGCCTCGGGGGCCATGGGACTGATGGGCGCCATGAACGTGGTGGGGACGACCGCCTCGGGCTACATCTGCGATCGCTATGGGAAGCGGGGACCGCTGGCCGTGTATTACTTCCTGCGGGGCCTGTCCCTGTTCTTCCTGCTGGGCGTCAGCAATGTCGCCGAGCTGAACCTGTTCGCCATTCTCTTCGGCCTGAACTACATCTCCACGGTCCCGGCCACCTCGACCTTGACGGCGGACCTCTTCGGCCGGCGGTCGGTCGGGATGCTCTTCGGCTGGATCTTCCTGAGCCACCAGGTGGGGGCCGCCCTGGCGTCCTATATCGGCGGCCTGGTGTACGACGTCACGGGCACCTACAATCTGGCGTTCCTGTCGGCCGGCTGCCTCGGGCTCCTCGGGGCCGGCCTGGTCCTGCTCATCCGCGAGCCTCCCCGCATCAGTCGGGCCCCTTCGGGCGTGCGCGTGGTTCCCGTGGGCGGAGATTGATGGACGGGGTCTCATCCGGCTTGACAGCCACTCCCGGTCTGCGACATGCTTGGCCCACCGGGACGGGCGCTGGCCAGGGTCCCGGCGTGGAGGTTCCAAGTACCGGCCGCCCGGGGTTCCTTCCCCGCCTGGAGGGAATTCGACCGTTCGGGAAGGGAGACGCCATGTCCCGGCGACGACGCAAGCTGAGGGAGATGGCCGCTGACCCACGGTTCATCTCCGGCATTCACAACTACTGCGACCGCTGGTGCGAGCGCTGCCCGCTGACATCGCGGTGCCTCGTATTCGCCATGCAGCAGGAAGAGGGGGCCGGAGACCCGGCCGCCCGGGACATCACCAATCAGGCGTTCTGGACCCGCATGGAGGAGATCTTCCGCGAGACCCGGGAGATGCTCGAGGAGTTGATGCAGGAGCACGGGATCACGCTCGACCCCGCCGACCTGGACGGGCAGGCCAGGCAGCGGGAGCGAGATGACGAGCCGGATCACCCCTGCGCCGTGGCGGCCAAGGAATACGGGAAGGCCGTCGAGGAATGGTTCGGAGGTGCCCGGCCGCGCTTCCAGGCGCGGGGCGAGGCGCTCATGCGTGAGCTCCGGATGGGCCTGCCCGGCGCCGACCCGGAGGAGGAGGCGAAGCGCCTCGAGGATGCCGTGGAGGTGATCCGCTGGTACCAGTATCAGATTGCCGTGAAGGTCATGCGTGCGGTCGGCTCGGCCCGACGTGAGGACGAGATCGATGTCCTCTGCGATCAGGGCGATGCCGACGGCTCGGCCAAGGTGGCCCTGATCGGTATCGACCGGTCCCTCGCCGCCTGGTCCGAGCTGCTCCGCCAACTGCCAGACGAGGAAGACCGCATCCTGCCGCTGCTGGCGGCCTTGAGCCGCCTGCGCCGCGAGGTCGAGGGGGCATTCCCGGGTGCCCGCGCCTTCCTCCGTCCCGGCTTCGACACGGGCGAGACGGCCGCGACCTGACCGCTGGCCGTTCGGGATCCCCTGCCGGACGGGCCTACTGCGGGCGACGCCAGATCATGAGGGAGTGCTCGCCCTCCTGCACGACCTCGCCCCGCTGGTTGACCATCCGGACGGCCTCCCAGATGATGGCGCGATCGGGCTTGGACTTGCTCTCCCGCATCTTGGCGATGCGGATGGTGAGGTGGACGGTGTCCCCCAGAAGGATCGGACCGGTGAACTTCCACGAATATTCCAGGGAGGCCACGTACTTGGCATCGGCGAAGGCCGGGATGCGCTTCTTGAGCCCTTCCACGATGGCCAGGCCCAGCATGCCGTGGGCGATGCGGGTCTTGTAGGCGGATTCCTGCCTGGCAAATTCCTCGCTGGTGTGGATCTCGTCCCAGTCGCCGGAGAGCATGGCGAAGGCGGTGACGTCTGCCTCGGTGATCGTGCGGGTGGGTGACGTCCATTCCTGGCCGACGCGGAAGTCCTCGTAGTACTTGGCCATCGGGTCTCCTCCCTGCATGAAGGGGTGTGGGGATGGGATGCGCCGGACTGTATCGCCCGGACCCTTCCGTGTCAATCCGCGCCCAAATTGCTTGACGCAGGCCGTCCCACCGCGGAGAATACGCGGGCGCACGGGGCCTGCGTGTCCCGGTCCCGCGGTGACAGAAAGGGGAGCCACATGACTCTGCCTGAGTTCAGCCTGGAGGGGAAGGTCGCCTGCGTGACCGGCGGAGGGCGCGGTCTGGGGCGGGCCGGCGCCCTCGCCCTCGCCGGGGCCGGCGCCCACGTGGCGCTGGTCAGCCGGACGCGGAGCCAGCTCGAAGAGACGGCCGCGGCCGTGGAGCGGCTCGGGCGGAAGGCCCTGGTGGCCGTCGCCGACATCCGGAACAGCGGCGAGGTCGCGGCGGCCGTTCGCGCGACCGTCGAGGCCTTCGGCCGGATCGACATCCTCTTCAACAACGCCGGGACGAACGTGCGGAAGCCGGTCGTGGAGATGGCGGACGAGGACTGGCACACCATCATCGAGACAAACGTGAAGGGGATCTTCGTGGTGGCCCGGGCCGTCGCCCGGGAGATGATCGTCCAGAAGGGCGGACGGATCATCAACATGTCCTCGATGTCGGCGGTCTGCGCGGAGCGGGAGAAGGTGGTCTACGCCTCCAGCAAGGGGGCCGTCATGCAGTTCACCAAGGGGCTGGCGCTGGAACTCGCGCCGCACGGGATCAACGTCAATGCCATCGCCCCGGGCTACATGCTGACCCCTCTGGTCAAGGGGTACCTGGAGGCGGACGCGGAGCGCACGAAGCGGATCCTCCAGCGGATCGCCCTGGGCCGGATCGGGCAGCCGGAAGAGATCGGGGGCGCCCTGGTGTTTCTGGCCTCGGACGCCTCCCGGTACATCACCGGGGCCACGATTGCCATCGATGGGGGCTGGACTGCCTCGTGAGCTTCCCTTCGACAAGCCGCTCGGATCCGCCAAGACGCCAAGATTCACGCTCCCTCTGGCTGGAACCCGCCGGTGCCGGGTGCGACCCCGGCGAATGGCTGGCCCTTCCCTGAGGGTGGTCGTTATGGTACTGTCCCCACCCAGGAGCACGTAGCTCGAATGCCGGAGGGACACGGCGACACGCCATGCATATTCGAGACATCCTGAGCCGGCAGCAGCCCTGCTTCAGCTTCGAGTTCTTTCCCCCGCGCACGAACGAGGCCGCGGAGCAGCTCTACCGGGCCATGGCGGACCTGGTCCCCCTGCGCCCCTCTTACGTGAGCGTGACGTACGGGGCCGGGGGGTCCACGCGGGAGCTGACCCACGGCCTCATCATCCGGATCCACGATCATACGGGCCTCACCGTCGTGTCCCACATGACCTGTGTGGGCTCGACGCAGTCGGAGATCGGCGGGATCCTCCAGGAGTACCGGGCGCACGGCATCGAGAACATCATGGCCCTGCGGGGGGATCCCCCCAAGGGAGAGCCATTCTTCAGGCCGACCGCCGGTGGATTCGCCTACGCGGTGGACCTGGTGGCCTTCATCAAGACGCGTTTTCCCGGCATGGGCATCGGCGTGGCCGGATTCGCCGAGGGTCACCCCGAGACCCCCAATCGCCTGAAAGAGATGGAATACCTGAAGGCCAAGGTGGATGCCGGGGCGGATTACGTCTGCACCCAGCTCTTCTTCGACAACCGGGACTTCTACGACTTCTGCGAGCGGTGCGAGATCGCGGGGATCCGGGTGCCGATCATCGCCGGGATCATGCCGGTCACCTCGCTGAAGAGCATGCAGCGGATTGCCGAGCTGGCCCTGGGCGCTCGCTTCCCGGCGAAGCTGACGAAATCCCTGGTCCGGGCGAGGGACGACGCGTACATCGAGAGCGTGGGCATCCACTGGGCCACGGAGCAGGTGCGGGACCTCATCGACAACGGGGTGAAGGGGGTCCACTTCTACACCCTGAATCGTTCCAAGGCGACGCTCAGAATCTACGAGACGCTGGGTCTCAAGTACATGGCGAATCCCGAGGGGTAGGCTCGCAGGGCGCCAAGCGTCGAGGGCCATGCGCCTGGGGGCTGAGGGCTGACCGCTGAACGCTTGCAGCACAGGAAGGAGGGGAGCCGTGGGCGGGAGGATCCTGGGACGCATGATGCTGGCTGGAGCACTGGTCGTGGGACTCTGTGGAGGGGTGGCTGCCGCAGAAAAGGAGAGCAAGGTGGCCGAGCCATTGTACGCCACGTTCAAGACGAGCATGGGCGACATCGTGGTCCGCCTGTTCGAGGACAAGGCGCCCAAGACGGTGGAGAACTTCGTGGGTTTGGCCACGGGCACCAAGGAGTGGACCGATCCCAAGACGGGGGGGAAGGTCAAGCGGCCGCTCTACAACGGCACGGTCTTCCACCGGGTCATCCCCGGCTTCATGATCCAGGGCGGCGACCCCCTGGGCAACGGGACGGGCGGACCGGGGTTCCGGTTCGCCGACGAGTTTTCGCCGGACCTCCGGCACAGTAAAGCGGGGATCCTGTCCATGGCGAATGCCGGCCCGAACACCAACGGCAGCCAGTTCTTCATCACCCTCGCGCCCACGCCGCACCTGGACAACCGCCACTCGGTCTTCGGCGAGGTCGTCACGGGGCAGGAGGTGGCAGTGGCCATCGCCAATGCCCCGCGGGACCAGCGGGACCGGCCGCGCACGGACGTTGTCCTGAAGGAGGTCGTGATCTCGCGTGGAAAGCCGTAGGATCCCCTCTGCGCTTGATCCATCGCCCATTCCCCTCAGCCGGGGGGGTTCTTCCCGTCCTGTCGCCGCCGTGTGGGAACGACGGGATCGGACGCGGCCGGGCGCCACGACGGGTCGCTCCGAAGCGGAGCCGGTGTGAAGGTGTCTGCAGGGATATCGTCGGACACTGAGGTTGCCGGGGCGCTGGAGTCTGCGGCGGCAGGACGGGAGATCTCCCGTGAGGCGGCGATCTGCCTCCTGGAGCCGTCGGCCCCCCTGGAGCCGCTGCTCGCGGCCGCGGCCGCGCTCCGGGATCGCGGGAAGGGCAAGGTCGTCACCTATTCCCGCAAGGTCTTCCTGCCTCTGACCAACCTGTGCCGGGACCGCTGCGGCTACTGCACCTTCCGGCGCGACCCGGGTGACCCGGACGGCTGGGTCATGACGCGGGAGCAGGTCTTGACGGTGGTGGAGGAGGGGGGGCGTCTCGGGTGCACCGAGGCGCTCTTCAGCCTGGGAGACGCCCCAGAGGCGGTCTTCCCCGAGGCCCGGGCGATCCTGCAGGAGCTGGGGTACCGCCGGACGCTGGAATACCTGCGCGCCGCCTGCGCCCTGGTCCTCGCGCGCTCGCCGCTTCTTCCCCACGCCAATCCGGGCCTGATGGGCGAGCCGGACCTCCGGGCATTGAAGCCCCTGAACGCCAGCCTGGGTCTGATGCTGGAATCGGCGAGCCCCCGGCTGCTCTTGCCCGGCGGACCCCATCACGGCGCGGTGACCAAGCACCCCCGGGCGCGCCTCCACGTCCTGGAGATGGCAGGGGCGCTCCAGATTCCCTTCACCACGGGACTGCTCGTCGGCATCGGCGAGACGGCGGAGGAGCGCGTGGACTCCCTCCTGGCCATCCGAGGTCTCCACGAGCGGTACGGGCACATCCAGGAGGTCATCATCCAGAACTTCCGGTCCAAGCCGGGCATCCCGATGCGCGACCATCCGGAGCCCACGCCGGAGGAGATGCTGCGGACCACGGCGGTCGCGCGCCTGGTCCTGGGACCCTCCATGAACCTCCAGGCGCCGCCCAACCTGACGGAGGACTACGCGCGCCTGCTGGATGCCGGCATCAACGACTGGGGCGGCGTCTCTCCCCTAACGGCCGACTTCATCAATCCGGAAGCCCCCTGGCCGCACCTCGCGACCCTGGCCGCCGCCACGCGGGCGCGGGGATTTCTTTTGCGCCAGCGCTTGCCGGTATATCCTGAGTACATCCTCGGCCATCCCGCGTTCCTGCCACCCGAACTGTCCGAGCGCATCCGGGCCTGCGTGGACGGCGACGGCCTGGTGCCGGAAAGGGAGTCTCCATGCAGACGACCGTGATGCCGTGTGCCGCCGAGGCCGCGGTCGGCCGGGTTCCCACTCCCGTCGCGCGCATCCTGGACCGGGCAATGGAGGGGCGGGAGCTCACCCGCGACGAGGGCGTGACCCTGGCCACGCTTCCGCCGGACGCGGTCGGCCCCCTGACGGCGGTCGCCGACCAGGTCCGCCGCCGCCGGGTGGGGGACATCATCACCTACGTCGTGAACCGGAACATCAACTTCACCAATGTGTGCATCATCGGATGCAAGTTCTGCGCCTTCAGCACCGGCCCCAACGCCCCCGACGCCTATGACCTGGGCCTGGAGCAGATCGCGACCAAGGCGGTCGAGGCGCGCGAGCGCGGGGCCACCGAGGTCTGCATCCAGGGCGGGCTGCCCCGCGACCTGGACGGGTTCCACTACCGGGACATCCTGCGGGCGGTCAAGCGGGCCACGCCCGAGATGCACATCCACGCCTTCTCGCCCATGGAGGTGGTCTACGGCGTGGAGAAGACGGGGATGCCCCTCGCCGACTACCTGGCCATGCTGAAGGATGAGGGTCTGGGCAGTCTCCCGGGGACCGCCGCGGAGATCCTGGACGACGGGGTGCGCCAGCTCCTGTCGCGGCTGAAGGTCACGGTCGGGCAGTGGGTGGATGTCGTCACCACGGCCCACCGTCTGGGCATCCCCACCACCTCGACCATGATGTACGGCCACGTCGAGCAGCCCGTGCACTGGGTCAACCAGCTCTGCCTGCTGCGGGACATCCAGAAGGAGACGGGCGGCTTCACCGAGTTCGTGCCGCTGGGATTCATCCACACCAACACCCACGTCTTCCGGGAGGGGAAGACGCGGCCCGGCCCGACGCTGGAGGAGCACCTCACGGTCCACGCGCTGGCCCGCCTCATGCTCCAGGGGGCCATCGACAACATCCAGGTCTCCTGGGTGAAGCTGGGTCGCGAGCTGTCGCAGCAGTGCCTGCTGGCGGGGGCCAATGATTACAGCGGCACCCTGATGGAGGAGAACATCTCCAGACTGGCGGGGGCGACCGCAGGGGAATACCTGTCCCCCGACGAGATGCGCGAGCGCATCCGCGAGCTGGGCCGGATCCCCGCCGAGCGCAGCACGACCTACAAGCTGCTCAGGATCTTCCCGCGCGACGCGGAATGACCTACGACCCTCGAATGACCTACGACCCGTGAATGACCAATGACCAAATCCCAATGGATCTGAGAACCCATTGGTCATCGGGGACTGGTCATCGGGAGTTGCTCTTGAATTCTTGGTGAGGTTACGGGATGCGGATTGCCGTCATCGGGGGCACGGGCAAGGAGGGGCAAGGGCTGGCCCTGGGCTGGGCGCGGGCGGGCCAGGAGGTAATCATCGGCTCGCGAACGCTGGAGCGCGCGACGCAGGCCGCGGAGACCATCAACCGGACGGTGGGACGAGCTGCGGCCACGGCGATGCTGAACCGGGACGCCGCGGCCGCCGGGGAGATCGTGGTCCTCACGGTTCCCTATGACGCCCACGAGAAGACGCTCCTGGACATCCGGGAGACCGTTCAGGGGAAGATCCTGCTGGATGTCACAGTCCCCATCGATCCGGAGAAACCCCGTCGGCTGCGGATCCCTTCCGGGGGATCGGCCACGGAGGAGGCGCAAGGGCTGCTCGGGCCCGAGACGCGCGTGGTGGCCGCCTTTCAGAATATCTCGTACACACATCTGGGCCAGGGCGAGGCGATCGCCTGCGACGTCCTGGTGTGCGGCGATGACGCGCCGGCCCGCCGGAAGGCGATAGAGCTGGCGGGCCTCCTGGGCCTTCGTGGCCTGGATGCCGGGCCGTCACGCAACGCGCGCGTCGTGGAGGGCCTGACGGTGGTGCTCATGGATATCAACCGACGCTACAAGGTCCAGGGCACCGGGATTCAGGTAACCGGACTCTCCGACGACCCATCGCGCTGAAAAGGGTCCGGTGGCTCGGGAGTTCGTTTGTTCGGTGGTACTCGCAGATCCTGAACCATCGAACCCTCGAACCATCGTACCGCCGTACTGCCGTACAGCCGTACGCTCTTGGGAGGCTTGATGCGCATCGTCGTGCTCGCCGGCGGGGTCGGGGGCTCCAAGTTTCTCTGGGGCCTCGCGCAGGAGGCGGTCGAGGACGACCTCACGGCCATCGTCAACACGGGGGACGATATCGAGCTTCACGGCCTGCGGATCTCCCCCGATGTGGACATCGTGACCTATACCCTGGCCGGCCTCGTGGATGCGAAGAAGGGTTGGGGCTTCGCCAGGGACACGTTTCACTGCCTGCAGATCCTGGAGAGGTACGGCCAGCCCGCCTGGTTCAACCTGGGAGACCGGGACCTCGCGACGCACATCTTTCGCACGCACGCGTTGCGACAGAACCGCCGCCTGACGGAGGTGGCGGACGCCGTCCGGCAGGCGCTCGGCGTCCGGGCGCGCGTCCTGCCCATGAGCGACGATCCCGTCGGAACATACGTCCTGGTGGGCGATGGGCCGACGCGCTCCCTGCATTTCCAGGAGTATCTGGTGCAGCGTGGAGCGACGGACGAGGTTCGAGGCGTGGAGTTCCGGGGGAGCGCCCGCGCCCGGCCCAGCCCCGAGGTCCTGGCCGCGCTGGACGAGTCCGAGGCGATCTTCATCGCTCCCAGCAATCCCGTCGCCAGCATCGGCCCCATCCTGGCCATCCCGGGGATCCGCGACCGCCTGCGGCATGCCAGGGTGCCCCTCGTTGCCGTGAGCCCGGTGGTCGGCGGCGCATCACTGAAGGGACCCACGGACAAGTTCCTCCGGTGGGCCAAGGTCGAGGTCTCTCCCCTGGGGGTGAGCCGGTATTACCAATCGGTCCTGGGCAGGCTGGATGGAATGCTGATCGACAGCGTGGATGCCGGCCAGGCGCCGGCCATCGAGGCCGCGGGCGTCCGGGTGTGCGTGGGCGAGACCGTCATGGCCGGCCCCGAGGAGAAGCGGGCGGTGGCCCGGATGGCCTGCAAGTTCCTGGAGGATCTGGGATGCCCTCCACCTCGATCCTGATCCCCGTCAAGTCCACCGGGCGGGCGAAGGGACGCCTCACACCGCTCCTGGACCAGGCCACGCGGCAGCAGCTCTCCCTCCACATGCTTGCCGATGTCCTGGCCGCGGCCATGCCTGCGGTGGGAACCCTGGTGGAGACGGTGTACGTGGCGACCTCGGATCCCGAGGCCAAGGCCGTCGCCGGCCGCCATGGGGCGACGATCCTGGAGGAGCGGGAGCAACGGTCCGAAAGCTCCTCGGTGGATGCCGCGTCCCGTCTCTGCGCCGGGCGGGGAGTGGAGGCCCTGTTGACGATCCCGGCGGACGTCCCCGCGGTCCGGACGGAGGACATCGCGGCGATCCTGGGCGAGGCGACGGGGGCGCGGTCCGTGGTCCTGGTGCCGTCACGCGACGGCAAGGGCACCAACGGCATCTGGCGGCGGCCGCCGGAGGCGATCCCGTCGCGCTTCGGCTACGACAGCTTCCGCAAGCACCAGGCCGAGGCCGAAGCACGCGGACTGGTCTGGGGGGCCTTGATCCTCCCCCGTCTGGCGGTGGACATCGACGAGCCCGAGGATCTGGCGGTCTTTCTGGAGTTTCCCGGGGTGACTGCGACCCGTACCTTCCTGGAGCGCGAGGGCGTGGTGGGCCGTCTCCTCCGCGCGCAAGCCGCCGACCTCTCCCTGGCGGGACTCCCGGGGATCCCGGAGGTGGCCGAGGGAGACAGCCTGCCCCGGGTGATCCTGGAGTCGGTCGAGCGGCGGGGGGACGGTCTGCGGACAGGCGATGTCCTGGTGGTGGCGCAGAAGGTGGTGTCGAAGGCCGAGGGGCGGGTGGTGTCCCTCCAGGATGTCGTGCCCTCGCGGCTGGCCCGCGAGTTTGCCGAGACCTGGGGCAAGGACCCCCGGTCGGTCGAGGTCGTCCTGCGGGAGTCCCGGCGGATCGTGCGGATGGACCGGGGCATGATCATCGCAGAGACGACCCACGGCTTCATCTGCGCCAACGCCGGGGTCGACGCCTCCAATGTCCCCGGGCAGGAGTGCGTTTCGCTGCTCCCGGTAGACCCGGACGGGTCGGCCCTGCGGATCGCCAAGGGTCTGGCGGATCTCACCGGGGCCGAGGTGGCGGTCATCGTCTCCGACACCTTCGGCCGCCCCTGGCGCGAGGGACTCCTGAACGTCGCCATCGGCGTGGCCGGGCTGCGCCCGCTGGTCAGCTACATCGGGCAGCAGGATCCGCACGGGCATGTCCTCCGCGTCACGGAGCTGGCGGTGGCGGATGAACTGGCCGCCACCGCGGGCCTGCTCATGGGCAAGCTGGCCCGGATTCCCGTCGTGCGCATCCGGGGCTACCGGTTCCAAGCTGGTGAAGGCCACGCTCGGGCCCTGGTGCGCTCCGCAGAGCGGGATCTCTTCAGATAAGCAGCTTTCGCCATCCGTTGTCCTGCCGTCATTTACACCCGGGGACCGGGGAGCATATCGTGTCGTGTGCCGGCAGCCTGCCGGACCCCCACCGTTCCGCCAGAGGGAGCGCCGGATGAATTCCAGCCTCGACACGGTCACGGGAGCGGATCTGCGGGAGCGCGCCAGGCATCTCCTCTGCGATCTCGTCGCCATTCCCTCGTACGGGGGGCAGGAAGAGGCCGCCGTCGGGTACCTCGCGCGGCGCTTCAAGACACAGGGCATTCCATACCGGATCACGGAGCTGGACGGCAAGCCCCTCAACGTGGTGGCCGAGATCGGCGACGGTCCACGGACGATCATCCTCAACAGCCATCTGGACACGGTGCCGCCGGGCGAGCAGCCGCCCTGGCTCACCGACCCGCTGACGCCCGTCGAGAAGGACGGGTTGATTTACGGCCGGGGGGCGGGGGACGCCAAGGGCTGCCTCGCCGCCATGATCATGGCCTTCGAGGAGCTGGCGAAACGGCGCGCGGCGCTACCCGCAAAGGTGATCCTGATGGCCGTGGGCGCGGAGGAGCGAGGTGGTCTTGGGTCCAAGATCGAGGTGGCGCAAGGTCTCAGGGCCGATGCCGCCATCGTCGGGGAGCCCACCACGCTTGCACCCATGCTGGCCCACAAGGGCGTGCTTCGCCTCGATGTGGAGGTGACCGGGCGGGCCGCCCATGCCAGCGACCCGGAAGCCGGGCTCAATGCGGTGGTCGCCATGGCGCCGATCGTCTCGGCCCTCGATCGCCTGGCCACCGAGGTGCGCCGGCGTTCGGAGACATATACCGGGAGGGCCAGCCTGGTGATTTCCACCATCACGGGCGGCGTTGCGCTGAACGTCATTCCGGCAAGATGCGTGATCTCCATTGACCGCCGGGTCCTGCCGACCGAGACCGATGCCGACGCCACGAGGGAAATCGTGGAGGTCGTGAACCGGGCGCTGCCCGCGGCGTCGGGCGCATCGGTGGAGGTGCGCAAGGTGCGCTTCGTGCCTCCCTCCTGCACCGACCCCAAGGCGGACATCGTGGCGGCCGCGGAGCGGGCGGTATCCGCAGTCCTGGGACGATCCGTTCAGGCCATCGGCTTCTCCGCCACGTGCGACATGACCTACCTGGTCAACGACGGCGGCATCCCGACCGTCATCCTCGGACCGGGCTCGATCGACGTCGCGCACCAGGCCAACGAGCACATCGCCATCGACCAGATGGCCCTCGCCGTGCAGGTATACCTCAGGACCATCGAGGCGTGGCTGGAGCATGCATGACCCCGACGACCCGCCGGACAGGCTACGGGATGAATCCAGGTATTCGGGTCGGCCAGGCGGGAGAAGCGTTCGGCGGGCAGGCCAGATGTTGAAGGAGACGTGCCTTCGTCAAGCTCAGTGCTCTGGGTCGCAATTACGGTGACGTATCCAGCGAACTCAACCGCTCGCACTGAGCCTGTCGAAGTGAGGCCGTTCGTGGTTCGACAGGCTCACCACGGACGGGAAGAATTACGTCACTGTACTTGTGTGCAAGAGTACTCAGCCTCAGATCGGTGGATAGAAGCCCCCAACAAAATCGCTATAATGGGTCCGGGTTATGCGGTAGAATCCCGACATCTTTTCCACCCAGTGCCCTTGCCTCTTCATTGGCAAGCTCGGCTGCACGCTGGCATGTTCAGTTGGATCGAGTCGGGAGCATCCAGGAAAGGAGACATTCATGCTGAACGGCAGGCTGGATTTTCGGAGTGACACGGTGACCGAGCCGACGGAGGAGATGCGGGAGGCGATGCGCCGCGCCAAGGTCGGGGACGATGGCCGCGAGGGGGATCCTACCGTCCGGGAGCTGGAGGAATACTCGGCGCAGCTCCTCGGCAAGGAGGCGGGGCTCTTCGTCATCAGCGGGACGATGGGGAACCTGGTTTCCATCCTGGCGCACACCCGGCCGGGTCAGGAGGTGATCCTGGAGCGCGACGCCCACATCTACTGGTCCGAGGTGGGGGGCGTGGCCGGCGTGGGGGGGCTGGTGGTGAACAGGATTCCGGGCACGGACGGGGTCCTCGCGCCCGAGGACGTCGAAGCGGCCATCCGTCCCGCGAAGCTCCATTTCCCCGAGACCGGCCTCGTCTGCGTGGAGAACAGCCACAACACGGCCGGGGGCACGGTGTGGACGCTCGAGCAGATGGCGGCAGTCAAGGCGGTCGCGGATCGGCGTGGGGTGCCCGTGCACCTGGATGGGGCCCGCATCTTCAACGCCGCGGTGGCCCTGGGCGTGCCGGCGAAGGACATTGCGAGGCACACCGACTCGACCACCTTCTGCCTGTCCAAGGGGCTGAGCGCCCCGGTCGGGTCGGTCATCGTGGGGTCGAAGCCGTACATCGAGGTGGCCAGAAAGAAGCGGCAGATGCTGGGCGGCACGACCCGGCAGGGGGGCGTCATCGCCGCAGCGGGCCTGGTGGCCATGCGGACGATGGTGGGTCGCCTGGCGGAGGACCACAAGCATGCCCGGCTGCTGGCAGAGAAGCTCAGCACGATCCCCGGGCTCGAAGTGGATGTGAAGAAGGTCCAGACCAACATCGTGCGGACGAAGGTCTCGGGCCTGGGCGTACCCGCCGCCGCGGTCGCCGAGAAGCTCGCCCAGCACAACGTCTACGTCCTGGCGCAGCAGGTGGACACGCTCCGCTGGCTCACCCACCGGCACGTGACGGCGGCGGACGTGGATGAGGCGGCCTCGGCCATGACGAAGGTGGCAGAGTTGCTGCGGGGATAGCCGGTCCTTCTGGCCCTCGGGGCTGGTCGAGAGGAGGTCCTGATGCGCTTCGGCTTTCCGATCCCCACGCGGGGCGCCCTGGGGACGCTGGATGCCATCCGGAGGCTGGGTCGGGCCGCGGATGATCTCCAGTACGATTCGGTCTGGATCACGGACCACGTCGTCATCCCGAAGGCCATCACATCCAGGTACCCCTACTCGCCCGACGGCCGCCTCGACCTCGAGGCCGCCCAGCACTACCTGGACCCCCTCACGGTGATGAGTTACCTGGCGGGCGTGACGGAGCGGGCGACCATCGGCTCCAGCGTCCTGATCCTGCCGTACCGAAACCCCGTGCTCGTGGCCAAGATGGTGGCCACGCTGGACGTCCTGTCCCGGGGGCGCGTGATCCTGGCCGTGGGGGTCGGCTGGATGCGCGAGGAGTTCGAGGCCCTGAACCTCACGACCTTTGCGGAGCGTGGGGCGGCCACCGACGAGTACATCCGGATCCTGCGGGAACTCTGGACGAAGGAGTGGCCGAGCTACCGCGGACGGTTTTACTCTTTCGACGAGGTCAGGTTCTATCCCAAGCCGGTGCAGAAGCCGCACCCGCCCGTCTGGATCGGGGGGCACACCAAGGCCGCCATCCGGCGGGCGGCCCTGCTCGGCGACGGCTGGCATCCCATTGGCCTGCGCCCGCCCGCCGGGCTCTACCCGGAGGAGTACGCGAAGGCGGCAGCCGACCTCCGCGCCCAGGCCGAGGCCGCGGGCCGGGATCCCAAGGCGATCACCTTATCCTTCCGCGCGCCGATCACGTTCACGGACGTCGGGACATCGGGTGCCCGCATCCCGTTCATCGGCTCGCGGGATCAAATCGTCGAGGACATCCATACCTACCAGCGCCTGGGCGTGAGTCACCTGATCTTCGACTTTGCGGGGACGAGCGTCGAGGCCATCCTGGAACAGCTTCAGCGCTTCGCCGAAGAAGTCCGCCCCGCCCTTCGCGGGCGGCCCTGAGGGCGAGAACCGTTCGGCTGTCCGGCTGTTCGGCTTCACGGGGGGTTCCGTGAACCACCGATCCATCGAACGGTCGAACTCTCGAGCGCCTCTGCAGGGATAGTATGGTCAGCCTCTCGCCGGAGGACAGGGCGTTCCTGCACCAGGCCCGGGTGGCCAGGCTCGCCACCGCCTCGGCCGAGGCTGAGCCGCACGTGATCCCCGTCTGCTTCGTCTTCGATGGGATCTCCATATACTCCGCCGTCGATGCCAAGCCGAAGCGCCTGGACCCCCGCCGGCTTCGCCGGCTCGTCAACATTCGCCAGAACCCACGGGCCTGTCTGGTCGTGGACCAGTATGAGGAGGAGTGGGCGCGCCTCCGCTATGTCCTGGTGAGTGGCAGGGCCGAGATCCTCGAGGAAGGTCCGGACCGGGACCGGGCCCTGGCGCTGCTCCGGGAGAAGTACCCCCAGTATCGATCCATGCCCGGCTTCGGGGAGGGACCCGTCATCCGGCTCGTCCCGGGAAAGATCGCCGCATGGCGCGGAGCCTCCGCATCGTCCGAGCCCACCTCCTGAAGAACCCTGCCCTCTCTGAGCAGAAACACCATACGCCTCATTGCTGCTCGCTTCGGCCGTCAATCCGGCGAAATCCCCCCTCGCCCCCCTTTGGCAAAGGGGGGAACGGGGGGATTTGCTGGAAGGCGATATTCTTCTCGCAGCTATCGGAATCGTATTGTCCTCCCCTTGCTTTCCGCTTGACA
>DATIFO010000147.1:0-9576 GCA_035455275.1 Methylomirabilis sp. (SeqCode) | reverse complement strand
CGGGGCGATCTCGAGTGCTGGTCCCCGCCTCCGAGACGCATCCAGCCGGTCCTCGGCCGTCATCCAGCGTGGGACAACGTCTACATCGCGACGCGATTCGGGACCCTCGGTATGATGATGAGCCTGGGGACGGGTCGGGTCATGGCCGAGCTCATCCTGGCCGGAGGCCACGCACCCCCCCGGTTCAAGAAGATGCTGGAGGTCCTGCGCCCGGCCGGACTGTCGTGATCACCGGCCGGCCGGATGTCAGGAGGGCCACAGATGTGGCCCGGATCTGTCACGAAGATTCCGTCGGCATTCCGGCGAACCCCGGATCAGAGTCCGGGGCAGGCGCCGGAATCCAGTGCCTGGAGGATTCTGGACCCCGGCTGGAGTTCACCCCGGTGAGAACCGGGGCCGGGATGACGACATTTGGACATGTAGTTGGCATCACCGTGAAGCATGCTGGCGTCACCAAATGTGTGCGCGCTTCGGGAACCGAAAACTCTACAGGAGGACATGACTCATGACCACGTGGAACGTCCCCGCGCTCGTCGACGAGGATCGACAACATCTGCTCCATCCACTCTACCACCCGGCGGACCACGCCACGCCCCACGTCTGGGTCCGGGGCCAGGGGGCCGTCCTGACGGACGCCGATGGCCGGGAATACCTGGACGGTCTCGCCTGCCTCTGGAACGTGAACGTGGGCCACGGGCGGAAAGAGCTGGCCGAGGCTGCCGCCACCCAGATGGCGACCCTGGCGTATGCGACGAATTACGTCGGCTCGTCCAACATCCCGGCCATCCAGCTCGCCCAGCGCCTGACGGAACTCGCCTATCCCAACCTCTGCGCCACCTACTTCGCGAGCGGGGGGGCCGAGGCGAACGAGAGCGCCTTCAAGACCGCCCGGTTCTACTGGAAGGCGAAGGGCCGGCCCGAGAAGGTGAAGATCATCTCCCGCCAGTACGGCTACCACGGGGTGACGCTGGCCACCATGAGCGCCACGGCGGTACCGGGCTACGACAAGATGTTCGAGCCGCGGGTGCCGAACTTCATCCACACGGCCGCTCCCTACGGCTACCGCCTGGAGGGGCTGAAGCCGGGCGAGACCGTGGGCCAGGCCGCCGCCCGCATGCTGGAAGAGACCATCGTGAAGGAGGGGCCCGGCACCGTGGCCGCCGTCATCGCCGAGCCCGTGCAGGGGGCGGGCGGCGTCATCGTGCCCCCCGACGACTACTTCCCGCTGGTCCGGCAAATCTGCACCAAGCACGATGTCCTCTTCATCGCCGACGAGGTCATCACCGGGTTCGGGCGCACCGGGTCCTGGTTTGCCCTGAAGCGCTGGGGGGTCCAGCCCGACATCCTCTCCTTCGCCAAGGGCATCACCAGCGGCTACCTGCCCCTGGGCGGCATCATGGTGTCGCGACCCATCCTGGACGCGATGCTGTCCGTCCCCTACGCAGACCGCTGGATGCACGCCTACACATACTCCGGCCATGCCACCTGCTGCGCCGTGGGGCTCCGGAACCTGGAGATCCTTGAGAAGGAGGGCCTGGTGGAGAACGCGGCCAAGATGGGCGCGCGGCTCCTTGCCGGGATGCAGACCCTGCGGGACCTCCGGGCCGTGGGAGAGGTGCGCGGCCTCGGTCTGATGGTGGGTGTGGAACTCGTGGCCGACCGCGCCACCAAGGCGGTCTTCGATCCCGCCAAGCAGATCATCAACAAGGTGAGGGCGGAGCTGGAGGCCCGCGGCGTGTTCACCCGGTCCATGCGGGACATCCTCGCCTTCTCGCCACCCCTGGTGATCACCGAGGCGCAGGTGGACAAGCTCGTGGAGAGCACACGGGGGGCCATCGCCGCGGTGCTGCCAGAGCGGGCGTAGAGAGCCAGAGGCTATTGAGTCCGTTGAGTCTGGGGTTTGAAGGCGAGCGGAGAGACCCGTCGCCCGGGTTTCCGCTTACCACATGACTTGACGTCACCGTTGGAGCAAATCCCCCCGTCCCCCCCTTTGCCAAAGGGGGGGACGGGGGGATTTCGCCAGGTGATGGCGTATGTGAAAGAGATTGTGACTACCGCAGCCGCAGCCGCGGGTCCATGGCGTCTCGCAGGCCGTCCCCGACGAAGTTACAGCCGATGGCCACCATGAGGATGGCGAGACCCGGGAAGGTCGAGATCCACCACTGCTGCATCAGCTCCCGCCCCTCCGCGACCATGGCGCCCCACTCCGGGGTCGGCGGCACCGCGCCGAGGCCGAGGAATGAGAGGGCCGCCGTGATGATGATGGCGTTGCCGAAATCCATCGCCATCAGCACGAGCGAGGGCGCGACCGAGTTCGGCAGGACGTGACGTAAGAGGATGCGCCGCTCAGGCAGCCCGAGCGAGCGGGCCGCCGGGACGAAGTCGCACTCCTTCAGGGCGAGCACCTGCCCCCGGGCCAATCGGGCGTAGGGCGGCCACCAGACCAGGAGCATTGCCAGCATCGAGTTGTGGATGCTCGGGCCCAGCGCCGCCGCGATGGCCATCGCCAGGATGAGCGCGGGGAAGGACAGCACCATATCCACGATCCGCATCGCGACCTCGTCCGGCCACTTTCCCACGAATCCCGCGAGTGCCCCGTACAGCGTGCCGAAGATCGAGGCCAGGACCACCACCACCGCCGCCACCGGTAGCGAAACCCTCCCGCCGTACAGGACCCGGCTCAGGACATCCCGCCCCAGGCCGTCCAAGCCGAGCCAGTGCTGGACGGAGGGCGGCGCGAGCCGGTTCGCCACATCCTGGTCAATGGGGTCGTAGGGAGCGATCCACGGGGCCGTGGCGGCGACCAGCACCCAGCCGAGCACCACCACCGCCCCACCGATGGCCATGGGGTTCCGCGCCAGGCGGGACCACACCCGGCGCCACTCGCTCTCGGGCGTCGTGTCCCTCGTCGGCTCGGACTGGCCGAGCGTGGATACTGTGGTTGCCGTCGTTGTCATGGGGGATGAGTTACGCGTAGTGAATCCGGGGATCGAGCCAGCCGTAGAGCAGGTCCACGACCAGGTTGACGACCACGTACATGATGCCGATCACGAAGGTGATCCCCATGATGGCCGGGAAGTCGTTGGTGACCACCGCCTGGAAGGCGTACCGGCCAATCCCCGGCCAGGCGAAGATGGTCTCGGTCATCACCGCGCCCGACAGGAGCCCGCCATACGCCAGCCCGAGGACGGTGACGGTCGGGATCAGGGCGTTCCGAAGCGCGTGACGGGCCACGACCCGTGCCTCGCGAAGCCCCTTGGCCCGCGCCGTGCGGGTGTAGTCCTGGGACAGCACCTCCAGCATGGAGGAGCGGGTGACCCGGGTGACCAGCCCCATGATGGAGCTTGCCAGGACGAGCCCCGGCAGGATCAGGTGCGAGGCCGCGCTCTGGAAGGTCTCGAAGTCGCCCTCGAGGAGGCTGTCCACGGTGTGCATCCCGGTCACGAAATCCGGCGGCTCGATCTGGGGTCCGAGCCGACCCGGCCCGACGGTCCAGTGCAGCGTCGCGTAAAACAGGACCAGGGACACGGTCGCCAACCAGAAGATGGGGATGGAGACGCCGATGAGCGAGACCATCCGGGCGAGATGATCGATGGGACCATCTCGCCGGATGGCCGCGAAGATCCCCAACGGAAGGCCGAGCAGGAGGGCGAAGAACACTGCCGTGGTCGCCAGCTCGACTGTCGCCGGCATGAACAGGGCGAGATCCTTTGTGACCGCGCGCCGTGTGTTGATGGAAGTACCCAGCTCGCCCCGGGTGAGGTTTCGGAGGAATGTGAGGTACTGCTGGTGGAGAGGCTTGTCGAGCCCCCACTTCTCCCGGAAGGCCTTGACGATCTCCGGCCGTTGCGACGCGATCTGGCCGAGGTTGGAGACGATCGGATCGGCCGGGACGGCGTGGGAGACGATGAAGGAAATCAGCGTGACCCCCAACGCCGCCACGAGCATCAGCACGAGACGCCGCGCGATGTATCGGCCCACGATTGCCTCGAGACCTCGTCGCATCCAATTGCATCAGTGCTTGCCATTCTCAAGTGTCGTCACCCGGCGGCAAATCCCCCCAAACCCCCCTTTATCAAAGGGGGGCGAGGGGGGATTTCACCGGAATGACGGCGGATCCTGCAGAATGGCACTCACCTGCGCCATCAAGCGCTAGTCCTTGCTCACCGGCAAGAGGTGCGCGTAGCCGAGCGGGATGTACTGGTAGCCGTGGATGTTGGTCCGGGTGATCACCTGGACCTTCCCCTGGACCAGCATGGCGTACGGACCCTCGTCGACCAAGAGCTGGAGCAGTTCGTGATAGAGGGGAATGCGCTTCTTGGGGTCGGTCTCGGCGGCGGCCTTGTTCGCCAGCTCCTTGGCCTTGGGGCTGTCATAGTGCAGTCGCGGTCCCCAGGTATGGAGGACCATCTGGCCCACCCAATCCGACGGGCCAAGGAAGTCGGGCGTGTTGTACGAGATGACCGCGGCCTCGGTCTTGGCCCGGTACTTGGTCATCATCGTGCCGAACTCGTCCGGAAGGAGCTGGACCTCGATCCCGACCTTCTTCAGGTCGGCCTGGATCTTCTGGGCGATCGAATCATAGGTGATTCCGACCGGGGAGGGCCCGGTGCCGTAGCGGAGCGGGAACTTGAATCCGTTGGGCACGCCGGCCTTGGCCAGAAGCTCCTTGGCCTTCTTGAGATCGAGCTTCGGATTCAACCGATCGGCGTCGGCCTGCGTGAGCCCCAGGAGGCCTATCGAGAAGACCGCCGGCCCGCGGACCGCCTGCTTGTTCGTCAAGGCGATGATTCCGTCGTAGTCGATGGCGTGGCGGATGGCCTGACGCACCTCTTTCTTCGCCAGCTCGGGGTGGATCTGGGGGTCGCAGGTCATCCCCAGGTACATGTTGTCGAAGGACTGGCCGGTGATGATCTTGACGCTCTTGTTGTTCCGCATCGTGGCGACGAGGTCGGGCGTGACGTTCATGGCGATGTCCACGTCCCCGTTTTCCACCTGGAGCTTCTGCGTCGCAGGCGAGGTCACGTCACGGATGTCGACCTTGGCAACCTTGGGGGCGGTGCCCCAGTAGTTCGGATTCCGCTCCAGCGTGATCCCAGTGTTCCGGAGCCACCCCTTGAGGATGAATGGTCCGCTCCCGGCCGAATTCTGGTTCAGCCATTCCTCCGCCTTGTCGTCCTTGTCCGCGGTGGGCGAGTCGCTGGCCCCGTGCTCTTTTGCGAGCTTCGAGTCAATGACGCCCCCGTTCTGGCCCGAAAGGACCGCCAGCCAGTCACCGTTCGGCTCGTTCATGATCATCTTCACGGTGTGCGAATCGACGACCTGGACCTCTTTCAAAGGGTCCATCTGCCAGCTCGCGTTACCCTTCAGGTTCTTGAGCCGGGTGAAGGTGAATCTGACGTCCTCCGCCGTGAAGGGATTCCCGCTCGCGAACTTCACGTTCTGGCGGAGCTTGAACGTGTACTCCTTGCCGTCCTTGGAGATGTTCCAGGAGGTGGCGAGGGTGGGGACATAGGTGTTCAGGTCCGACGGGCCTTTTGGCATGATCAGACTGTCGTAGGTGTTGAGGCAAATGAACGCCGCGGCGAACTCGAACTGGCGGCTCACATCCAGGGTCTTCATGTCCGACTGGCTCATCGCAATGATCAGAGTTTTCCCGGCTCGGGCTTGGCCGGCTGCCGCCGGTGAGACCGCCAGCGCGCCGATGAGTCCCAGAACCAGTGCCACAGCGGCCAGCCACGAGAGCGGGTGGAACCTACGAAGCGTTTTCATTTCCCTGACCTCCTCTTCTGACCACTCTGCATGATAGGGAAATCATCCAGCCTGGCAGGCCTCGACAGGTGGAACCGGATGGTTGGAGGGGGACGACACGGGCTCACAGCCTCGCCCGCTTCAGGTCTTCATGCCATGGCCAAGAAACGGTGACCTTCTATCACCCCGCGTCGAAGGATGTCAACATGAAAGGAATACTCGAATACCTGCGAACCCGGGACCTGTCATGCAGCAGGGAGAGCGACGCGGGAAGCGCGGACACCTGGACTGGAATCGTAAGGCGATTCGGCGAGCTTGGAATCCATCGGACCTGGATTGCCGGTGGCGAGATTTCTGCGGGTGATCGCTTCCCGGGAAATCGCTTGACACAGCTAGCGGGCATCTATACGATTTTCCTAATCGGAACGAGCGTCCGATCGGGATCGCCATCTTGCTGGTGTCGCCGGGGATAAGACGCGGTGCCAGCACACATCGAAAACCCGGTCAAGGATCAAGTCCGCGGACTCAACAGACTCAATGGACCCTATTGATGGGAGGCGCTGAGTCTGAGAGGCGGGGGGAGTCATGGAAGACGTGGTGATCGTGGGGGCAGCGCGTACCCCCATCGGATGCCTCAACGGAACCCTTGCGGCGGTCGCGGCCACCCGGCTGGGGAGCATTGCGGCGGCCGAGGCAATCCGGCGGGCCGGTCTGGATCCGGAGCAGGTGGAGGAAACCATCTTCGGAAATGTCTTGTCCGCCGGGTTGGGGCAGGCGCCCGCACGTCAGGTCGCCATCGGGGCCAAGGTGCCCGCGACGGCGGGGGCCATGACGGTGAACAAGGTCTGCGGCTCGGGGCTGATGGCCGCGATGCTGGCCGCCAACCGGATCCAGGCGGGCGAGGTGGAGCTGGTGCTGGCCGGAGGGATGGAGAGCATGAGCCGGGCGCCCTACCTCCTGGATCGGGCGCGGACGGGATATCGGATGGGTCACGCCCAGCTCATCGATTCCATGATCCTGGATGGCTTGTGGGACGTGTACAATCAGTTCTCCATGGGCGTCTGCGGCGAGCTGTGCGCGGAGAAGTATCACTTCACCCGCGAGGCGCAGGATGAGTACGCGGCCCGGAGCTACACCCGCGCCCTGGCCGCCCAGGCGGAAGGCCGGTTCGCCGCAGAATTGGTTCCGGTCGAGATCCCCGGCCGGAAGGGCACGGTCGAGATGGTGAACGAGGACGAGGAGCCGAAACGCGGCGACCTGGTCAAGATGCGACGCTTGAAGCCGGCCTTCAAGGAGGGCGGGACCGTGACGGCCGGCAACGCGCCGTCGGTGAACGATGGGGCCGCGGCCGTGATCGTGGCCTCGGCCCGGCGGGCGGAGGCCCTGGGGCTTCGGCCGCTGGCGCGGATAGCCGGGATGGCGGGGGCGGCCACCGCCCCGGAGTGGTTCACCGTGGCTCCCATCGAGGCCGTGCGGCGGCTCCTCAAGAAGACGGGCTGGTCCGCCGAGAACGTCGAGCTGTATGAGATCAACGAGGCGTTCTCCGCCGTGACCATGGCTGCCATCCACGACCTTGGTCTGGACCCCGAGCGGGTGAACGTCAACGGGGGCGCGGTCGCCCTGGGGCATCCCGTCGGGGCGACCGGGGCCCGCATCCTGGTGACCCTGCTCTATGCCATGGCGCATCGCCGCGCGGGGCGCGGCATCGCCGCCCTGTGTCTGGGCGGCGGGGAGGCGGTCGCCCTCGCGGTCGAACGGGGCTGACGAATGAGAGCCGACAGCGACAGGGATAGCGATAGCGAAGCGGGTTTGTAGTCCGGCTGTCACTGTCGGAGATCGCTGTCGGTTTTTCCGGCTGTCGCTGTCGAATTTCCCTGTCGGTCTTTCGCACGCCTTGAGGAGGTGACATGGAGATCAGGAGCGTTGGAGTGGTGGGGGCTGGCACCATGGGGCACGGAATCGCGCAGGTGACGCTGCAAGGAGGGTTGCGGGTCATCCTGCGCGATGTGGAGGAGCGGATCCTGCAGCAGGCCCGATCCCGGATCGAGAAGGGATTCGACAGACTGGTGGAGTCGGGGAAGATCGGAGAGACGCAAAAGGCCGAATTCCTGAAGACGCTCAGCATCACCACGAACCTGGGGGACCTGAAGAACGCCGACTTCATCGTGGAGGCTGCCACCGAGGACTTCACCGTGAAGAAGGCCATCTTCCAGGAGCTGGACAAGATCTGCCGTCCCTCCACCATCCTGGCCACCAACACCTCCTCCATCTCCATCACCAAGATCGGCGCGACCACCCGGCGGCCAGACAAGGTGATCGGAATGCACTTCATGAACCCGGTCGCCATCCTCCAGCTCGTGGAGGTCATCCGCGGTGTGGAGACGTCGGGGGACACGGCCGCCGCGACACAAGAGCTGGCCAAGCGGGTCGGGAAGACCCCCGTGGAGGCCGGCGACTTCCCAGGATTCCTGGCCAACCGGATTCTCATGCCCATGATCAACGAGGCGATCTTCACCCTCATGGAAGGGGTGGGGACGGTGGAGGCCATCGACACCGTCATGCACCTGGGGATGAAGCATCCCATGGGACCGTTGGCCCTGGCTGACCTCATCGGACTGGACATTTGTCTGGCGGTGCTTCGAGTGCTTCACGAGGGGTTGGGCGACCCGAAATACCGGCCGGCGCCCCTGCTGGTGAGAATGGTGGACGCCGGACACCTGGGGAGAAAGAGCGGCCGGGGATTCTACAACTACACCTGAGCTTGCCGTCCCAGCGGGGGCACGGGGAGGGGGCATGGGCTTCGAGACGATCGAGCTGGCACGGGACGGCGGCGTGGTCATCCTCACGCTGAACCGACCGAAGCAACTGAACGCCCTCAACCGGCAAGTGTTCCGCGAGCTGGACCAAGCCCTGGATGAGGTGGCCGCGGATCCCGCAGCGCGCGTCCTGGTGATCACCGGGTCGGGCGACCGCGCCTTTGCCGCGGGGGCCGACATCCGCGAGTTCGAGGCCATGGGGCCCATGGAGGCGCTGGAGTTCAGCCGGAATACCCAGCGCGTCCTGCGGAAGCTGGAGACCCTCCCCAAGCCGACGATCGCGGCGGTGAACGGGTTTGCGCTGGGAGGCGGCTGCGAGCTGATGATGGCCTGCGACATCGCCTATGCGGCCGACTCGGCCCGGATGGGCCAGCCTGAGATCACCCTGGGAATCATCCCCGGGGCCGGCGGGACCCAGCGTCTCGCTCGGCTGGTTGGAAAGCAGAAGGCCAAGGAGCTGGCGCTGACCGGCGAGATGCTGACCGCGGAGGAGGCGAGGGAGTTGCACCTGATCTCCAAGGTGGTGCCCTCGGCGGAGTTGATGACGGAGATCCGGAAGCTGTGCGAGAAGCTCGTGAGCAAGGGGGCGATCGCCCTGCGCATGGCAAAGGAGGCCATCGAGCTGGGGTCCGAGGCCGACCTCGCCGCCGGGATGGAGATCGAGGCCAAGTCCTGGAGCGTGTGCTTCACGACCGAGGATCGGGTCGAGGGCGTCAAGGCGTTCCTGGAAAAGCGCAAGCCCAGCTTCAAGGGGCGCTAAAACGGCAAGAGGGCAAGAGCGTTCGGTTGGTCGGTGGTTCGGTGGGTCGTGTCCGAGCGGAACAACCGAACCACCGAACCCTCGAACCACCGAACGGTTTTCGGGTTGGGGGCATGGACTTCGAGCTGACCGACGCGCAACGGATGTTTCAGGAGACGGCCCGGCGGTTCGCCGAGCAGGAACTCCTGCCCATCGCGGCCCAGGTGGACGAAGCGGGGAAGTTCCCCTGTGAGAGCGTCGGGAAGATGG
>DATIFO010000146.1:0-20069 GCA_035455275.1 Methylomirabilis sp. (SeqCode) | reverse complement strand
TTCTTGCCGGCGAAATGCCTTGCCCGCGCGTGATACCCGTTGACCCCCTCGGCCCACGTGGAGAGCGTGGCATCCTCTGTGAGGAAGCCAAGACTCCTGTCGAACCGCGACGCGTCGTTCGCGTCGTAGAAGGCCTTGACGATCGCCATGGGGTCCGGACACGCTGCGGGGGCGGCTTCCTGCAATGGTGCGGCGATCGGCCTCGGGTGCAACCCGGCGATGGCCCAGGCCAGCAGGAAGACACAGCAAGCCGTACAGGCCAGCGCCACCCTCACTCGTCCCATCGAGCCTGCTCCCCCGAGGTGAGCTGTCAGCGCCAGGTGTCTATCCGCCTGCCTCCCCGATCATTCAGGCGCTCGTGCCGATGACCCCCGTGGCCTTGAGCTGGGCGATCTTCTCCGGCGGGAAGCCCAGGACATCCCGCAGGATCTCCTCCGAATGTTGCCCGAGCATGGGCGCGGGGGCGTAGACCTCCCCTGGCGTTTCGGAAAGCTTGAGGGGCGAGGCGCAGATCTGCATCTTGCCCACCAGGGGCTGGTCGATCTCCACCAGCATCTTCCGGTGGGCGATGTGGGGATCCTCGCAGATCTGCTGGAGATTGTTGATCGGCGAGTAAGGGATCCCGTGCTTCTCGAACAGATCGCACCATTCCTGCGCAGTCTTCTTGGCCATCTCCCGCTCCAGGATGGGGATCAGCTCCTTGCGGTTGTCGCAGCGCAGGGGATTGGTCTTGAACTTGGGGTGATCGATGAGGTCAAGCCGATCGAGAAGCTCGCAGTACAGGACCCACAGCTTGTCGTTCCCGATGGCGGCGATCACCCACTGCCCATCCTTCCCCCGGAATCCCTGGAAGGGGGTGATGGACGGGTGGGCGCCCCCCAGCGGCCCCGGAATGTCCCCGGTGTTCACGTAGCGGGCCACTGCGTTCTCCAGGACGGAGAAGAGGCCGTCCACCATGGCGATGTCCACGTACTGGCCCCGCCCGGTCCGCTGGCGATGGCGCAGCGCCGCCAGGATCCCGATGGTCGCCTGCAGCCCGGCGATGAGGTCGCCGACGGAGGAGCCGACGCGGCACGGAGGCCCGCCCTCGGGGCCGGTGATGCTCATGAGGCCGCTGTAGGCCTGGGCCACCATGTCGTAGGCGGGGCGATTGGCGTACTCGGGTAGCGAGTCGTGGCCGAAGCCGCAGATGCTGCAGTAGATGACACGCGGGTTGATCTTCTGCAAGTTCTCCCAGCCGAAGCCCAGCTTTTCCATGGCGTCCGGGCGGTAATTCTCCAGCACCACGTCGGAGACGCGAATCAGCTCCCGCAGGATCTCCCGGCCCTGGGGGCTCTTCAGGTCGAGCACCAGACTCTTCTTGTTGCGGTTCAGGCTGATGAAGTAGCCGCTTCGGTTCTTGTCGTGGCCGCCGATGAAGGGACCGAACTCGCGGGCGTCGTCCCCGATCTCGCGCTCGATGTGGATCACCTCGGCTCCGAGATCGGCCAGGTACATGCTGGTCGTCGGCGCCGCCAGCACGTGACTCAAATCAACTACGCGCAGGCCTTCCAACGCTCTGGACATGGTGGTCACCTCCGGGGCAGGCGTGTCGGAATCCATCTCCGGGCGAAGACAGCCCGTGGCGCGCCCGGGAACGGTCCGGGCGGGCGCGGTGGCGGTGCGCGGGGTCCGCGTGGTTCCCCGCCCACCTTCTGGCCCCGAAGCATATGCAACCCCGCCGGAGGACGCAACGCCCATTCGCCATTTGTTCTCTCCACCGGTCACCCGGTCCCCAACCCCCCGAGACCGCCAGCAGGACTGGTGCCCGGAATTGCCTGAATCTATGTCGGATCACTCCCCGCGGCTTTCTTCGAGTTCGTCATACCGGCCCCGGTTTTCACCGGGGTAAACTCCAGCCGGTATCCAGAAGGCCAGACTGGATGCCGTGTCACGTACGGAATGACGGACCAGTGCAGAATCGGATTCACGGGCGAATGGCGCGGGTCAGGGCGCGGCGACGAGGTCGAAGACGACGCGCACGCGGTCCTGGTTCCGGACGGCGCCGAGGAAGAGGGAGAGCGGGGTGATGCCGAAGTCGCTCTGGTTGAACTCGAAGGCGCCGGTGGCGCGCAGGGTGTCGCCGGAGAGCTGGGCGGCGACGGGAAAGCTGATGCGGCGGGTGGTGCCGTGGAGGGTGAAGTCGCCGGTGACGAGAACGCCGGCGGTCGACCGCGGCTCGACCGAGACAGAACGAAAGCTGATGTCGGGATGCGCCGCGACGTGAAGCTGGGAATCTCCGAGCATCGTGGACTGGATGTCGCGCCGGTCGGAATCGCCGAGCGTCCCCGCCACTCCATGCTTCTTCCGCATCTCCGGCTCGTCCGCGGCGAGTCCCGCCGCGGGGACCGTCACGCGCACGACGGCGGTGGCCGGATGGCCCGGATCCCCGCTGATGGAGCCGGAGAACCGTGTGGCGCGCACGACGTGATCGTGGGCGAGCGCCGACGCGAACCCCGTCTTGAACACGAGCACGACCAGCTCGCTCTGCTCCGGCCGGATCAGATACTCGGCGGCCATGGCGCCATGGGCACGCAGCGCAATGACGAAGAGCGCGACGAGGAGAAGACTCCGTTTCATCACACGCATCTCGGAAACCCGGACGGTTTCTCTTCCGGTGGCGCCCGGACTCATCCGCCGGCGGGCGGGGCGGGCTTCGGGAGGAGCCGGGAGATGATCAGGAGCAGGACGAGGACGACCACGGCCAGCGTCCCCCACAGGAGGATGCCGCCGCGCCACAGGAGCGGGATGCGTT
Source organism: Methylomirabilis sp. (SeqCode) (assembly GCA_035455275.1). Taxonomy (GTDB): domain Bacteria; phylum Methylomirabilota; class Methylomirabilia; order Methylomirabilales; family 2-02-FULL-66-22; genus 2-02-FULL-66-22. The sequence goes on along the minus strand of DATIFO010000146.1, from coordinate 17,275 downwards.
CGGGCCATCCGGCGTTCCCGACCTGCTCCTCCGCGGCCAGGGACGCCACGGCTCGTTCGGCCATCAGCACCTGAGTCGAGATCAACCGCAAATCGTAGCGCGGCCCCTCGGCGCGCCGGTTCCCGTAGTAGAGAAATGCCTCCGGTGCGGCATCGAAGTGGACACGCCTGACCGGGTAGAAGACCTGGCACTTCTCCAGCGTGATGGGTGGATTGTCTTCGTTATGGGCTTCCAGGAGCAGCGTGTCCGTGGTCGGCGGGCGGTTCAGGGTCAGGAGTAGCTCTCGAGTCTGTTGCTCCGGCGTCCGCACCCACGTCGCCCATCCGAGCTGGTGCTGGAGCCTGCCCCCTCGCTCGTCGGTTGCCTCCTCATACAGCCGGACCTCGCGACGGAAGAGAGGGGTGGTGGTGGTGCAGGCCAGGCGCGTGAGCGGGAGGTTGAGGTGGGAGAGCTTCATGGCCCAGCGGCTGAGCTTGGGCGTCCGAGAATCGTTGGCCGGCGCGATCTGGGGGACGAGGGCCCGCGTCATGGAGGTCTGTTCCACTATGTACGGGAGCTGCTGCCCGTGGCTCATCAATCGGAGGTCCGCGAAGCTCGGGAGGGCCCGGGACAGAACGTCCAGGTCGAGTTCCAGTTCCTGCACCCCTGCGCCGGTCGTCTCCACACGCTTGCGATAGGGCCACGCGGAGACGTCCAGCGCCGGCCCGGTCGCGGCCGACGCCGGCACCACGTCGACCGGACGATAGTCTGGGTTGGGCCCAAGCGCCGCCGGACGCTGGGTGGTGGCGTGGGTGCCCGTGACATCTGCTCCCAGGGACGCCAGGTCGTATCGCGGCGCCGCGGCGAGCCGATTCCCGGTGAGGAGGACATGAGGCCCGCCGCGGCCCGCCATGAAGAACAGATACACCGGCCTCCGGTCTGCGCGGATCGCGGAGACCTGCAGGGGCGGACTGTCCTCGTTCCGGACGAGGAGCAACAGCTCTCGGGACGGGGTCGTGAGGTCCACGGGGACCGACAATTGATTTGAGGCGGGTCGACCCTGGATGGCCCTACGAAAGATCACGCCCTCGGCAAGCGTCTTCTCCTGGATGATGTCCCCCTCGACCTGCCGGGCGGCCAAGGACACGCGGCGGGTGAAGAAGGGCTCGGGCGAGTCGACGTGCAGGGCAGCCAGCCGCAGGTGGGCCGCACCGAGGTGCAACGTCAGGCGCGTCTCGCCAGGGCCTTCCGCCCGCTCGACGATCTGCATCTCGACGGGCATCCGGGGGGCCGGATCCAGGGCCGCGACCTGGATCCGGGCGGCAGTGAACGGCACCGGCGGCGACCGATGATCGTCAACGGTCACGCGCAGGAAGGGCCACGCCCCCGCGGGAAACGGGAGGTCAAGCTGGCTGACACCAGAGGGTTGGCGGAAGATCGGCAACCCGCGCGCCAGCACCCGCCAGCGTTTTCCGTCGGCCGAGCCATCCACCCGGACCGCCTTGATGAAGCTCTTGGCGGGTGTCGTCAACGTGACGCCATCGAGGGGGGCCGTCACCCCCGTCTCGATGGTCAGGAAGGTGGATGTCGCCCCCATGGACACGCCGAACGACTTGGCCTCGCGTGCCACCCTGCGGGTGGGACCGCCCTGCTCGATCACATAGGGCACCTCCCCTCCGGAGGGATCGAGGATGCGCAGATCCTCGAGTCCAGGGCGGGCAGCATCCAGCGTCTCCGCGGGCAATTCGAGCTTGATGAGGCCTGGGGCCGCGAGCGGGATCTCCTGCCGATATCGCCAGTCGGGGAACGTGCCCGCCCCGACAGGATCGGCGAGGGCGGAGTAGAGGGCAGCGCACCCGAGGAGAGCCATGCCTGCGGCCCGCCATGGCGATCCGGGACACAGATTACGGTTGCGTGGCCCCAGGCGCATCGCGATTCTCCTCGGTGACGAGCCAACGCTGGTACAGGAAGGAGGCAAAGATGGCAATGATGGCGACGCATAACAGCGCCCCGATGCGGTAGAGCTGGGCCAGGCGCGCCAGGTCGTGGACAAAGAGCTTGAGCAGCGTCAGGCCCAACAACCCAAGGCCCGCATAGCGCGCGAGGGCCAGCCGTTTCGCGAGGCCCACGACGATCAGCGCGAGCGCGAAAAGCGCCCATGCGATGGAATAGGTCATGTCTTGCGCGAGATTGCCCGCGAACTGGAATGTCAACACGGATCCCGCCACGGTGAAGTAGTCCGCGATTTCGATGTTCATCAGGAGGAATGCCAGCACCGTGCCCAGACCCGTCAGGACCGGGGGCACGTTCCAGCCGAGCAGCAGGTGCCCCGGTGGCCCGAGGAGACGGGCGCCGACGAAAAGACAGGTCGTGACGATCCCGTAGGCATACAGATACCAGTTCAGGATGGGGGTGGCGCTCCGTGGGTGGTAGGCCAGCACGGCCGGGTTGAGCGCCAACCGGCCGAACGCAACCAGCAGCAGGCCCACGCCGGTGAGCGGGAGCCCCGGATTCGGCACCCGGTGGAACAGCCAGAGCAGGGCCACTCCCTCCAGCGCCCAGGTGATGGTGAGCCACTGCCGTTCGAACTGGATCGGAAAGATCAGGGTGATGAAGAACAAGGCGACGCCCCCGAACCAGGCGAGCAGGGCGTTGCGAGTCCGGCTGCCAGGCGCCACGATACGCAGCAGGACAAGAAGCCCGGCCATCGTCGGCAGGGCAAAGGCCGCCGGGAGGAGCCCCATCACGTTGTTCGGGAACGCCATGGATGCAACCCGGTAGACCAAGTAGAAGTGGAGCGGCCCCGAAAGGGCCGCCGCGGCCCAGGGGACGACGCTGGTCGCAAAGGGCGGCCGGAGCACGAACGGAAACACCAGGAAGATGACATAGAAACCCAGGTGCCACAGGAGAGGCACCACGGCCTGGTATGGCTGGAAGTGCTGGACGTGCCAGGCGTGCTCCAGCACCAGCGTGCAGAACAGGCCGACGGCCGGGAGCCACTCCATCTCGAGCCACCGCGCCAGGCCGAGGAGCAGCACGACCAGCACCAGGGCGAGCCCGAACACCGGTGACGGATCCGGGAGCGGCAGCCGCTCCGTGAGCATGAGGAGCAGCAGGAACGGGAGGACCGCCGAGAGCGCCGGCAGTTGCGCCGGCAGTTGAGCCAACGCCGCGAGGTCCAGCCCCAACGGGCCTCGCGCCGGCGTCGGGGCGGTCGTGCCGGTCCACCCCGTCGAAGTTCCCCCTGGAAGCCACCGGGCCGCCAACACGGTTGCGGCGAGGAAGAAGACGGCCACCACGCCGATGACGAGGAGCATCGACGGCAACAGGGTGACGGACGCCTGGATCGCGGCAATCCAGAGCCCGGTCGCCGCCACCGTGAGCAGAAGGACGGCGAGCAGCGCGAGCACCGACGGGACGAGGATCGCCAGGACGACGGCTAATAGGTCGATGAGGAGGACCACCGGCCAGACGAGGAGCGAGAGCGCGAGGCCGCGGCCGATCGGTATCATGACCAGTAGAAGCGCCAGGACGGGGAACAGATGGATCCACCACGCGGGTGAGGACCGCGGGCGAAGCCGTTGCAGGGCGACGGGCAGGGCCGCATGGAAGCACGCGAAGAGCAGGTAGAGGCAGAGGCCCCAACTGAGAAGATCGGACGAGAGATGACGATCCGTCCAGACGGCGAGGAGCGCGAACACCGCCATACCCGCCCCGACCTGCAGGGGGGCTAACTCCTCCCGCATCCATGCCAACGCCAGCAGGCAGATGTCTGCCACCAGGACAAAGCCGAAGACGAGGCCGGGCCGCTGTCCCAGACCGCCGAAGGTGAGCAGGTAGGCGGCAAAGACCACCGACGCGAGCGAGGGGAGTATCGCCGCCGCCGATACCCACCGGTCGACCTGCCCTCGGCGGTGGGCCAGCAGGAACCCGGCGAGGAAGAGCACATCGAAGAGGAGAAACGCGGCGATGGCGGTGCCTACTTTGGGGACGGAGAAGAACGTGGCGGCCCACCCCCACAGCGTAAGGATCGTGCCGACCGCACCGAACAGCACCAGGAACTGCCAGCGCCGGTGGAGCGCGACCGCGATCAACCCGATATCAAGGAGCGCGACGTACCCAAAGAGTCCAGGCGGGTTGTCTTGGCCGGTCGACAGCAGGACCGGGGTGAGGAAACCCGCCAGCATCCCGAGGATCGCGACCACCTGTGTATCCAAGCGGACCGCGAGGAGAAAGGCGGTGGCCGTGATCAGGGTCATCAGCAGAAACGTCGGGATCAGACCGAAGAGTGGGAAGTGGTAGACGGACCGGCACGCAAACGTGACCGCATACAGGATCACCACCCCTGTGGCGCACAGCGTCTGTGCGGTGACATCGTAGCGCTGCCCGGCCATCCGGAGGCCGGCCACGAGCAGGGCCAGGCCCGCCAGGAAACCCAGTACCACGCGGACCTCGGGCGGAATCAGCTCATGCTCAAAGGAATACTTTACAAAGAATCCGACACCCAGGAAGAGACCCAGGCCCCCGAGCCAGGCGAACAGCTTGACCCCCATGAACTGCTCCCAATCGATGGGCGGGATCATGGCCGGGCGTGCGAATCGCGGCGGGAGCGGTGGCACCGTGGTAGTGTCCGCGCCGGGCGTTTGAGCCCCAGACGCGCTTTCGACAACTGAGCTTTGCGCGGCGGAGGGTAGCGGGCGAGGAGTGGCGAATGTGTCGGCCGGCGGGGGCGAGACCTCCACCGGAGCCCTGATCTGGCCGGCGCCTCCGTCTTCGGTCCGGGACGGGGGGAAGCTTGCCATCTCATGCACATCGCTGGCCGATGGCGACTCTCCCGCGGACCTCCTGCCGGTTTGCCCACCGACCTCTACAAGGCCAAGATCCACCAGTAGGTCGGCGATTCGGCCTTCGAGCTTATCGATCCGTTGATTGGCCCGCCACAGCCCGCGCGCCAGCCAGACGACCACCCCGAGGATGACCAGCAGCCAAAGGCTTTCCATGCGGTCTCCCGATGCAAGCGTATCCCGTCGCGGTCCACCAGAGCCGAACCCGTATGGGCCGACCGTCCTGGTTGTCCAAAACTGGCAACGCGAAGACTCGACAGCCGGTTCTGGCCCTGAGAGAACCGGGAGGGGGCGCACTCCCGCGAATAAGGCGCTCGGGTCGGGAGGTTCAAGCGAGATCCTAACGAACGGGTTTGCGGGTGTCAACGGCGAGAAGTCTTGCAGGAATGCGCGAGTGTGGCGCCATGGAGCTCACGCTCATGCTCCAGATGGTGAGAGCTCGAGTGCTTAGTGCTTCCGCGAACGGGACTCGAACCCGTGCACCCCGGGCCTCAATTACTTTGACGTATCCCCCCGCCGCTCCTCCCCGGCCCCCCTTTCCCTTCCAGGGGGAGAGAGGAGGTAATGCGTGGCACCGCATTCTCGAGACGCAGGACCACGTCATGGTTATCAGCACTGGTTGAGCCGGTCGCGGACCGAGGGCAGAGCGCACGTCGGAGGACGTATGTGCCTTCGCGCGGTCGCATTGTCGGTCGTGAGGCTCACGACGCTTCCGCGCTACCGGTTTTCAATCTTCTCTCCTGCAGCCACGCCCACAGGTCGGCGAGGCTGGTGAGGCCGATGAGCGAGGCGGCGACCGGGACGGAGAGGTAGGCGTATCCGGTAGGGATCTCCCAGAGGGTGTAGGGGATGTCCATGCGGATCTGCACGATCCGCCAGCCCACGACCACCAGGATGCCGGCCAGGGCCAGCATCGAGCCACTGATGAGTGCCTCTGTCGCCTGCCGCAACTGGTCCGGCAGACGCACCTGGATGTAGTCGATCACGAGGTGTCCCCGCCGCAGGTGCATAAGGGCCGTCCCCAGGAACACCATCCAGATGAACAGGAACCTGGTCACGTCCGGGATCCAGACCGCGCCCACGCTGAAGACATAGCGGCCTCCCACCTGGTACATGTTGAGGAAGAAGATGGCCAGGAGGGCGACCCCGATCGCCGCGGAGAGGGCTCGGTCCGCTCCGACGCGGAAGCTGTGGATCAGCCCGCTCATCGGAACACCAGGTTCGGAATGAAGGTCACCAGGGGCGGAATGTAAGTGATCAGCCCCAGCACCACGAGGAGCGCCAGCAGATAGGGGATCACCGCCCTGACGAGTGTCTCGAAAGGAATGCCGGCGATCTTCGCCTCCAGGAACAGGATGGCGCCCACGGGTGGTGTGAGCAGTCCGATCATCAGATTCAGGACGACCATCACCCCGAAGTGGATCGGGTCGATGCCCAGGCCCTTTGCCACCGGCAGGAGCACCGGAAAGAAGATCAGCATCGCCGGCACGGCGTCCATGATGCAACCGAGGAAGAGGAAAAAGATGTTGACCACGAAGAGGAAGCCGGCCCATCCCAGACCCAATGCTTGGATGGCCCGGGCAACCTGCGGGCCCAGTTGCTCGCTGGCGATGATCCAGGAAAACGCGCCGACCGCGGCGAAGATTGCCATGATGGTCGTGGAGGTGGCGGCGGCCCGGGCAAAGATGCCGGGAAGCGCCCGCAGAGAAATCGTGCGGTAGGCCAGCACTCCTACCAGGAGGACGTAGAAGACCGCCAGGAAGGCGACCTCCACGATGGTCACGACGCCGAAGACTACGCCCGCCAGGATGATCAGGGGAGCCAGGAGCGCCAGGAGCGCCTGGCCCATGAGTCGCAGGAACTCCGTCAGACCGCCTGCCAATGGGGTCGTGGGGAGCGGGTGCCGGAGTGACTGGAGGCAGATCGTCACCGCCAGGAACGCCCCCATGAGCAGTCCGGGCACGACCCCGCCCAGGAAGAGTCTCCCGATGGACAGGTCGCTGATCACCGCGATGAAGACCATGGGGATGCTGGGCGGGATGATGGGGCCGATCGTCGCGGCGGCGCCGTTGATGGCCGCGGCGAAGCGCCGGTCGTACCCGTCCCGCGCCATGGCGGGCAGAAGCACCGAGGAGACGGCGCTGGCATCCGCCACGGCCGAACCGGACACCCCGGCCATGATCACATTCACGATGACCGTGACGTAAGCCAGCCCGCCCTGGATGCGGCCCACGAAGAACTGGGAGAATCGCACGAGCCGCTCGGTGATTCCCGACTCGTTCATCAGCTCGCCGGCCAGCATGAAGAGCGGGATGGCCACCAGCGTGACGATGTCCACCCCCGACACCATGGTCTGGGCCATGATGTTCAGAGGAACATCCCCCCGGATAAGGAGGTAGAGGACGGCGCTCAGGCCCATGGCGGCCCAGATCTCGAAGCCGAGGGCGCAGAGGGCGAACAGCAGGAGGAACAGGAGGCTGATCATGCGAGAGCCTGACGAGGTTCAAGGAAAATGAGAAACCGACAACTGACAACCGGCCAATGGGGAGCATTGACCGGTTTGGCATTGCCAGTTGTCGGATTCCTCTTCCCCTCTCGGGCACTACTTGAAATCGCGGATCTGCTGGAGCATGCCTTTCGGCCAGAGCTTCCCCTCGAACTGCTCCTCGTACACCCCTTCCAGGGCCTTGCGGATGGAGGCGAGATCCGGCTCGATCACGGTCATCTTGCTGGCCAGGAACTTCGTGGCCTCATCCAGCTCCTGCAGGGTCAACTGCGTCTCGAGATTCCCGGCCTCTTCCCCAGCTTCGGTGATGGCTTTCTGCTGCGCCCCCGTCAGGGTCTTCCACTTGTCGGCGCCGATGTAGAAAGTCTCCACGTCCCGGATGTAGTGGGTGAGCGTCAGGTATTTCTGCACCTCGTAGAACGACATGTTCTTGATGGGGATGACGCCGTTCTCCTGAGCGTCCACCACTCCCTGCTTCAGCGCCACGTACAGGTCGGCGAACGGGATGACCTGGGGGTTCGCCCCCAGCCGCTGCATGGCGGCTCGGACCATGGCGCTCTCGGCGATCCGGATCTTCAGCCCCTTGAAATCAGCCGCGGTCCTCACCGGCTTGTCCCGGGTGCTCAGCTCGCGCGGGGCGGTGTCCCCATTCGTGGTGATCACCTTCACCCCCGTGGCCTTCTCCGCCGCCTCCAGGTGCGGCCTGAAGATGGGTGAGAGCAGGACCTTGCGCATGTGCTCGTAGTCCCGGTAGAGGAAGGGAACCGCCGTGATCTGGAAGACCTCGCCCCCCTTGATGAAACCCAGGGTGTTGATCCCGCCGTAGACCATCTCCAGGCTGCCCGCCTTCATCCCGGTGAACATGTCCAGGATCCCGCCCAGCTGGCTGTTGGGGAAGACCTTGATCTCGACCTCGCCTCCGGTCTTCTGCGCCACCAGCTCGGCGAACTTCAGGGCCGCCTTGTGGGTGGGCGAGCTGTCGGCCCGGATGTGCCCGAGCTTCAGGCTGACCTTGGCCGCCTCGGCGGTTGGGGTGAAGCCTGCCGCGGCCAGGGCACAAGCCGCGAGCAAGACCATGGGACCGTACCGCCGCGTATGCATGATGCCCTCCTTGAGTAGCGGAGCCTCGGGACACCCGGACCCCTACAGGAATTTCACCCGCCGGAGATGCTTCTCCATGTGCTGTCGATTGGCCTCGTCCCCGCCGGGAAGGTTGGCGCTCATCCAGACGGGCGGCGTGATGCCGCGGCGCACCAGCTCCTCCACCGTCGTGGCCACCAGGCAGTTCAGGACGAAGGCGGTCCCGAGCGACGAGCAGGGCGAGACGCGCTGAGCGCAGCCCGGGACGTCCACCACCGCGTCGCCGTACGGCAGCCAGGTGTTCAGGAAGATGTCCGCCACCTCGTGGAGGTTCTGACGGTTGGGATGGCGAGAGGGATGGTCCGCGGGGACGCGGGTGGCGAACTGCGTCGAGGTCACCCCGATCGCGGTGGCCCCCAGCCGCTTCGCCTCCAGGGCCGCGTCGATGGTCGCGGCGTTGATCCCGTATGCGTTGCAGATGATCAGCACATCGCCTTTCCCGACGCCATGGTACTTCAGGATGGGGATCACGTACCCGGGGGTCCGCTCGACGAGGTTGCTGCGCCATGCGCCATGGGAGAGGGAGAGCCCCGGATCCAGGATGGGGTACACCGGCACCAGCCCCCCCGCACGCCAGAACATCTCCTCGCCGGCGATGTACGAGTGGCCGCCGGTGCCGATCACGTAGAGGTAGCGGTCCTCGGCGATGGCGTCGGCACACCGCCGCGCCGCCCGGTCGATCGGCTCCCGCTGGGTCTCGACGATCTTCTGCAGCATGGCCGTGACGGCCGCGTGGTACTGTGCGATTCCATCCATCCTCGCCTCCGGCTCAAATTCCAATGACCAATGACAAATGACCAATTGATCGGACAGCTATTCACGCACACCTGGAGACCAGCACACCCTCGGCGATGGTTGCCTCCACGGTGAGGGGCGGCCCCTCCCGGAGGACCACCAGGTCGGCCGGCTGCCCGGGTGCGATCCCGGCATCGAGGGTGGGGAACAGCCGGCGCGGCTGCCGCGTCGCCAGGCCGATGGCTTGCCAGGGGGACAGGCCGGCGAAACGAGCCGTGTTCTCCACGGCACGATCCATCGTCAGGGCCGAGCCGGCCAGGTACGGCGTCCCGGGCAACCGGACGTATCCGTCCGGGCCGACTTCTGCCAGCACCTCGCCCATCCGGTAGGTCCCGGGCGGCGCGGCGGCGGCCGCCATGGCGTCCGTGATCAGGATGACCCGGTCCAGGCCCTTGCACCGGATCAGGTTCTGGACGAAGTACGCGGGGAGATGGTGGCCGTCGGCGATCAGGGAGGCCATCAGGGCATCCGTGGCGAGCTGCTTCTGGACGTAGTTGCGGTGACGCGGCAAGGCGGCGTGCGCGCCGTTCCCCAGGTGCGTGGAAAGCTGTGCGCCCGCCTGCACGGCGTCGTCGATGTCGGCCTCCGACGCGTCCGTGTGGCCGATCGCGACCACGAGACCGGCGGCCCGAAGGCGGGTGATCAGCTCGATGGCCCCCGGCCGCTCAGGCGCCAGCGTCACCAGGCTGATGAGGCCGCCGCTCGCCTCCTGCAGGCCCTGGAACACGTCCCAGGCGGGATCCCGGACTGACAAGAGCGGATGGGCGCCACGCGGTCCGTCCTCGGCGGCGAGGAAGGGGCCCTCCAGATGAATCGCCGGGATGGCGTGGCGGAGGGCCGGGTCCTCCTCCCGGGCGCGGGCAATCGCCTTCATGGTTTCCAGCATCGGCTCAAGCGGCGCCGTGATGACCGTGGGGAAGAATTGGGTGACGCCGTGGCGCCACATCGCCTCCAGCGCCCGGCGCAGGTCGGCGGCCGTGAGGGTCGGCCGGTTGAAATCCACGGCGGCGAAGCCGTTCACCTGAATGTCCAGGAACGCCTCGCAGAGCAGGCATTCCCGGCCGCCCACGACCGATTCGCCGTTGCCGTCCCCTGCCCGGGCGATGGCCCGGATGCGGCCGTCCTCGATCGTGATGTCCATGGGCTCCGCGGCCCCTTCCAGCCGCCCCCGGACCACCAGGCGCTCGCTCATGGGGAGTCTCCTCTGGCCAGCATCGGGTCTCTTCCCGCAAAGCCAGTTAGTAGTACAGGCCCACGATGCTTGTCAAGACTTGCTTCGCCTCCGGCAGTGGCCGGCCGCACGGCGAAGTTGTCCGAAAATGCAGCCAAGCTCATTCTTCGGGGTGTCTTTTCGGCTGGTTTGACGTATGGTGCAGGGGTCTTGTCCGGCGGTTTTCCTCGAAGGAGTCGACGATGGCGTTGCCGAACGTGATCCGCGTGAGACAATCGTTTGACCGGACCCGCCTCAGCGATGCGTGCGGTGCCGTCGCTGCCGGCTTGCGCCGGTTGCCCGGGATGGGCAAGTTGAAGCCGGGCGCGCGCGTCGCCATCACGGCGGGAAGCCGCGGCATCAGTAACCTGGTGGGCATGACCCGCGCCGCAGCCGACGCGGTCAAAGCCGCGGGCGGGGAGCCGTTCATCGTCCCGGCCATGGGCAGTCACGGCGGGGCGACGGACGAGGGCCAGCGGAGCCTCCTGGCCGACCTGGGCATCTCCGAGGCCACGATGGGGTGCCCGGTCGTCTCTTCCATGCAGGTGGAGGTGATCGGCCGAACGGCTTCCGGCGTCCCCGTGCACCTGGACAGGAATGCCTTCCACGCCGACGGCATCATCGTCATCAACCGGGTCAAGCTGCACACCATCTTCCGGGGCGAGGTGGAGAGTGGCCTGTGCAAGATGCTGGCGGTGGGTCTGGGGAAGCACAAGGGGGCACAGCAGATCCACAAGATCGGGGTCGCGTCGATCCTGGTGGAGACCGCCCGGGTCATCCTGGCCAAGGCGCCGGTTCTGGCCGGCATCGCGGTCCTGGAGAATTCGCTCGACGAAACCATGGAGGTCCACGTGGTGCCGCCGGAGCGGTTCGAGCAAACGGACGTCGCGCTGCTGCAGCGGGTGTGGAAGATCCTGCCCCGCGTGCCGTTCGACCCGCTGGATGTCCTGGTGGTGGACGAGATGGGGAAGAACATCAGCGGGACCGGCATGGACACCAACATCATCGGCGTGGGGGGACGGGTTGGCGGCAAGATGACCATGGGCTCTCCCTTCGTCTCGGCCATCGTGGTCCTGGGCCTCACACCCGAGACCCATGGGAACGCCAACGGCATCGGTCTGGCGGACCTCACCACCCGGCGCGTGGTGGACTCCATCGACTACAAGGCCACGTACACCAACGTCCTCACCACCCGCCTCTGGTCCGCAGGGCGGCTGCCCGTGATCCTGGAGACCGACCGGGAGGCCATCGAGGTCGCGGTGGGTGAGGCCGCGCCGGACGAGATACGCCTCGTACGGATCAAGAACACGCTTCACCTGGAGGAACTGGAGATCTCCGAAGCTCTCCTCCCCGAGGCGACCCAGGCGGGGCTCACCGTCGTGGGCGAGGCGGGACCTCTCCCCTTCGACGAGACGGGCCGCCTGCGCCCGTGGTAGTCGACGCAGGTTCGCTGTCGGATATTGCCGTCACTGTCGATCGTCGGAGGTATCCCATGCTGAAGCCGGTGATCATCTCCATCAACGAGAATTTCTGCAAGGGGGCCGACGGCTGCGGCATCTGCCTGGCCCTGTGTCCCAAGGACGTCTTCAAGATCGCGGAGCGGCTGACGGCCCGGGGCGTCCGGCTCCCTCTGGTCGAGAAGATCACCGCTTGCAGCAACTGCGGGAACTGTGTGATCTACTGCCCTGACATGGCCATCGTCGTGCGGCTGGACGAAGTCCCCGAGGCCGCCGAGGCGGCAAAATCCCAATGACCAAATCCCAATGACCAATTGTGTTCTTCCTTTGGTAATTGGTCATTTGTCATTGGTCATTGCCTAACGGAGTCACCTATGAGTAGCCAAGCAGTCCTGACCGGACGGCACTTCATGATGGGGAACATCGCCTGCGCCGAAGGGGCCCTGGCGGCCGGCTGCCGCTTTGCCGCCGGATACCCCATCACCCCGGCCACCGAGGTGGCGGAGCGGCTGGCGGAGCGCCTGCCCGCCGTTGGCGGCACCTTCCTGCAGATGGAGGACGAGATCGCCTCCATCGCCGCCGTCATCGGCGCGGCCTGGGGCGGGATGAAGGCCCTCACTGCCACCTCGGGTCCCGGTGTCAGCCTGATGCTGGAGAACATCGGCTTCGCCGTCGGGACCGAGACCCCCTGCGTCATCGTCAACGTCATGCGCGGCGGGCCCACGACGGGAATCCCCTCGGTGGAGCTGCAGGGGGACGTGATCCAGCCGCGCCGGGGCTCCCACGGCGACTACCAGATCATCGCCCTGGCGCCCAGCTCCGTCCAGGAGTGCTTCGACTACACGGTGGAGGCGTTCAACCTGGCCGAGCGCTTCCGGACCCCGGTGTTCGTCCTCTCCGACGCCTTCCTGGGCCACATGCGTGAGGAGCTGGTCGTTCCCGAACCGGCGGCCATCCCCCTGGTGGAGCGGGCGCGCTTCCCGCGCGGCGTGGACGTCGAGTCGTTGCCCGGCTTCCTGGACGAGGACGTGGCCCCCATGCCGGTCTTCGGCGAGGGACACAAGGCGCACGTCACCAGCTCGTGCCACGATGCCTACGGCCGGCGGAACGTGATCGACGCGGCGGCCCTGGACGTCTTCATCAAGAAGCTGAACGGGAAGATCCAGAAGCACCGGGACGAGATCGTGCGGGTGCAGAGCGATGTCGAAGGGGCCGAGACGGTCCTGGTGAGCTACGGCTCCATCTCCCGCTGCGCCCAGGCCGCCGTGGAGGCGGGCCGTGCCGAGGGCCTGCGCCTTGGCTGGTTCAAGCTGGGAACGATCTGGCCCTTTGCGGACAAGGAGATCGCCCTACTGGCAGAGCGGGTGAAGCATTTGATCGTCCTGGAGAACAATCTCGGCCAGGTGGTCACCTACGTAGCGGCGGCAGCCGCGGGACGGGCAGGGGTGAGCTTCCTGCCGCCCCGGGTCCTCGGGGAGCTGCACGAGATCGAGGACATCCTGAAGGCGGTACGGGAGGTGCGGGCATGAGCATGGCGGCGTACGAGCATCCGCTGGCGAAGTACATCCGGCCCTCGGCCAAGACCACGGCCAACTGTCCCGGCTGCGGGAATGGCATCCTGGCCCAGGGGATCCTCCAGGCCATCGACGAGCTGGGCCTCCCCTTCGAGGATTTCGTCTTCGTGTCGGGGATCGGCTGCTCCGCCTGGATCCCGAGCCCCAGCTTTTTCACCGATGTCCTCCACACCACCCACGGCCGCCCCATCGCCTTCGCCACGGGCGTCAAGGCGTCTCTGCCCGCGAAGCGCGTCATGGTGGTGAGCGGCGACGGCGACCTCACGGCCATCGGCGGGAACCACCTGATCCACGCCGCCCGGCGAAACATCGCCATGACCGTGGTGTGCGTGAACAACGGGATCTACGGGATGACGGGTGGGCAGGTGGCCCCCACCACTCCCCTGGGCCTCTCCACCGTGACGACGCCCTTCGGCAACGCCGAGAATCCCTTCGACATCTGCGAGCTGGTGAAGGGCGCGGGCGCCTCCTTCGTGGCCCGCTGGACCACCTATCACCCCCGGCAGATCGTCAAGACCATGAAGCGGGCCATCCAGAAGAAGGGCTTCGCCTTCGTGGAGGTCATCTCCCAGTGCCCGGTCGAGTTTGGCCGGAAGACCGGGATGGGAAACACCGTCCAGATGCTGGATTACTACAAGAAGAACTCGGTCCCGCTGGCCCGGGCCAAGCTCATGACGCCCGCGGAGCTGACGGGCAAGATCGTGGTCGGCGAGTTCCTGGACGTGGAGAAGCCCGAGCTGATCGAGACCATGGCCGCGATCCGGGCCAAGGCCATGGCGGCCGGGGCAAGCTAGAACGTAAAGCGCAAAACGTAACTCGTAATCGCGGATTGCGTTTTGCGATTTACGTCCTACGCTTGGCGGTTCAATCCTATCCGGAGGTTCGACGGTGAAACGGACAGAGATACGCTTCGCTGGGTTTGGCGGCCAGGGCGTGGTCCTGGCCGGAGTCCTCCTGGGGACGGCCGCCTCCGTCAGCGACGGGCGCCGGGCCGTCCAGACACAATCCTACGGCGCAGCGGCGCGGGGCGGCGGCGCGCGATCCGAGGTGGTCCTCTCGGATGACCCCATCACCTATCCCCGGGTGACCCACCCCGACATCATGGTGGCCATGTCCGAGGAGGCCATGAAGAAGTACGGGCCGGATATGCGGCCCGGCGGCTTCCTGATCATCGACAGCGACCTGGTGAAAAGCGCTAACCGCGAGGACATCCGGCTGGTGGGCGTCCCCGCCTCCAACCTGGCGACGCAGGAGCTGGGCCGGACCATCGTGGCCAACCTGGTCATGCTGGGAGTCCTGGTGGCCAAGACCGGCATCGTCAGCGTGGCGGGGATGGAGGCGGCCATCCGCGAGAACGTCCCGCCCAAGACCATCGATCTCAATCTCAAGGCCTTTCGCAAGGGGATGGAGCTCGGCGAGCAGGCCCCCATCCAGGAGCCGGTGACCCATGCGACTGCATGAACACGAGGCGGCGAGACTTTTCCAGCAGGCGGGGGTTCCGGTGCCGCCCTTCGTCGTCGCCCGCACGCCCGACGAGGCGGCCGCCGCACTGGCGAAGGTCGAACTCCCCGTCGTGATCAAGGCCCAGGTTCTGGTAGGCTCGCGGGGCAAGGGCGGCGGCATCGTCACGGCCGAGACGACCGACGCGGTGCGTGAGAAGGCCGGTGCCCTCCTGGGAGGGTCGGTCCGCGGCCTCCGCGTCGAATCCGTCATGCTGGCCAAGAAGGTTTCCATTGCGCGAGAGCTGTACGTGGGGGTGACAGTGGACGCCGCGGTCGGCGCCATCACGGTCATCCTCGGTGTGGCCGGCGGAATTGATGTCGAGACCATCGCGCGCGAGACCCCCGAGGCCCTCTTCCGCCGGACCGTCGTCCCGCCCAATGAGCTGCAGGGACATCAGGCCCGCGCCCTCGCCCGCGAGGCGGGGTTCCGTGGCGACCTCATGGTCCGGATCGCGGACACCCTCGCCGCTCTCTACCGGGTCTTCCGAAGGATGGACGCCCTGATCGCCGAGATCAATCCCCTGGTTGTCACCGAGGACGAGCAGGTCTGGGCGGTGGACGCAGTCCTGGAAGTGGACGACTCGGCCCTGTTCCGTCATCCCGAACTGCCCAAGGACACCCTGGAGCGGATCGAGCACCCACTGGAGCGGGCGGCCAGGAAGATCGGCGTCTCATATGTGGACCTGGACGGGGACATCGCGATCATCAGCAGCGGTGCCGGTCTGGGCATGGCGACGATGGACGTCGTGGGCCAGCGCCTCCGCCCGGCCAACTTCCTGGAGACCGGCGGAGGGATCACCGAGGAGTTGATGTACAAGGTGACCGACCTGGTCCTCCAAAAGCCCGGCCTGCGCGGCCTCCTCATCAACCTCTATGGCGGGATCAACCCGATCCACGAGGGGGCCAAGGGGGTCGTGAAGGTCCTCCGCGAGAAGCAGATCAAGATCCCCGTGGTCGCCAAGGCCCTGGGGAACCGCCAGGAAGAGACCTGGGCCACGCTCGCGGAGGGCGGCGTGACCGTCGTCACCGACATCACGACCGAGGCGGCAGTGGACGCCCTGTGCGCAGCGCTGGAGGCGAAGACTAAAGCGTAAGACGTGAAGCGTAACTGACGGGCCTGTTACGTTTTACGTTTCACGTTTTGATTAGCGGAGCCAACCCATGAGCATTCTCCTCGACAAGAACACGCGGGTCCTCGTCCAGGGAATCACCGGCAAGATCGGACGAGCCCAGACCAAGTGGATGCTGGAGTACGGCACCCGGATCGTAGCAGGCGTGACCCCCGGGAAGGGCGGGGACACCGTGGACGTCGTTCCCGTCTTCGACAGCGTCCTGGATGCCGTCCGGGAGATTGGGGCGGAGGCGTCGGTCTTCTTCGTTCCCGCCCGCGGCGTCAAGGACACCGTGTTCGAGACCCTGGAGGCCGGCATCAAGCTCGTCGTCGTCGTGACGGAGCACGTCCCCGTCCACGACACCATGGAGATGAAGGCCGAGGCAAGGCGGGTTGGGGCGACCCTCCTCGGTCCGACCACGCCCGGGATACTCACCGTGGGCGAGGCCAAGATGGGGATCATCCCCGGGAACCTGTTCCCGAAGTGTGGAGGCCGAGCTGGCGTGATCTCGCGGAGCGGCACCCTGGCTTACGAAGTCGGTGGTATCCTCGCCAAGGCCGGGGCGGCGCCCAGCACCGTCGTCGGCATGGGGGCCGACCCCGTGGTTCTCACTGATCTCGCCGATCTGTTGCGTCTTTTTGCGGCCGACCCCCTGACGGACTTCGTGACCATCGTGGGCGAGGTGGGCGGGATCCAGGAAGAACTGGCGGCCGAGTACATCGCCACCGGCTTCAAGAAGCCCGTCATCGCCTACGTCGCCGGCCGCCACACCCCCGAGGGCAAGCGCATGGGCCACGCCGGCGCCATCGTCCAGCGCGGCATGGGCAGCGTCGAGAGCAAGGTCCGCGCGCTGGAGCAGGCCGGCGCCCTCATCGCCAGGACACCCGCCGAGATCGGCACCATCGCGCAGCGCCTGCCGAGCCGCACGCAGAGTTGAGCATCTCTGGCTCCCTGAGCCATCGTCTTGAAGTCCTTCCGGGTCTCATCAGACACTCCTCCTGTCCGGCCCTGCGCATTTCTGCGACGTGATCGCAGATGTTCCTCCGGGGATGGGATGCTTGTGTCCGCAGGCTACTCGGGATACTGTTCTTGGCACAGACGCCTCACCAGATGATGGGTCCCGAGACAGCACACCACCAATACCCGGAGGATCACC
>DATIFO010000145.1:0-26480 GCA_035455275.1 Methylomirabilis sp. (SeqCode) | reverse complement strand
TCGGCATTGTCCCCCACGGTGCGAACGATCAGGCCCCACCGGGTGTTGCCGAGCCCCCAGCGCATCGCGGGGGCGCACGCCGCGCCGATCACGAAGAGGGGGGCGATGTCCAGCGCGGCGCGGATCTGGGGAGAGGCGCTCCAGGCCCCCAGGGCGAGGGACGGCAGCCGGGGCGCCATGGGCTCGATGAAGGGCTTGCCCAGGTAGAAGGCGAGACCCGTGCCCAGCAGGAACAGGGCAATGCCGAGGGCGATGTCGTTGACCCGCGGCAGGTTGCAGATGACCCCGTGCAGCAGCCCCAGGAGCGCCCCGACCGTGCCGGCCACGAGCACCCCCAGCCACGGCGAGCCGGTCGCGTAGGCGGTGGCGTAGGCGCTCATGGCGCCCATGACCAGGGTGCCCTCCAGACCGAGGTTGACGCGTCCGGCCTTCTCGGTGAGGGTCTCGCCAAGGCTGACCAGCAGGTACGGCGTGGACACGCGGACGGCCCCGGCGACCACCGCGATGGGCACGCCCCACCAGCCGAGATCCGTCGGCGCGTGCACGGCTCAGACCGCCAGTCCCTGGAAGACCTTGAAGCGGCCGTACAGCGTGTTGCTCGCCAGCACCACGACAAAGAGGATCCCCCGCAGCACCAGCGTCGCGGCGTCGGGGAGTCCGAAGTGTCGCTGGAGCAGGCCGCCGCTGGCGGAGATGCCGCCGAGCAGGATCGAGACGAAGACGACGCCCAGCGGGTTCTGGCGGGCCAGGAACGCCACCAGGATGCCCGTGTAGCCGAAGCCGACCGCGAGGGAGGCGCTGGCGAATCCGTGAACCGCGATGACCTCGAAAGCGCCGGCCAGACCCGCGGCAGCGCCGGCCAGCACCGTCGTGGTGAGGACGATCCGCGCGATGGGGAGGCCCGCGAGCTGGGCCGCGCGCAGGCTCCCGCCCAGGATGTCGACGGCGAAGCCGAAGGTGGTCTTGCGCATGAGGATCCAGGCCAGGAGGCAGACGGCGGTGCCGGCGGCCAGGCCCCAGTGCACGCTCATGCCCGGCATGTCGCCGACCCGAAGCTGCTCGGGGATCGGCCAGCTCGCCGGCTTGAGCACCTGGCTGAAGTCCCGGATGGGTCCGGAGACGAGATGGTTCATCACGGCGATGGCGATGTAGTTGAGGAGCAGCGTGGCGATCGTCTCGTTGACGCCGCGCCACTGGCGGAGCGCGCCTGCCGCGCCGATCCAGAGGCCCCCGGCGCCGGCGCCGGCGAGGCAGACGATCGGGATGCCCAGCGGCGCCGGCAGGCCCGCGAGCATCACGCCGGCGAGCGCCGTCGCCACCCCGCCCACCACCAGGGCGCCCTCGCCGCCGATGACCAGCATGCCCGCGCGCGCCGGTATCGCCGTGCAGAGCCCCGTGAGCATCAACGGCGCCGCCTGCGTGAAGGTGTACTCGATGGCAAACCAGCTGCCGAAGGCACCGGCAAACACCGCCCGGCAGACCTCGAACGGGTTGAGGCCGCGCAGCGCCACGAAGGCACCGAACACCGTCAGGGAAACGAGGAAGGCGGCGGCCGAGATCGCCACCGCCTCCGCGCCGGATCGGGGCCGCACCGGATTACTTCTTGAGGCCCGTCTGGCCGATCGCTCCCTCGACCAGGAAGTTCACGGCCAGCTTGAACTTGACGTCGTTGTTGGCGATGACCTGTCCTTCCTTGAGGATCACATTGCCCTCGTTGTCCTTGAGCGGGCCCCGGTAGAGCTTGAGGCTGTCGTCCACGAATCCCTGGCGGAGCTTCAGGACCTTGGCCCGCACGTCCTCGGGCACGGCCTTGCCGAACGGGCTGAGGGCCACCATGTCCTCGCGAAAGCCTCCGCGGAGCAGGTTCGGGTACTGCCCCCCCGTCTGCCACGCCTTCACGAACTGGCCGCCCACGGCCCAGTTCCACTCGGCGCCGGTCAGGAACCCCCTGGGGGCCAGGTCGGAGAGGTCCGTATGGTAGCCGCAACTGTAGATGCCGCGACGTTCTGCCGTCTCGATCACGACCTTGGGGCTGTCCACGTTCGCCACCACCACGTCGACCCCCTGGTCTGCCAGACTGTTGGTGACCTCCGCCTCCTTCACCGGGTTGTTCCAATCACCCGTGATGACCGCCTGGCAGGTGATCCTCGGGTTCACCGAGCGGGCGCCGAGGGTGAAGCCGTTGCAGTTGTTGAAAATGAAGAAGACCGGCTTCGATCCGATGAAGCCGATCTTGCCCGTCCTGGACAGGTGGCCGGCGGCCGCGCCGCAGAGGTAGTGGGGCTCCTCGATATAGCCGCGATACCCGATGGTGTTCTTGGGGTCGCCATCCTTCCACAGGGCGCCGATGTGTGCGAACAGCACGTCGGGGTACCTGGGCGCCAGCTTGAGAACGCTCGGCCAGTATCCGAACGAGCTGGGAAAGAGGACCCTGGCGCCGTCCTGCCGGATCATGCTCTCCATGACCTTCTCGACCTCGACGGTCTCGGGGACGTTCTCCTGCTCGATGAGCTTGACCCCCTCCAGGCCGGCGATCTTCTTCGCCGCGACCGCGTGCGACTGGTTCCATCCATAATCGTTGCGGGGACCGACATAGATGAAGCCCACGGTGATCGGCTTGACGGCGGCCCGGGCCGCCACCTCGGACAGGAGCGGTCCGAACCCGCCCGCGACGAGGAGATTCCCCGTGGCCTTGAGGAGCTGGCGGCGCGTCAGTGTGAGGTCCTCGTGCATTCTTGCCTCCTCCTGTGGAAGGTCGCGTCCAGGGAAAACGGCGAGGATCGGTCCCGGCAGCCCCGCGCTCGCCCGCAACGACACCTGAGTGTACTGGCGTACGGCGCACATCACAAGGGCCGGCGACACTCCCCTCGGGGTATTTCCTGCGGCGTGCTCGTCACTCCGGGCTCGCCGCCGCTACTCCCGGCGAGCCGCGATGCCTCGGCCCTCGGCGGGACGCCAGGGCTCCCGCACGGTCCGCTCGTGCTCCACCGTGACCCGGCCGCCCTTCACCACCAGCCTCGGAGGCGCCAGGGCCGTGATGATCTCCTCGGGGCGCTCGGTCTCCCACAGGACCAGGTCCGCGCGGCCGCCGATCCGGAGGCCGTAGTCTGGGAGGCGCAGGATGCGCGCCGGGTGCTCCGTCAGCATCGCCAGGGCCTGCTGGATCTCGGGGGCGGCCCCCATGTGGGCGCCGACCGTCAAGAGGTATCCCATGAGGGCCAGGTTGGCCGTCCCCACCGGCGTGAAGGCGTTGCGCACGTTGTTCGTGGCGGCGGCCACCGTCACCCCGCCGGCCAGCAGGCGCTTGACGGGGGCGAGCCCGCGCCGGACGTTCTTCAGGTCGCGCCGTCCCATCAGGTACAGGTCGGTGGCCGGAAGCACGATCACGGCGATCCCGGCCTCGCGCAGGCTGGCGATGATGGGATCCTGCCCCTCCGGCGGCAGGGCGGCCAGCTCCGTGAGATGGCCCACGGCCACGCGTCCCTGCCACCCGTGCCGAACGGTCTGCTCGGCGATGTAGCGCACGTGGAGGTGCTCGGCCTCGTCGAAGAAGTCCGTGTGGAAGTCGGCATCCACCCCGAACTCCCTGGCGAGTCTGAAGACGATATCGATCTGGGCGTGGGCGTCGGTGTCGCTGTAAGGGCATCCCCCCACCAGGTCGGCCCCCTTGCGGAGCGCCTCCGCCAGCAGCTCCTCGGTCCCCGGCGCCCGCAGGATCCCCTCCTGGGCGAAGGCGCAGAGCTGCAGGTCCAGCGCCGGGCCGTACTCCTGCTTGAGCGGGAGCAGGGCCTCCAGCCCCATGAGACCCACGATGGGGTCCACCTCCACGTGGCCTCGCATCGCCGTGGTGCCCTGGCGCACGGCCATGTCGAGGACGGCCCG
Source organism: Methylomirabilis sp. (SeqCode) (assembly GCA_035455275.1). GTDB lineage: Bacteria > Methylomirabilota > Methylomirabilia > Methylomirabilales > 2-02-FULL-66-22 > 2-02-FULL-66-22. The sequence continues at coordinate 22,598 of DATIFO010000145.1, read as the reverse complement.
GGCGCGAGACCGGATGTCCTCCACGCTGAAGCGTCGCTTGGCCTCGCCCGTCACCCGGATCGCCTCGGCCAGCGTGCCCTCCCGGCTCGGGGTGCGCTCGCTGAGGAGCGCCTTGTCCAGGTGGATGTGGGCCTCGACGAGGCCGGGGGTGAGGACGGCGCCGCCGCATGTCACCACCCGATCGGCCGCATGCGTGCCGGGTGACCCGATCGCCCCGATGCGCCCGTGGCGACAGCCCACGTCCGCCACGCTCCCATCCGGGAGGCGGCAGCCCATGAGGAGCAACTCGAATGGAAGGTCCTCCGCGCTCGAAGCGCCCCTCGATTCGGCGCGACCTTGCAGGGCCATCAGTGATACCCCCAATCTCGTCCGTTCAGGCAGTCAGTCGGGCCAAGTCCCTCCAACACCCCCCCTTGGGTCAAAATCCCCCCTGCCCCCCTTTGGCAAAGGGGGGGCGGGGGGATTTGCTGGAACGCGACGCCAACCTCGCGTCTGATGTGGACACAAGAGGGCTCACTCCTCTCGCGCCCGGGCCGGCTGCCGGGCCGCGCCGAAGGCCTCCAGGGCCTGCTCGAAGCAGGCCAGCGGCGCCCGGGCGACCCCCGCGCCGATCTGGCCGGTGCCCGGCGTTCTCCCCGCGATCCCCGTGTTGATCAGGGGCGTGATCCCCGTCTCCACCACCTTCCGGATGTCGATGCCCACGGGGGTCCCCCGCTCGTCCAGGGTGGGGATGCGGAAGTGGGGGTGGTCCCCCAGACAGATCTCCGCCATCTCCTCGGTCGCCCGGATGGCGTCCTGGAGGCCGCCGGCCCCCACGAAGCGCACCACGGACGGCGAGGCGGCCATCGCGAAGCCCCCCAGGCCGATGGTCTCCACGATGGCCGAATCCCCCATGTCTGGGTTCGCGTCCTCGGGACCGAATCCGGGGAAGTAGAGCCCCTTCGGCATCTCGACCGGGGCCGTGAACCAGCGCTCGCCGAGACCGGCCACGCGAATCCCGAAGTCCGTGCCGTTCCGCGCCATGGCCACCACCAGGGTCGAGTCCGGGAGGCCCAGGCACGGGTCGGTGGCGGCCTTGCCAGAGGCCATGGCGATGTTGAGAAAGAACTGGTCGTTCCCGCCGACGAAGTCGGCCACGCGGGCGAGGAGGGCCGGCTCCCCGCCGGCGCGCGCCAGGGGGCCCATCAGCGCCCGGGCCAGCAGACAGGAGGCCGCCACGTTCCGCTGGTGCATCTCGTCGCCCATGCGGAGGGCCTGCGCCATGAGCGGGCGCAGGTCGATGCCCCCGCTCGACCGGAGGGCCTTTCCCAGGAGCGGACCCGCCTCGTCCCGGAGCCAGAGGAGCCGCGCGATCACGCTCTGGTCGTTGGCCCCGAAGCGGAGGACCTTCCCCAGTCCCTCGTTGATGCTGACGTGGGCCCGGTTGCCCTGCGCCCGGTTCTCCACCACCAGGACGGGCATGGAGGGCGTGAGGATCCCGGTCATGGGGCCGACGGCCCCCCGATGGTGGCAGGGGCCCAGCAGGACCTCCCCCCGCCGGACCTGCTCCGCGGCGGCCGCGTCGTCGGGGGCCCAGCCCTCGTACCGGACGGCGCAGCAGACCGCCGCCTGCATGGTGGCGCAGGCCATTTCCCACGGGAGGGGCGGTCCCGCGTGGAGGACCGTCCTGCCGGAGAGTCCCATGGCCTCTGCGGCCGGACGGCAGTCCACCAGGACCGGCTCGGCCTGGACGAGCCGCTCCAGCGCCTGCTGGTTCGCAACCTTGATGCTCACGGGTGCTCCCTCCACTCGGTCCGGGGGGTCCCTCGCCCCAGGTAAGCCTGGATCACGGCCGGATCCTCCCGCACGCTGGCGGCCGGACCCTCGAGCGTGATCCGTCCCCCCTCCAGCACGTAGGCGCGGTCCGCCAGGGCGAGCGCCTGCGCCGCCATCTGCTCCACCAGCAGGATGGTGATGCCCTCGGCCCGGAGCCGCTCGATCACCTCGAAGATCTGGCGCACCAGGATGGGCGAGAGGCCCAGCGACGGCTCATCCAGCAGCAGGACGCGCGGCCGCGCCATGAGCCCGCGGGCCAGCGCCAGCATCTGCTGCTGTCCCCCCGAGAGGCCGCCGGCGAATCCGTCGGGCCGCTCGGAGAGCGCAGGGAAGAGCGCCAGCGCATGCTCCAGGTCCCGGCCCACGGACGCCGAGTCCCGCGCCTCACGCCGGGCCAGGGCGCCCAGCAGCAGGTTGTCGCGGACGCTCTGGTCGCCGAAGATCCCCCGACCCTCGGGGACCAGGACGACGCCGCGCCGCGCCACCCAGTACGCCGGGCGGCCGCCGATGCTCTCCGAGTCCAGGGCGATGCGGCCGCGCGCCGGCCAGAGGACGCCGGCCAGCGTCTTGAGGAGCGTGGTCTTCCCCGCCCCGTTCGCCCCCACGATGGCCACGATCTCTCCGGCCCGGACCTCCAGAGAGATGTCCCGGAGCACGGAGACCGAGCCGTACCCTACCGACAGGCCGGAGACGGTGAGCGCGCTCATGTCGCGACCCCGAGGTAGGCCTCGACCACGGCCGGGTGCCGCCGCACGACCTCCGGCGGCCCGCAGGCGATGACCCGCCCGTAGTCGAGGACGGTGATCCGCTCCGACACCGCCATGACCAGGTCCATGTGGTGCTCGACCAGGACGATGGCGGGTCCGCCACCATCCCGCAACGAGGTGAGCTGCCGGTCCAGCTCCTGGATCTCGCGGGGGGACAGGCCGGCCGCCGGCTCATCCAGGAGGAGCAGCCGCGGGCGCGTGGCCAGGGCGCGGACGATCTCCAGTTTCCGCCGGAGGCCCGCGGGCATTGCGTCCGCAGGGCGGTCCGCCCACCCGGAGAGCCCTATCACCCCGAGGAGCGACAGGGCGGATCGCCGTACCTCCCGCTCCCGTCTGCGCGTGCCCGGCGTCCCGAGGAGCGCGGGGAGCACCCCGCCGAGCCGCGGTCCTGCGACCCCCACCGCCACGTTTTCCAGGACGCTCAGCCCCCCGAAGAGCTGCGTGGTCTGGAAGGTGCGGGCCACGCCCAGGCGTGAGATCGCATACGGCGGGCGGCCGGCGACGGAACCGCCCTCCAGCCAGACAGTCCCTCCGCTCGGGACATAGTAGCCCGACAGGACGTTCAGCAGGGTGGTCTTGCCCGCCCCGTTGGGGCCGATGACCGCATGGATGCCCCGGTCCGGCACCGAGAGGGAGACGTCGGCCAGCGCGGCGACCCCCCCGAAGGACAGGCGGAGGTCCTCCACCCAGAGGAGTTTTCGCGAAGACGCGTCCTCCCCCCTCCACCCGCCGGTCGTGCGGACGTCTGGTTGCCCGGCCGCATCCGGCAGGAGGGCCCCACCCCATCCTTCCGCTCCTCCACGGGCGACCGCCCCGACCACCCCCGACGGCAGCCAGTAGATGGAGAGCAAGAGCAGTCCGCCGTAGAGGATGAGTCGGTAGTCCGCCATCCCGGTCAACAGTTCCGGCAAGAGCGTCAGGACCAGGCTCCCGACCACGGGGCCGGCCACGCGCCCCTCCCCGCCAAAGAGCAGCGCCAGGAGGAAGAGGATGGAGGTCTGGAGCGTGAAGCTATCGGGGGAGACGTAGCCGTTGAGGAAGGCGAACAGCGCGCCGCCGGCCCCGGCAAAGGCGGCGGACACCGTGAAGGCCACGATCCGCACGTAGTAGGCCGACAGCCCCAGGGACTCGGCCGCCACCTCGCTCCCCCGAACGGCGAGGAAGGCCCGCCCCCAGGCAGAGCGGCGCAGGTTGGCGACGAGCCAGAGCGCGGCCGCGGCCGCGGCCAGTATGATCCAGTAATGCCGCTGGAGCGGGAGCTTCGGGATGTTGAAGATCCCCCCCGGCCCCCCGGTCACCGACACCCACTCGACCAGGAGTCCCTCCACGATGATGCCGAAGGCGATCGTGACCATGGCGAGGTAGGGGCCCGTGACGCGGAGCGCCGCCCCAGCCACCCCGGCACCCGCCACGGCGGCGAGCAGGATCGCGGCGGCCACCGCGGCCACCGGATGGATGCCCGCGCGCATCACGAGCAGCGCCGCCGTATACGCCCCGATGGCGTAGAAGCCGGCGTGCCCCAGGGAGATCTGACCCGTGAATCCCACCAGGACGTTGAGCCCCGCCGTGACGACGGTGAGGAGGGCCACGCTGGCGCCGACGTACAGGTAGTAGGTGTTGGCGGTGAGCAGGGGCAGCGCCACGGCCACGAGGGCGAGTACCCCCCATCCGAGCCGGGCCATCACACGCGCCTCGCCGGTGGTACCCCCAGCAGGCCCCACGGCCGGAGGACCAATACCAGGATCACCAGGCCAAAGCCCACGATCTCGCGGGCGCCCGTCGAGATGTAGCCGGCCACGAAGGATTCCACCAACCCGTACCCCAGGCCGGCCAGGACGATGCCGGGGGCGGAGGTGAGGCCTCCGATGATCGCCACCGCGAAGGCCTTGAGGCCGATGATCGTCCCCATCGTGGCCGCGGCATTCAGCACCGGCGCCAGCAGGATCCCGGCCACCCCGGCCAAGAGGGCCGAGAGCGCATAGGCCGACATGACGGCCCGCGGGATGTGGATCCCCATGAGGCCCGCCGCCTCGGGGTTGTACGCCACGGCCTTGAGCTGCTTGCCATACGGGGTCCGGTGGTAGAAATACTGCACGCCACCCATGAGCAGCAGCCCGACCACGGGGATGAGCAGCTCCTGCGGGTAGAAGCCCGCCCCGCCCACCAGGATGGGCCGCTCCGTGAGCGGAGAGGGGAATGCCCGGGCATCCTTGCCGAAGAGCAGCATGGCGGCATTCTCGGCGATGATCCCGCAGGCGATGGTGGAGAGGAGCCAGGCCGGGGAGGCCACGCGGAAGAATGGGCGGACCGCCACGCGCTCGATGACGACACCGTAGAGCCCGAGTACCACCAGGGTGACGAGGACCGACGGCCAGAACGGCCAGCCCAGACCCACGAAGACGGCGTAGGCCACGACCGCCCCCGCCATCACCGCGGTCCCCTGGGAAAAATTCATCGTGCGGCTGGTGGCCCACGTGATGTGGTACCCCAGGGCCACCAGCCCGTACATGCTGCCGAGGGCGAGGCCGGTGACGATGAGCTGGATGACCACCCTACTGCATCGTCACGGGAACGATCTTCCCGCCCTTCCAGACGACCATGAGGTAGTCCTCGTCGGTCAGGGCGTCGTGCTGCTCCGGCGAGAAGGCACGCCTGTAGGTCTTGATGAGCCCCTTGTACTCGGCCTTGAGGTTCTCCAGGGCGTCGCGGACCTTCGACCCCTCGGTGGAGCCGGCCTGCTCGATGGCGAGCGCCACGAGCTGCATGCCATCGTAGGCGTTGGCCGTTCCCACCGGGGCGATCACATCCTCCGGCCCCTTCACGCCGTACTTCTCCTTGAGGGCCTTGAGGACGGCCTGGCCGCGCTCGTTCTGCTTCCCGAAGAAGGAGTAGGTCTGGAGGAAGACCACCCCGTCGGACAGGTCCCCCGTCAGCTCGGCGAACCGCCCGCCCGAGATCCCCCAGTGGGCCACCATGGGGATGTCCCAGCCGATCTTGGCCCGCGACTTCACGACCTGCGCCCCCTCCGGCGCGTTGGCCACCATGATGATGTGGTCGGCGCCGGCAGACTTGAGGCGCAGGAGCTGCGGGCTCATGTCGGGGTCACCCCAGTTGAACTTCTCGATGCCCACGGGCTTGATGCCCTTCTGACCCAGCCACTTGGTGAGGCCCGCCTCGTTCGACTGCCCCCAGGCGGTATTTTCCAGGAGGAGACCCGGCTTGTTCTTCTTCAGCACGGCCGTGGCATACCGCGTCAGGAACTTGTCGGCATAGTCGTCGTTGGCCGAGACCCGGAAGACGTAGTTGGGCTTCTGGCCGTTCTGCGCGATCTCCGTGCCGGCCGCCCACGCCCCCATGTACGGATGCTTCAGCTCTTGCCATACCGGGACCTGGGCCAGGGCCACCGTGGTGTGGAGTCCCCCGAAGACCGCCACGACCTTCTCGCGCTCCACCAGCTCCCGCGCGATGGTGACCCCCTTGGCCGGGTTGCCCTCGTCGTCGCGGATCACCAGCTCCAGCTTGCGCCCCCCCAGCACGCCTCCCTTGGCATTGATCTCGTCCATGGCGATCGTGAGCCCTCGCTTGATCGCCTCCCCCGAGGCGGCGGAGCCGCCCGACACGGCGGCGGCCAGGCCGATCTTCACCGGGTCCCTGGATTGCGCCAACGCAATCTGGCTCGCCGCAAGGCTCACGCTCAACAGGAGGAGCACCGGAAGACGTCGCATGGAAGCCTCCTTGGCGGGACGCACCCGCTCGCTTGGGAGTGCAGAATGACGGTCAGCTTGGCTATGCGCCAGCCAGGCTGGCACGGAAGGTTGCACTCGTGCCATCCGGAGTCTCAAGACTGCTCGCTGAGGCTGCCAGCCGGGCGAAATCCCCCCTCTGCCCCCCTTTGGCAAAGGGGGGGACGGGGGGATTTACTCGACCATGGGGCCATTGTCCGGCCCTAAGTGAACACTACCATCCCTAGCCCGCCGGGCTCTGCCAGCAGGCCCGCCCCACGAAGAACGGGCCGAGCTTCTCGATGTACTCGGAGGTCTGAATCGACCTCCGCATGGCATGAACGAGATGGGAGAGCGGGTACAGGTCGGGACCGATCAGTCCGATGACGAAGTCGTTGTCGTTGACATCCAAGCCGTTGCACGCCAGCCGGATGTCCTGGGTCAGGCCGGCTTCCCCGTAGGCCCGCCCGATGGTCGCGTGCTCGCGCAGGATGGCCCCCTGGTCTTTCGGTGACAGGCGGGCGAAAGCCCCGGTCCGCCGGAGCGGATACCACACGGCCCACGGCCAGTCGGGCTTGCGGGACACCCGACGCGGGCGTCGCAGGAGATACTCTTCCAGGTCCGGCTCGAAGCCCGAGGCATAGGTCCGGCCGAGCATGGCGAATTCCGGCCGGCGGGTGAGCGTCGCGAAGGGCGGTGAGCCGAGCAGGTCGCGGAGGCGCGTCACGAAGAACGTCGGATCCTCGCTCATGGCGAGCACGCCGACGCCCCTGGGGTCGCTGATGTCCAGGTACAGCACCGACTCGACCCGGCCCGCCTCCAGGGCCTCGATCAGGGGTTTCGTCTCGGAGCAGCCGGTGAACACCTGAAGCTGCATGAACAGCCGCCGGTCCAGCGTCTGCTGGCCCGCCCCGCGCTCCCGGAGGTCCACTCTCACATCCTCGTGCAGCCCCACAACTCCCTCCCATCGTCCGCAGGCCGCGGCTCCTCCCGCAGTCTGTTTGCCCCAATGCAAATACCACTTGAACCGCCAAGACGCCAAGGTCACCAAGGAGGCTGGAATTCTGTTCTTGGTCAGTGAATGACGAGGCGTCCCTCCTGGGCCGTCCGGATCCGCAGTGCGATGTTCGAATTCCCTGGATCAGGCCTGGCGTTCTTGGCGTCTTGGCGGTTCACCCGCTCGTCTTCCTCAGAACTCCGCCTGGCGCGGGGCGCGGGGGAACGGGATGACGTCCCGGATGTTCCCCATCCCGGTGCAGAACTGGGTCAGTCGCTCGAAGCCCAGACCGAACCCCGCGTGGGGAACGGTGCCGTACCGTCGCAGGTCGCGGTACCACCAGTAGTCCTCGGTCCGCAGGCCCGCCTCCCGGATGCGCCGGTCGAGCACCTCCAGGCGCTCCTCGCGCTGCGAGCCGCCGATGATCTCCCCGATCTTCGGCACCAGCACGTCCATGGCCGCGACGGTCTTCCCGTCATCGTCCAGGCGCATGTAGAACGCCTTGATCTCCTTCGGGTAATTGACCAGGACGACCGGCTGCTTGAAATGCTCCTCCGTCAGGTACCGCTCGTGCTCGCTCTGGAGGTCGGTCCCCCACTCCACCGGAAACTCGAAGCTCTTCCCGGACTTCTTCAGCACCTCGACGGCCTCGGTATACGTCAGCCGGCGGAATGGCGTCTCGACCACATGCCGGAGGCGGTCCACTACACCGGGCTCGATCCTGAGGTCGAAGAAGGCCATGTCGTCGGCCCGGCGCCGGAGCAGATCGTCGAAGAGATACTTCAGCATCTCCTCGGCCAGGTCGGCGTTCTCGTCCAGCCCTGCGAAGGCGATCTCGGGCTCGATCATCCAGAACTCGGACAGGTGGCGGCTAGTGTTGCTGTTCTCCGCCCGGAAGGTGGGGCCGAAGGTGTACACCCGGCTGAGGGCGCAGCAGTAACTCTCCACGTTGAGCTGCCCCGAGACCGTGAGGCGTGCCTCGCGACCGAAGAAATCCTGGGAGAAGTCCACGCCGCCCGCCGGCGTTCGGGGGAGGTTCACCAGGTCCAGCGTGCTCACCCGGAACATCTGGCCGGCCCCCTCGGCGTCCGAGGTGGTGATGACGGGTGTGTGCACGTAGAAGAAGCCCCGCTCGTCGAAGAACCGGTGGAGGGCCACGGCCAGTGAGTGACGCACCCGGGCCACGGCGCCGAAGGTGTTGGTGCGGACTCGCAGGTGCGCCACCTCCCGCAGGTATTCGAAGGTGTGGCGCTTGGCGCTCACCGGATAGGCGTCGGGATCGTCCACCGACCCGACCACCCGGACGGCGGATGCCACCAGCTCGACGGCCTGCCCTTTGCCCTGCGAGGCGGAGAGCGTCCCGTCCACCTCGACCGCGCAGCCGGTCGAGAGACGCTGGACATCGGTGGGATAGTTCGGCAAGCCGCTGCGGGCGACGACCTGGATGGGATCCTGGCAGGTCCCGTCGTGGATCGCGAGGAACGAGAGCCCCCCGTCCGCCTTTGAGTCCCGCCGCGTGCGCACCCATCCCTTGACGGTCAGCTCCGTCCCCACCGGCGCCTTCAAGGCGTCTGCAACCTTCAGCCAGGGCATGGCGGACCTCCTCCGTCGAGCGGCAGGAGGTAGGATAGTGGAGGCGTCCAAGGCTTGCAAGTCCTATCCGCTGGAACGCCGCCACCAGGCCGTCGCCGCGAGGGTCGGCCGCGCCCTCCATCACGCCCGAGGCGTGGAGCACGATGGCGCCGGCGTGGCCCATGAGGTCGCTCCAGGGGGTGACCACCTCGCAGATTAGCCGTCGGTCGCTGTCCAACTTGGGAAATGAGCCGCGCGCGAGGAAGTGCGGCACATCCCTGAATCCAGGCCGAACCCGTGACGGCCTCTCTGCGGACCAGGCAGCCCACTCAAATCCCGGCCACAATCCCTCGGAGCTATGAGGGACATCCTCCGCGCTCAAACCGCGGGGTGGTCGCGTCGCGGCCAGGCGTCGGATAGAGGGGACCTCCTGCCCCCTCATGATCCTCCGGCGCGGGTGGGATCCCCCTCCGCCCAAGGGGCCGACTGACCTCGCAAGGCGAGTGCTGGGGTCTATTCCAGCCAGACAAGCTCAAGGGACAGACCGGCTGCCGCATCGCGCTGCACGGCATCTGCAGTGACGAAAGCAAAGCGGAGCCCTGCGGCCCGCTCGACCGTCAGTACCGACGCCACATGAACGGCATCGAGCGCGCGAAGGGAAGTCCGCCGGACAAGATCCTCGGCTCTGGAAAGAACCTCGGATGTCACTTCCACCAGATCCCAGTGGGCACGATCCTTTTCCAGTCGGGCGATGATGGCCTGAAAGTCCCGGGCGGTCAGTTCACCGCTGGCGTGCCGCCGGCTGAAGGCCGATACGGCCTCGACCGGCATGACGGCCGACGAGAGTACCCGGTAGCGTCGGAGCAGAGCCCGCAGCCGCTGGGAGCCCGGTTCTCGAATGTACCGCTTGACCACTGCACTCGTATCGAAGTAGGCCCAGGCTCCCGGCATCAGACGCGATCCCTTTCGTCCCGCAAGGTCTGCGACAGCGGAACGCCTTTGAGCGGGCGCGCCGTCCAGCGGGGGAGCGCTGTCTGCTTGGCGGCAGGGCGCACGAGGCCCATGAACTCCAGTCGACGCATTATCGCGTCCGCATCTATCGGCTCAGGCAGCGGCTTCAAGACGGCGAGGGGCTTCCCCCGGTGAGTCAGGAGGGCCGACTGGCCGGCACGGAGCAGCTTGACCAGCTCGGAGAACCGCTGATTTGCCTCCCGCAGGCCGATACGCTTCACGACATCCTCCCTATTGTAGTAACGTCACTACTCTATTGGAAGGCAGGCTGGAAGTCAAGGCATCTATCTGGCGGCATGGACCGCGGTTGCTAGAACGCCGCCACCAGGCCGTCGCCGCGAGGGTCGGCCGCGCCCTCCATCACGCCCGAGGCGTGGAGCACGATGGCGCCGGCGTGGCCCATGAGGTCGCTCCAGGGGGTGACCACCTCGACCTCGTGGCCGGCTGCTCGCAGGGCCTCGACCAGACCGGCGTCGAAGCGGCCCTCCAGCTTGAGGTTGGCGCTCGCGGCCCCCCACGTCCGGCCTAGCAGCCAGCGGGGCGCCGTGACCGCCGCCTGCAGCTCCTGCCCGAACAGGGCGTACCGCGTGAAGACGGCCGCCTGGGTCTGGGGCTGCCCCTCCCCGCCCATGGTTCCGTAGACCATGACCCGTCCGTCGTCGAGCCGGGCCATGGCCGGGTTCAAGGTGTGAAACGGCTTCCGTCCCGGGCGCAGGACGTTCAGGGCGTCTCCCGCGAGGGAGAAGCTCACCCCGCGGTTCTGCCACAGGACGCCCGTGTCGCCGAGGACCAGGCCCGAGCCGAACTCCCAGTAGATGCTCTGGATCAGGCTGGCGGCCCGCCCCTGCCCGTCGATCACGCCGAGCCACACGGTGTCCCCGCCCTGCGCGGGGCTCGGCCACGGCAGGGCCCGATCCGCCCGGATGCGGCGGGCCATGTCCGCCAGGGCACCCTCCGTCAGGTGGCCGGCCGGGTCTTCCCTCAGGTAGGCCGGATCGGTGACGACCCTGTCGCGCACCAGGAACGCCTGCTTGGTGGACTCGACCAGACCGTGGAGATGGGGGAAGCCCTCGGCCTCGGCACAGCCCAGTCGGTCGAACACGCCCAGGAGGATCAGGGAGGCCAGTCCCTGCGTCGGCGGGGGCGCGTTGTAGGCCGTCCCGCAGCGCAGGCGCACGCAGAGCGGCCCCGTCTCGACCGCGTGGTGCGAGACCAGGTCCGCACCCGTCACGGGGCTCCCCACCCGGGCCAGCTCCGCGGCCATGGCCGCCCCGATCTCGCCGTAGTAGAAATCCTCCAGCCCGGCGTTCGCGAGCCGCTCCAGGGTGTCCGCCAGCCTCGGCTGCCGGAAGATCGAAGCGGGGGCCGGCGGCTCCCCCGCCGTCAGGAACTGCCCCGCGAACCCGGGCACGTCCCTCAGCTCCGGGAGCTTCGCCAGCGTGAAGCGGTGCTGGCTGAAGGTCACCGGGGCGCCCACCCGCGCGTACTGGATGGCGTCCGCCAAGATCCGGCCGAGCGGCAGTCGGCCGCCCCAGCGCGCGCCGACCCGGAGCGCCGCCTGCCAGCCCGAGATCACGCCCGCCACCGTGTTGGCCGCCAGCGGCCCCCGGGGGGGAATGGTCTCGCAGCCGCGGCCGCGATAGGCGTCCACCGTCGCCCGCTCCCCGGCCGACCCGCAGGCGAGGATCGCCACCGGCTCCCGCCCCGGCTCGGCGATGAGCCAGAAGTTGTCCCCCCCGATGCTGTTCATGTGGGGATAGACCACGGCGATCGCCGCCGCCGCCGCCACGGCCGCCTCGACGGCGTTCCCGCCCTCGCGAAGCACCGCCAGGCCGGCCTGCGCGGCCAGGTGGTGCGGGGCCACGACCATGCCCCGCGTCGCTCTCGGAGTGTTCAGCATGCGAAATCTCCCTGTTCGCGGTGAGCTGGGTGTCAGACGCGGAAAGCGGCGGCGACCTGGCGGAGGAGCGCGGCGACCCGCCGTGCTTCCGCGGCCGTGATAGGCTCCTCCCCGAAGCGGACGCGCTCGTAGAGGGCCGTGATCTCCGCCACGGGATCTTGAAGCTGCGGCCGGCCGGCGAAGGCGGAGGCGAACTCCCTGGCGGTGGCCGTGGGGGACCGCGCATACCCGCGCCGGGCCAGGAGCCGGACCATGCGCTCGTAGAAGGCGACGGGGGGGTGGGTGGCGCGTCTCCACGAGAGCCAATCGAGACCCATCCGGCCCCTGGTCCTCCGACGGAGGAGGATCAGGCTTGCCGTCATGAGCACAGCCAGGAAGCCGACCAGATGCCCGTAGCTCCTCCAGATCCGGCGGAGGCTCCGGCCGACCTGGAAGGACCAGAGCTCCAGGGCCTGGCCCATGCTCCGGCGGATCCCGAGGGACTTTTGGCGCAGGCTCATCGCGATGAGGGCCTGATCACCCAGGCTGTAGTCGATCACGTAGCGGTTCCATCGCATCCGCAGGGCATCGAAGTACTTCCCGACCCAGCTGCTCTCCCCGAATGACTGGACCTCGAAGGCCGCCCGCGGCGTGGGATCGAAGGTCACCCATCCCGCCTCGGGAAGGTATGCCTCCACCCAGGAGTGGGCATCGCGCTGGCGCACGGCGAAGTAACGGCCCACCTCGTTCCACTCCCCCCGCTGAAACCCGTTCACCACCCGCGCCGGGATCCCCCCAGCCCTGAGGAGGATCGCCATGCTGGCGGCGAAGTACTCGCAGTTCCCCGTCTTCCGCTGGAACAGGAACTCGTCCAGGGGGTCCAGGCTGGACTCCCGGCGCAGGTCCAGGCTGTAGCGCAGGTTCTCACTCAGGTACGTTTCCACCCGCCGCGCCGTCTCGTACGGGGACGCCGCCCCCGCGGAGAGGCCCTGCGCCAGCGCCCGCAGGCGCGGAGACAGCTCCGGCAGTTGCAGATACGTGTCCCGGATGTCCGGAGGGTAATCCCCCGGGCGTGCCGGCCGCCGGAATCCTGCACCGGCGCTCGGCTCCGGCTGGGACACCGCCACGTAGCGAATCCGGGAGCCGGGCGGGGCCGGGAGGCTGAGGCCGTCGCCGGCATCCAGCGCCAGGTCCTCCAACGCGCCCTGGATCGCCACGACCCGCGGCACGCCGAAGACGACCTCGCTCCCGATGGGCTCCAGGAAGATCTCGGTGTTGAGAATGGGAACCCCCCGCCGCGGCCGACTCACGGGAAAATATCCCTCGCGGGCACGGCGGATTGCCCGCCGCACGGGATCAGCGATCGACCAGGACTGCCCGTCGAACTGGTTGAAAGCCACGCCCCGCCACCGGAGGTCGGGGAGACGATCGGGGCTCGTCGGGCCATCCAGGGGGCTGACCCGCATCACGATGGTCGGATCGTTCTGGATGGTGCCGTAGACCCCCAGGTCCACACGATCCGAAAACCCGGTGGCGAGGGTGCCGAACTGCGCCTTCAGGGGGAGGTAGGTCCGGCCGATGCGCGGGATGGCGAGGAAGACGGCCAGGGTGAGGACGAGGGAGGCGACCGCCACACCCACACTGGAGAGCAGGAAGCCGGGCCGGATGAGGTCCGGGCGCGCCAGCAGCTCCCGGCTCTGCTCCGGCAGGACGTTCTCGGCTTCGCGCTTCAGGTGGAACAGCATGACGCCCCAGGTCCCCAGGATCATGTAGAGGCAGAAGACCAGGAGGAAGCCGAAGCTCACCGTGAGCGTGGAGGCGGCAACGAGCTGCATGAACGTCAGCACGAAGATGTCCAGGACGTCGCGGTGGGTCCGGGCGTTGTATAGCTTGTACGCCAGCAGGAAGAGGAGCAGGTGCATGACGCCGACCATGAAGGATTCCGCCAGCAAGAGCAGGTCCAGGACCGCGAAGATGAGGAAGAGGTCGGTGAGCACGTCCCAGATCTGCCGGTAGTGCGGCACGTTCGCCCGCACCCGGTCGGCCCACCAGCTTCCCAGGCTGACGAGCAGGATGACCGCGAACTCCAGCCCCCCGAGGATGCGCGTGAGGTAGAGGGCGCCGAAGGCGTCCAGGACCAGGAGGTACAGGGTGATCTTGAAGGAGAGCGGGAAGGGCACGGCTAGACCCCCGCGGCGGGATCCGCGCGCCGCGCGTCCAGCCGGACGTGGATCACTCGCCCCGCCCCCGCGGGGGCCGGCCCGGGCCGCGGCGAGGCGGGCGGCTCGTAGAGCGCCAAGCGCTCCAGGATTCGATCCAGGTGGGTCTCGCCCTGGCCGAACTCCGTGGCCCCTCCGCCGGTCACGAGTCGCACCTGGCATCCCAGACGGATGGCGTGGGCCGCCAGAGAGGCGGCGTAGCTCAGGTTGGCCTCCAGCACGGGGAGCGGGGTCCGCGGCGCCGGATCCTCGAGCACGAGGCACACCTGGGGACGGTCCTCTTCCTCCAGCTCCTTCAGCATGAGGTCGCCGGCCCTCGCCGAGGTCTTCCAATGGAGCAGCCGGGGATCGTCCCCCGGACGGTACTGCCGCAGGTTGTGGAGGCCGGCCCCATGCCCGCGACGCGGGGACTCGCGCCACCCCGGTCCCAGGGCGGCGGGGATCTCATCCGCTGCCAGGGCCCGGACCGCCGGATAGACGAGGAGGGGATCGGCCAGGACCGGACGGCTGATCTTGGCGAAGAGCCCGAACGGGAACCGGGTGAGGATCCGGAGCCCCGGCAGGTTGCGCCGCCCGCGCCCAGGGAACGTCAGAGGGTACCGCCAGACCTCCCGCCCCTGGGGGGCGAGCTTGAGGAGGAAGAGGTGGGCGTCCCGTCCGCCAGCCGGGTCCGCCTCGGTCAGGTGCAGCGCGTAGGAGGGGAGCAGGCGCTTTCGGTTGATCAGCCGGACGCTGAAGAGGGTCGGGGACCCGGCGAAGACCCGGCGGGGCAACTCCCGCTGGAGGCGGAGATGCCGCATGGTCTGCTCTGACAGGACGCCCGAGACCACCATGAACGACAGCATCATGGCCAGGATCAGGTAGAGCAGATTGTTACCGGTGTTGGTGGCGGCCAGCCCGACGGCGAACGACGCGCCGATGAACCACCACCCCTCGCGCGTGGGCCGGATGACGCGGGGCAGCCAGTAGTGCTTGCGGGGGGTCGGAGGGCCTGTCGGGCTCGGAGGATGCGAATGCTGGGCTGACATCGTCCTGCTCGATTCGGAGCCGCGAGACCTTGAGAGGCCCTGCGGCCTTGCCGGCCCTCGGCTCACCTGGGAACGGGGATCTCCTGCAGGATTTCCCGGATCACCGAGTCGGCGTCGTCCCGGCCTTGGGCGGCGGCGTCCCAGTGGGTGCGCAGGATCACGCGGTGAGCCAGGGCGGCCACGGCGAGCTGCTTGAAGTCGTCGGGGATGCAGTAGCGGCGGCCCTCGCAGAGGGCCAGGGCCCGCGCCGCCCGCACCAGGGCCAGAGAGCCTCTGGGGCTCACCCCCAGGGCCAGCGCCGGGTGGGCCCGCGTCGCCTGCACGATGGCCATCACGTACTGGAGCAGACTCTCCTCCACGTTCACCGCGTCCGCCTGCGCCTGGAGGTCGAGCACCGCCTCGCCGCTCATGACCGGCTGCAGGCGCTCCAGGACGGCCGCCCCCGCCCCCTGCAGGATGAGCCGCTCGTGGGACTCGTCGGGATAGCCGATCCGGATCCGCAGGAGGAACCGATCCATCTGGGATTCGGGCAGGACGTGGGTTCCTTGATACTCCAGAGGATTCTGCGTGGCCAGGACCATGAATGGCTGGGGGAGTCGGTACGTGTGGTGGTCCAGGGAGACCTGGGCCTCGTTCATCGCCTCCAGGAGACTCGACTGGGTCTTGGGCGTGGTGCGATTGATCTCGTCGGCGAGGACGATGTTGGCGAAGATGGGGCCCGGCTTGAACTCGAACTCCGATTTCCTCGGGTCGAAGACCGACACGCCCAGGATGTCGGAGGGGAGCAGGTCGCTGGTGAACTGGATGCGCTGGAAGAGGAGGCCCAGCGATCGCGCCAGGGCCTGGGCCAGGGTGGTCTTTCCCACACCCGGCACGTCCTCGATGAGGAGGTGCCCGTGTGCCAGGAGGGCCACGATGGCAAGCCGGACGACCTCGGGCTTGCCCACCAGGGCCTGCTCGATATTTGCCTGAAGCATCTGGACACTGTGGGCAGGGTCCATCTCGTCCGCACACTCCGATGACGGGGCCGATCTCCACTCCGAACCCGCAGGGCCGTCCCCGAGCAGATTCAGGCATCCCCCAGGATGCCGGATGGTCACTCTAATGTTCAAAAACGGGCTTGGCAAGCGATTTTGGGGGGAGGGGGCCTGGTCCTACGGTGGGCCTTACCTGTCTTTCAGGAGTTGCCAGAGATGGTCGCGGACGGCCTTGGCGGTCTCCGGCCGGCGCAGGGCGAAATCGATGAAGCACTTGGCGTACTCGACCC
This sequence comes from Methylomirabilis sp. (SeqCode), assembly GCA_035455275.1. Lineage (GTDB taxonomy): Bacteria > Methylomirabilota > Methylomirabilia > Methylomirabilales > 2-02-FULL-66-22 > 2-02-FULL-66-22. The sequence goes on along the minus strand of DATIFO010000145.1, from coordinate 6,321 downwards.
GGTTGCCGATGTCGTAGCGCTTGGCCTGCCAGGCCAGGGCGTACATGGGTTGGCGCTGCGCCAGCAGGTTCATGGCATCGGTGAGCTGGATCTCGCCGCCCACCCCCCGGCCTGTCGCCTCGATGCACTGGAATATCTCGGGCGTGAACACATAGCGTCCGGCGATGGCCAGGTCGCTGGGGGCCTCGGCCACGCCGGGCTTCTCCACCAGGAGACGCAGGCGGACCAGGTCGTGGTCGTCGGGCTCCGTCTCGCCCCCCACGATGCCATAGCGTGTCACCCACTCCCGCGGCACCCGGTGCACCGCCACCACGCTGGCCCGCTTCCCCTCGTACACGTCGAGCAGTTGCTGCAGCCCCGGCTTCTGCCCCTCCGGGGGATCGATGATCGTGTCGCCGAGGAGCACGGCGAAGGGTTGGTTGCCCACGTGATCCCGCCCCAGGCGGATCGCGTCGCCCAGCCCGAGTTGCTGCTTCTGGCGGATGTAGTGGATCTGCGCCTGCTCTCCGATGTCCCGGACCTGCTCGATGAGATCCAGCTTGCCCACCGAGGCCAGGAATGCCTCCAGCTCCGGGTTGAAGTCGAAATGGTTCTCGATGGCGCGCTTGCCGCGGCCGGTGATGATGAGGATGTCGTCGATCCCGCTGGCCACCGCCTCCTCGATGACGAACTGGAGGACCGGCTTGTCCACGATCGGGAGCATCTCCTTGGGCATGGACTTGGTGGCCGGCAGGAAGCGCGTGCCCATGCCGGCGGCCGGGATGACCGCCTTGCGCACGCGCTGATGGCTGATGCCCGATGGCTGATGGCTCATGCGTACGATACCTCGGGGGAAAGGAGTTGTGTGTGGCCTCAGGCGATCTGGGGCACGATCAGCTTCGCCCCGATCTGGGCATAGGCGTCGGCAAGCCGCCTCAGGCGCTCCGGATCACCGTCGTAGCATCCCACCACCGCCCCCCCCGAGCCGGCGAACTTCACCGCCGCCCCGAGCCTCCGACCGGTCTCCACCAGCCCCCGATTGCCGGGACTGATGGTGAGGAGGCTGGCCCGGAGGTCGAAATTGGCGTCCATCAGCGGGCCGATCTCGCGGCCCCGGCCGGCGACGATCAGGTCGCGCGCCTGCTGGGCCAGCTCCGCCCAGCGCTTGATGCCCTCCAGCACCGCCGGCTCGCCGCGGTTGAATCGGCTGCGGAGGTCGTTGTGGGTCAGCTCCGTCCCCTCGGCCAGGCTATCGTGGTACGCCACGAACAGGGGCGGCAAGGCCCGCCAATCCATCGGGTCGTACCGCCCGAATCCGTCCCCCAGCATCCGCTCCTTGTCGAAGTCCATGAACACCACGCCTTCATAGACCTGGATGACCCGGTCTTGCAGGCCGGCGCCGATCTTCAATTCGTCCAGCTCCACGCTGAGGATGACCCCCGGGAGCACCGGCTTGGGGATCTGCACGCCGAAGAACTCCATCAGGGCCCGCACGGTGGCGGTCACGATGGCGCTGGAACCGGCCAGCCCGACCCGGATCGGGATGTCCGTCTCGTACTCCAGGGTGAAGTTCCGGTCGATCGTGACGCCGATCCGGGCGCAGTGCTCGCCGAAGCGCTTGATGGCGGCCTTGATCAGCCGGACGCCCCCGTAGTACCCGTTCAGGTGCACGTCCTCCAGGAACTCGCCGAAGCTCTCGAACTCCAGCCGATCGCACCGCTGCGGCCGGATGGCCAGTCTGGGCGACTCGTAGAGGGTGACTCTTGCGCTGAAGTTCTTGATGATGAAGGAGATGGTCTTGCCGAAGTACCCATCCGACGGATTGCCGATGAGCCCTGCGCGGGCATATGCCTTGGTCCGGATGATCATCGCCACCCCCTGTCAATGGCAACTCCGAGGCAGTCAGAAGCCCGGCCTTCCACCCCGGCGCGGGTCAGCCGATCCGCCACAGCATGCATGCTGGCAGGGGCGCCTGTCAATCGGCCTCGCAAGGTTGTCTTGGGGATCGTACCCGGACCCTGGTGTCGAGGGAAGGGCCTTGCGAACACAGGCAACAGGGACACCACCGAGGAACGGGGTGGACCAAGGGCGGCGCGGGCCTTATAAGCCGCTGGAAGGCCAGTGGAGACACGAGGGGCCGGTGCCGTGCGACGGGCGGACCTCTGAAGTGTCCAGCACCGGGATCTGCCGCCGCCCCCACCCTGACCATCGGGTCATCGGAGATGGCCACAGGGCAGGCGGAGCGGCCGAATAACCATCGGTCCGGGGTACTATTTAAGTGAGAACCCCTCCGCATCCCCGCCAAGCCTTCCCCGTCTTGAAGAATGCAGACTCGCCATCAGCAAATTCCGCTACGTAGCCCCTCATCGGTACCAGGTACCGTTCATTGAATGGATTTCTCAACGGGATCGGCTTCGCTGCCAATGCCAGGAGGCGCCTTCGTCCGGACGGATCTGTTCGGGACCGGTGGCTGCCCCGATCCAGGGGTTCGGCCGGATTACTTGCTGATCAATTTCTGCTGCTCCACACACACCGCAAACTCTTGCTTCAGGTGGCTGATCTGCTGACTGAGCTGCTTGATCTGTTCAGCAATCGCAGGCTTTCCGCCAGGACTGGCCTCCTGCAGATCTGCTTGCAGGTGTTGCTTTTCCCCTTCCAGGCTCTTGATCTTGGCCCCGATCCCTTGGCACTCAGCAGGAGTAGGACCAGTGTCGAGGTACTTCGTGTTCCAGGCGGTCTCGACGACTGTCCGCCTGTCGGGGCACGAATACATCAAGATCTTGCCGTAGTTCTCGAGGCTGGTGGCGTCAGTGATGATCTGCCCCCATGTCGGCGATAGGTTGAACCAATCGGACTTGATCCGCTGGTGCATGGCGTAGAGCCGGGGGTCCCCCGGATTCTCCAGGTTCTCGGGCGGCGGGACGACGCTCGACGAGGTGAGCTGAGGGTACGCCGCTGCCCACCACGCGTCGTCATTGTTCCGCAACTGAGGGTAACCGTGGCCCTCGAGCATCCACTCGAGGCAGTGGGTGGTCTCGTGCACGTAGAACGCCCACCAGATGGCCGGCGCAGTCCCCCAGGTGGGGCCGGGATAGATGTAGTGCACTGTGCTCCACGTCTTGCTGTTCCCGAGCTTGGAGCTGGGGTTTGCCCATGCCAACCCGGAGGCCCTGTCCGTCGCCGTATCGGCCCACGGGATGTTGATCGACACGATATCGAAGTCCTCGGCAGTGAACCCATTGGCCTGGAGCGCCGCGATCACCTTCGAATACGCGCTGAACTCGGCCTGGAACGTGCTCGCGTTCCCGTCGCTGCCGAGGTCGACGAAATCAGACTTCTTCAGGACCGACTCGATGACGACCGTGGTGGATTTGATTCGCCCGAGCCCGAAGCTGAAGGCATCGATCTTGGCCTTGGCCTGTGCGTAGCTGTTCTTGATGACCTCGATCTCCGCGTCGTCGAGGCTCCTCGTGCAGGATCCGCGGAAGATCACGAGCGCCGTCTTGAGCTGCAGGTGGCGGTTGAGCCGCGTGAGGTTGCAGACCCTCGTGTCGAGTTTGTCCGAGTCGACGAGCACAATCGCCCTGGTGAGCGGTTGGATGCGACACGTGACGTGCGAACTACTGACCAGCGACCGCGACGCACCTTCCGTGCACGAGATGCGCCCCCCCTGGAACGCCTGGGTGTATGCATCCTGGCCGTCCTTCGTGGCGGGAGTGTCCGAGGTCGGGAACTTCAGCAACCCCTTCTCGCGGTCGGCGACCGACCAGGCCTCGAGGATCGGCGACCTGACGATGTGAGTCCCGGTGGTGGCGTTGTAGTAGATGGCACCGTGCTCGAAATCGTTGTAGCGGCCCGTATTGCCGGCGGTGGGGCTTTCGTCGGTCAGGGGAAAGCCGAGCGGGCCCATGTCGTACTGCACCGTCCCCCACTTGCCATAGATGGCGCCGTAGACTGAGAAAGCCTCGGGCGTGTCGCGCTTCCAGATGATCGTCCCGTTCTGGAAGTTGTTGAACCGTCCCTTCCCACTCCCCGCGTCCGCCTCGTCGCTGATCGGGTACCCATTCGGACCCTTCTGGCGGCCCAACGCGGTCCACTTCGCTCGAATGAGGCCGTAGATCAGGTGCGCGCCCGTGGTCGGCGTGTAATAGATCGACGCTCCGCCCTGGTAGTCCCGGAAACGTCCTTTCCCATCACCACAGTCCTGCTCGGGACCTGTCGGTGCGCCGATCCAGGGGTTCGCCTGGATTACTTGCTGGTACCTGACATCGATCGCGGTCATGTTCAATCTCCTTTCCGATTCGGCGTGAGGGGAGACGGCGGCCTTCGGGGGAGGAGCGCGATCGGGCAGCCGGCCGATTTCGTCCGGGGCGGGCAGCTTGGTGTTGCGTTTGCGCGATCATCAGGCGGAAGCCCCGATCTCGTGTCCAAGCCTGGCGATGCCTGGGTGCCCCGACGGTCGTACTTCAGTAGCGATGTGTGTGAGGCGATCAGGACCGAACCTCCCGACTGCCCGATCCGGCACTCCGAAACGCGGCCAGAGAGCTGCAGCCAGGCGTCTGGAGATTCGGGCGAAGACGTGCACGCTGCGCCGCGGTTCAGAACAACGAATATGCCTGCGCCGGCCACCTCCCACTCGCTGGTGCGGTAGCCGTGGCCCGATTGCACGTCGGCAAACACGACCCGGCCATCGGCGGCGCGAAACTCGAACACACGGCCCTCTGCCCAAGGTGTGGCGTGCCCAGGATGCAAGTGAACGGCGGGACGCCCATGGGGAGGCAACCCGGCCGCAATCAGGGACTGCCACGTCGAATCCGGCATGAGTTCACTGCAGAGATACGCCTAACATTGGTATCAGCCGCGGCATAGGGCCGTCGGCTGCATGCGAAGTTAGCTGCTTCCTTGACGACCGGGGCGTCGCTGACTCGCCACGATCGCTCTGAGATGAGGGCGAGCCCGCGCAGTAGCGATTTGCCCGAAGATGATAGCCCCAATTCCTCCTCCGATGCCGCCACCGACGGGTCCAGCCAGCATGGTGCCAAGACCGGCGAGAACGCCGAGAAGAATGAGGGCGAGCTTGGTACTCGTATACCGCATGGCTTCCCGAAAGCCAGTACGCCATATCCGCCTGCGCTGCTGCCTGGAGAGCCCTGCGAGCTCTGGGATGGAACTCAATGTCCAGTAGAATCTCATAACCTCTTTCGCCGCCTGCAAGCTAGAATTAGACAGACCGGCCTATTTCCTTTAGGGCTGCAGAAAGCTGCAACCGATTTCGACGCGCCTGGCCATGGGCGCTGAGCGGATCCCCGTGACGGCAAAGGCCCCGGCCTCGCGGGAGGGCCTTGGACCTCGCCGGGATGGGCTGCAGGGGGCTGCAGCCGATTTCGGCCGGCCGGGTGCCTGCGGGCGGTGGTGGCGCGGGGGTGCGCAGGCTCGCTAGTCGGATGCGAGACATTGCCACGCTTGTTACCTTCCGTGCGTCCAACCTGCACGGGTGCAAGGCTCTGAGGTTTGCGGTATTGGGGATGAAGCGTTTGGCCTGCCCGCGTCGCGAGGCCTCGCGGAGGCGGTCGAGGAAGACCGACTGGAATGGGGGCGGGGCGGGCATCGCCTGCGGGGTGCTGGCGGCCGAGAAGGGGATTGCCGTGGGCGCAGGTGGCGTGAATGCTGGTGGTGCGTGTGTTCCCGGCCGTCCTCATCCGCCCCCCCTGGCTGCTCCGGAGGACCGCCAAGGTTGCTCAACCGTACTCCCCGGCTTGCGGCAGTGTCAAGCCAAAGGTGACCCCACGTATTGACCAATGGCCAACTGCAACGGCGCCCAGCCCCAATTTCCCGTCGACGGCGAGAAGGGGTGCCTCATCTGCCTATGCACGTGGATGACCAGACGTGGCAAGGAGCTTATGTTTGACGGAGCAACACGAAGAATTCGGCTTGGCTCAATCTTCGAAGAGGGCTCGGACACCCGGCGGAGTAAGGTAGGCGTGGATGGCCTGAACGTATGGGGCGTCGGCGGAGCGGTTCGGCTTCTGGCTGAACCGCTCGAACTCGGCCATGTACTGTTCCGCGTAATCCAGAGCCATTTCGATGAGGTCGTCAACCGCCGAATCAAGCGTATCGCCCTCTGTTGCGAGGTCAAGTTCAGGGCAGAACGCCACGCAGACAGACTCGGTCGGCTCGATGATGGCGCTGAGTTTCCTTTGAGCAGGCTTCAGAACCACCGGCATGCCATCGCTCCCATCTTCGAGGCTGAGGAAAACTCCGTCGTCATTCCGGCGGAGGCTGGAATCCAGTGTGTCGAAGATCCTGGACCCCGGCGTCCGCCGGGGTGACGATCTGCGGTGC
>DATIFO010000144.1:0-17080 GCA_035455275.1 Methylomirabilis sp. (SeqCode) | reverse complement strand
TAGCCGACCGCGCGCCCGGCTACGGCATTCCCGCCGAGATCGTCGACGGCAACGACGTCTTGGCCGTGTATGAAGCCGGACGCCGCGCCGTGGCCCACGCCCGCGCCGGGCTGGGGCCGTACCTGATCGAGTGCAAGACCTTCCGCATGACCGGGCACTCCGCGCACGACGGCGCCGACTACGTCCCGAAGCACCTGTGGGACGAGTGGGCCGCCAAGGACCCCATCCGCCGCCTGGAGCAGCGCATGATCGGGGATCGCTGGACGGACCACAGCGAGATCGAACAGCTCGACCTGGAAATCCGCCAGGAAGTGGACGCGGCTGTCGAGTGGGCCGAGCGCAGCCCGTACCCGGATCCCTCCGACCTGACCAAAGGCGTCTACGAAGAGGATAAGGGCGATTGAGGAACAAATCATGCAGATGACTTATCTCGAAGCCATCCGCGAAGGCCTGTGGGAGGAGTTGGAGCGCGACCCGAACGTCTTCCTGCTGGGCGAGGACATCGGCGTGTACGGCGGCGCCTTCGGGGTGACGCTCGGGTTCCTGGAGGAGTTCGGCAAGGAGCGGGTGCGGGACACCCCGATCTCGGAGCTGGGCATCGTGGGGGCCGCCGCCGGGGCGGCGCTCCTCGGGTTGCGGCCGGTCGTGGAGATCATGTTCATGGACTTCTCGACCCTGGCCCTGGACCAGCTCGGGAACCAGGCGGCCAAGATGCGCTTCATGTTCGGCGGGAAGGCGCGCGTCCCCATGGTCCTCCGGGCCCCCCAGGGCGCGGGGACGGGTGCAGCCGCCCAGCACTCGCAATCCCTGGAGGCGCTCTTCGTCCACTTCCCCGGATTGAAGGTAGTCATGCCATCCACGCCCGCGGACGCCAAGGGCCTGCTGAAGGCAGCCATCCGGGACGACAACCCGGTGGTGTTCATCGAGCACAAGCTGCTCTACAACCGGAAGGGTCCTGTGCCGGACGGGGAGCACGTGGTGCCGCTGGGGAAGGCCGAGGTCAAACGGCCCGGGCGCGATCTGACCCTCATCGCAATCTCGGCCATGGTGCCCAAGGCGCTGGCCGCCGCCGACAAGCTGGCAGCCGAGGGCATCGAGGTGGAAGTGCTCGATCCCCGCAGCCTGGTTCCCCTGGATGAAGAGACGATCATGGATTCGGTCCGGCGCACAGGTCGCGTCCTGATCACTCATGAAGCCTGTCGCACCGGAGGAGTGGGAGCGGAGATCCTGGCGCGAATCGTGGAGGGGGGGTTCGACTACCTGGATGCTCCTATCCGGCGTCTGGCCGGGCGCGACCTGCCCATCCCCTACAGCAAGGAGCTGGAGCGCCAGGTCATTCCCCAGGAGGAAGACATCATCCGCGAAGCCCGCCTCCTGGTCCGGGGAACGGTAGACGGGAACAAAGAATGATCGGATTCCGCTGCATCTGGAGTGAGCAGTGCGACGGGGCGCGCGGGGTCCGAGGGGCGTTCGGGAGGGGAAGGCGCTCGGGTAGCTGATCGGCGAGAAGCCGATCCACTGTGTGCGCGCGACAGACCGGGATCCAGAGTGCGCTGCCGAGCTACCGCAGTTCATCGTCGAGATGAGGTGCATCTTCGAGCCGGGGGAGCTGCACGAGTACCTGGTTGGCGTTCGCCGGGTGGACCCTCCTCCTCAACGCGTCATCATCCGGCGCCGGATCAGGCACTGCGACTCCAGTTTTTCAGAATCAACAACCTGGCCGTCCGCGGGTACTACAAGGTACGGCTCCTGGGTACCGCTCCTGTGGTCTCACGTTGCCTGGCCACCTACGGCTGTTTCGCCGCCTGACTCTGCGCGTCCGCCTGCCTTCGGTATAGCTCGTATCCGCGCGCCCTCATGCACTCGCGGTAAAGATTCTCCGCCTGATATTCGGGGCGTTCGGTCAGCCACAGGGGAGACGGCTGGTATGGCCCGACCACGACTCCGGGCGTAGAGGGCCTGGATGCCTGGCGGCAGTCATAGCTGTCCCGTTGCAAGTCGTCCTTGGTCGAACCGGCCTTGGCCCAGTAGATCCCGGCTGGCCCGATGAGTTCCACTCGGTCCTGCTCGTCGTATGCCACCTCGATCGTCGTCCGGGGCTGGATGCTGATGATCTCGGCTGGCGTTCCGACGATCTCCCAGATCCCGAGTGTGATCAGGTCCATGCCCGCATGCAGGGCCGCGCGTCCATATTTTTGGTTGTCCTGCTCTCCCTGCCTGTACTTGAAAGTATCCACCCGCTTCCCGTCGCGAGTGCCCGAATGCGCCGGTTCTCCGAATTCCTTGAGGACATCGGCTCGGGGTGTGCCGACCACAAGCACGTTCATGTCCTTCAGGCCGGGTGTGGATGCCGCCATGATGACCGAGCAACCCGAGAGAGCCAGGCACGCCATCGCGATGACCGCCATGAGGACTTTGTAGCTCGACATGACGCATCCCCCTTTCCTGTTCGCCCCGCTTGTTAGGAAAGTCGCAAGCATTTGCCAGCCGGAGGTAGCAACCCGGATGCCACATGGGACTGGGGCGTCATGGGGTCTGTATTTGCAGGCCGGCGAAGCGGGAAAGACGGATGGCGAACGCAGGCAGTGCGCAGGAGGATTGGCAGAAGGCCAGGCCATGTGGATACCAATCTGGGCACCTGGTCACTGCCCTCGGGGTGCGCTGCCCACCTTCATGGGCTCTCGCCCAGTTGTGGCTTCCCTGGAAGCCGTGGTTTCTCTGTGGCGGGGTGACGGCCGTTGTCCTCCGAGCGGCGACGCTCGCGCCCCCCCAGGGGATGCGTCGTGTGCGCGGGGCCGGTGTGCGCCGGGTCCTCATCGGGGCGGGACGATGCAGCGAGGGTAGAGAGCGAGCGGGGGAAGAGCGTGGCGACAGCGGACACGCTTCAGGCAGAGGATGGCCGCAGATCCTGTTGCTTCGGCTCGTAGTCAGCAAGGCTCGCCATATCGCCAGAGAAGGGCGGGTTCAAACACAAAGCCTCACAGCCCCCCCGGCTGCGGGGCGACAATCAGGAATGCCCGGTAGCGGAGATCGGTGTCGGAGCGTTCCTGGCGTCGGCGGTCAATGGCTCGCTCCTGCAGTTCACGCGGCTGCGTCCACTGCCAGCGTCCCCCATGCCGCCGGTCGAGGATCACCTCCACATGCTTGTATCTGCCGAAGTCCCGAATCAGGTGCCGCCACAGGTCGGGCTGGTCCCTCGCCACGACCACCAGAACTCGCGGCACTCCTGACCTCGCCTGCGCCTTGGGTGATGCGCTCTCGATGAACATGATGCCGCGGCCCCCCCATGGTGCTTCGGAAAGCTGGTACCCGATTCCCCCGGCTTTTCCACTGGTCGTCCCTCGATTCACCCGCCCTGTGCGCGAGGCGACTCCATGTCAAAATCTGCACCCATATCCGGGACCTGTCCATACGTAGACCCCCGGATATTTGAGAGAAGATTCTCGCATTTTGGCTGTGCAAGGACATCTGTCTGGAAAAACCCGTGGCTCCTGGCCTGGACCTGCTGAAGCATTTCGCATGGTAAAATCTACTTGGTTCGAGGCTTCCCCCTGGAGCCGATCTGGATGGGAGCCCTCGGGCAGGTCAGTTACCGACCCGTTGACAGGCTCGGGACAGGCTCACGGCAGGCCTCGGGGCCGTCTTCCGGCCGGGCCGCCGCCTGTCTGCCCCCGTCGCCCTGGAGCGTGCGGGTGCAAACCCCTTTCCTCGGTTCCTGCGTTCGGATACAATCGCCATTCGTTGAACAGCACGCTCTGGGAGCGAGCGGGTTGCGACGCGCAACTCACGATCCATGGGCAAGCTTCCAGCCTGTTTGCGGCTTCCCGAGGAGAAGCGACGATGGAACAACCTCCGGCGGTACACCAGCTCGTTCTGAGGGCGCCTCTGTCCGGACACCTCATGCCGATCGAGCGGGTCCCCGACCCGGTCTTCGCGCAGAAGATGGTGGGTGATGGCATCTCGATCGACCCCCTGAGCCAGTGTTTGGTCGCCCCCTGCGACGGTGAGGTGGTGCAGATACACTCCGCCGGTCACGCGGTGACGCTGGCGACCAGGGGGGGCATCGAAGTGATGATGCACATCGGCCTGGACACGGTCGCCCTCAAGGGGCGGGGCTTCACCCCCAGGGTCAAGATCGGGGACAGGGTGGCCACCGGGGATGCCCTGATCGAATTCGATGCCGACTTTATCGCCACTCACGCCAAGAGCCTGTTGACCCAGGTCGTCATCACCCCCGCCGATCGGGTGGCGTCCCTGGCAGCCCGAGCCGGCATCGTGACGGCGGGACAGGACATCATCCTGGAGGTGACGCTGGCCGGCGGCAAGGCGGAGGCAGCGGCGGAGGCTGGAAAGGCCATCACCTCGGAGGCCATCCTGGTGCCGAACCCCACCGGCCTGCACGCCCGCCCGGCGGCGGTGCTGGCCAATATGGCCAGGAAGTTCAAGGCCACCATCCGCCTGCGGCGCGGCGAGGACCAGGCCAACGCCAAGAGTGTCGTCGCCATCATGGGCCTGGAAGTGAGCCACGGCGACAAGGTCAACCTGGTGGCTCAGGGTCCCGATGCCGAAGAAGCCATCGCTGCCCTGATTCCCATGCTCCAGCAGGGGCTCGGCGATGAGGGGGCCCTCCCTGCGCCTGCGCCGGCCAGCGTGATGCTGCCGGAAACGGCCGCTCCCGCCCCGCGGCCCCGCTCCGAGGACCCCAATCTGCTCCTGGGTGTGGCCGGCTCGCACGGCATCGCCGCGGGGAATGTCTTCCAGGTGCGCCACGAGGAGATCACGGTGACAGAAGACGGCGAGGATCCGTACCTCGAGCGGCGCAAGCTGGATGATGCGACCGAGCAGGCCAAGCTCCAGCTCACGGCGCTCCAGGCGCGGCTGCAAGGCGAGGCCAACCCGGGGAAGGCGGCCATCTTTGCCGCCCACCAGGAGCTGCTGGAGGACCCCGATCTGCTGGACATTGCCATCAGCGCCATCGCCAAGGGCAAGAGCGCACCCTTCGCCTGGCGGCGGGCGTACACGACCTACGCCGCACAGTTGTCCACCCTGAAAAACGAGTTGCTCGCCTTTCGCGCCAATGATCTACGGGACGTGGGGGAGCGGGTGCTGCGCCTGCTCACCGGGGTGGAAGCCAGTGAGCCGGACTTTCCTCCCCGGACGATCCTGATCGCGGAGGAGCTGACCCCCTCCGATACGGCCGCACTGGACCGATCCCGAGTGGTCGGCTTCTGCACGACCAGAGGCGGCGCCACCTCCCACGTGGCCATCCTGGCCCGCTCGCTAGACATCCCCGCGGTGGCGGGCATCGACCCCAGGGCGCTGGATCTCCCCCAGGGGGCCCCGGTGATCCTCGACGGCGGCAAGGGCACGCTCCGGCTGAATCCCACCCCCGATGAGGTGGCCCGGATTCAGCGACTGCTGGAACGACAGGCGACCCGACGCAAGGCGGACCTGGAAACGGCGATGCAGCCGGCACAGACCACGGATGGCCGGCGGTTGGAGGTGGTGGCGAACATCGGCGGCGTCTCCGACGCACAACAGGCGGTGCGGCTGGGCGGTGAGGGCGTCGGCCTGTTGCGCTCGGAGTTCCTGTTCATGGGACGCGGGGTCGCCCCCAGCGAGGACGAACAGGCGAGAATCTACCTCGCCGTCGCCGAGGCCCTGGGCCCGGAGCGGCCGCTGGTCATCCGCACCCTGGATGTGGGGGGTGACAAGCCACTGCCGTACCTGCCGATTCCCAGGGAGGACAATCCGTTCCTGGGTGAGCGCGGCATCCGCGTCGGGCTGGATCGCCCGGAGATCCTGCGCATCCAATTGCGGGCCATCCTGCGGGCTTCCACCGCCGGCAAGGTGCACGTGATGTTCCCGATGGTTGCCACGCTGCCGGAGTGGCGGGCCGCCAGGGCGGTGCTGGAGGAAGAGCGGGAGAGGCTAGGGGTCCCGCCGATCCCTGTCGGGATCATGGTGGAGGTGCCCGCAGCCGCCCTCATGGCGGAGCAGTTCGCCCGGGAGGCCGACTTCTTCTCCATTGGCACGAATGATCTCACGCAGTACACGCTGGCCATGGATCGCGGCCACCCGAAGCTGGCCCCACAGGTGGACGGCCTGAATCCCGCCGTGCTCAGCCTGATCGCCAGCACGGTGCGTGCGGCCCACCGGCACGACAAGTGGGTCGGCGTGTGCGGGGGCATCGCCGGTGATCCGCAGGCCGTGCCGCTCTTGATCGGCCTCGGCGTGGACGAACTCAGCGTCAGCCTCCCCATGATTCCCCGGATCAAGGCGCAGATCCGGACGCTCGGCCTGGCGGAGTGCCGGCAACTTGCCCAGGAGGCGCTGCAGCAGGATTCCGCCGCCGCCGTGCGGGCCATGTGCCCGAGCCTGGAGGAGGACTTGGATAGAGCCGTGGCCTGAGGTCTGCCCTGGACCACATCCTGATCACGCGCGCCGGAACCGCAGAAGTGGAGGCAGTGCGATGCAAGGTGACTCGGTTGGCTCTTCCCACGAGGCGGTCCAGTCCCCCAACCACCGGCCTGGACCCCTGCAATGGGCACGTCGGTCCCTGAGCGGGTCGTTCGACTATCTTCAGAAGATCGGCAAATCCCTGATGCTCCCGGTGGCGGTCCTGCCGGTGGCCGGTCTTCTGCTCGGGATCGGCGGTGCCACACTGGCGGGCGTCGAGCGCGGGGTCATCCACATCGACGCCCCGGGCCTGCTGCTGCTCCTCGGCATCATGAAGAACTCCGGTGAGCCGATCTTTGCCGGCTTGCCCCTGATCTTCGCCATCGGCGTGGCGCTGGGTCTGGCGAACAACGACGGCGTTTCCTCGCTGGCCGCCGTGGTAGGATATGTGGTCATGCTGGGCACCATGGGGGTGGTGGCCAGCCGCCTGGGGATCGAGGCCAAGCCGGTCATGGGCATTCCCTCGATCGATACCGGCGTCTTCGGCGGCATCATCATCGGCCTGGTGGCCGCCAGCCTGTTCAATCGGTACTTCAAGATCAAGTTGCCGTCGTATCTGGGATTCTTCGCCGGAAAGCGGTTTGTGCCGATCGTCACGGCCTTTTCGGCCATGGCCATCGGCGGGGTGTTGAGCTTCATCTGGCCGCCGATCCAGGGTTGGATCAATGGCTTTTCGGATTTCGCCTCCAAGGGCAATCCCGCGCTGGCGGTCTTTATCTATGGGCTCGTCGAGCGGCTGCTGCTCCCCTTCGGTTTGCACCACATCTGGAACGTGCCTTTCTTCTTCCAGGTCGGCGACTTCGTCACCTCCAGCGGCCGGGTGGTGCACGGGGAACTCACCCGGTTCTTCGCCGGCGACCCCACCGCCGGCAACCTCGCGGGAGGCTACCTGTTCAAGATGTTCGGGCTGCCTGCCGCAGCCATTGCCATCTGGCACTGTGCCAAGCCGGAGAACAGAGTCCGCGTCGGCAGCATCATGGCATCGGCCGCGCTGACATCCTTCCTGACCGGAATCACGGAGCCGATCGAGTTCGCGTTTCTGTTCGTTGCGCCGGTCCTGTACGGGATCCATGCCCTGCTGGCTGGGACCGCCTTTGTGATCCTGTACGAGCTGGGTGCCAAGCTCGGCTACACGTTCTCCCACGGGTTCATCGACTACATCCTGTTCTTCCCGATGGACACCAAGCCCTTGCTGGTCTTCCTGATCGGGCCAGTGTATGCCCTGGTCTACTACGGGGTTTTCCGCGCGGTCATCCTCAAGTCCGACCTCAAGACCCCCGGCCGCGAAAAAGAAGAAGTCACTCGGGCAGAGGTTCAGGCCGCAATGGCCGAGAGCTTCTCCAAGCAGTTGGCGCTGGCGTTCGGCGGCAAGAGCAACATCAAGAGCCTGGACGCCTGCATCACGCGGCTGCGCGTGGGGTTGGTGGATGTCCGCAAGGCGAACCCGGACAGGCTCAAGGCGCTGGGCGCGGCCGGGGTGGTCGTGGTGGGAAATGGCATGCAGGCCATCTTTGGCACTCGCTCGGAAAACCTCAAGACCGACATGGAGGAGTACTTGAAGTCTGCCGGCCCGGAGGCAGACCTGATCGAGGGTGCACCGCCGGCCGTGGAGTATGCGCCGAAGGGTATCGCGCCCAAGCTGCGGGATGCGGAGGCGCCCCAGAAGGCGCGCGACCTCATCCAGGCGCTGGGCGGGGCCAGGAACATCAGCAAGGTCGAAGCCTGCGCCGAGACCCGCTTGCGGCTGGTGGTGAAGGAGGTCGCGGGAGTCAATGAAGCCGCGCTGCGCGCGGCCGGCGTCCATGGGGTCATGAGACTGCCTGAGGGCGTCCTGCACCTGCTCGTCGGCTTGAATGCCGATCAGTACGCGGCCGAAACGCAGGCGCAACTGGCCCAGGCGTTAGAGGCGAGCCTCACGGGGGAGATGGTACTTGCCCCGGCGGGAGCGGGCTAGGACATGGTGTGGACACATGTATTGGGGCGGCACGGTGCACCGAGAAAGGCGAGATCGAGAAGCAGGCGTCACAGCGCCCCTGGCTGCGGGGGGACAATCATGAATGCCCGATAGCGGAGATCGGAGTCGGAGCTTTCCGGGCGTCGGCGATCGCTGGCTCGCTCCTGCAATTCACGGGTCTGGGCCCACTGCCAACGTCCTCCATGCCGCCGGTCGAGGATAACCTCCACATGTTTGTATCCGCCGAAGTCCCGAGTCAAGTACCGCCACAGGTCGGGCTGATCTCGCGCCACGATCACCAGGACTCTGGGCATTCCTGACCTCACCTTCGCCTTGGGTGATGCGCTCTCGATGAGCATAATGCCCTGACCCCCCATGTCGGTTCGGAAGCCTGCCAGGCGAATCCCCCGCCATTCCCCTTGGTCGTCCGGCGAACCGCCCATCCCCGTGCGCGATGCGCGGCTATGGCTAAATCTGCATCTCTACCGTGAAGCTGTCCATACGTAGATTCCCGGATATTCGAGGGAAAATCTTCGCATTTTTCGCCGCGTAACGACAATCTGCCTGACCAGCGTGGACACATGCCGGAGAGAGACCGGGGGAGATTCGAGGGTGACCGCTTTCTGGACAAACGCGGGGCTGTAAACCTGGATTCGATGGCTGGATCTCATCCAGCAGAAGAAGCAGTATTCAATATCGTTGTGGTGTCTTCTGGAATGGGGGACCCATAGATTCTGAGAACAGCTTCATGCGCCTTGAAGCCTGGGCCCCCCATTCCTTTGCCCACCACAAGAATGGCAGCTCGCTCGGAACGGACTCAATCGACGCGCTTCACGGTCGCAGGCGGGTTTGGCGGCCCGACTGTCCTTCTGTGGTCTTGAGAATCTCCGTCAACCGCTCGGCCGCCACCGCCGCGGCCGCCCGGACGTCATCGCCTCGGATGGCTGCGGTGATCGCCTTGCCCACCGCCTCGCGTGCAGAGGTCACGGCGACCATGGGCGGGGCCCATTCCACCCCACCGATCCGTCCGGCTTCCCGGAAGGATAGCGCCAGATCCGGCGGGACCTTCCAGCTCGCATCGCGATCCCGCCAGGCGGACTCGCGCCCGACCAGGATCCCGCGCTGAAGCACCTGTTTCACCATCTCCTTCCCGCTGGCCCACTGCAGGAAGAGCCAGGCGGCTTCCGGGTGGCTGCTCTGCTTGGCGATGGCCAATCCCTTCACGGGAACCGTCGTGCCGGGCCCGCCGGGCCCGGAAGGGAAGAGGGCGTATCCTACCTTCCCTGCGACGTGCGAGGTCTCGGGTTGCTCGATGAGCGGATAGATGGAGCTCCCTTCGACGTACATCGCGGCCTTGCCCTCTTGGAACAGCCTCGAGGCTTCTTGCCAGTCGTAGGTTGAAATGTCTGGTGGCCCGTAACCCCCGAGGAGTCGCGCCAGGTACTCTAACGCGGCAAGACCCTGCCGCCCATCGATCGCGGGCTCGTGGCGACCATTCAGCCAGGAGCCGCCGAACGCCTGCAGGAGTCCGGCATACAGCGAGGTCGCCATGACTCCCTGGCCCCGGCTCACGATGCCTACGCCGGGTTCCCCTTGTGGGCCCATGGACTTCTTGTGGAGGGAGCGCGCCGCCGTCACCAGCTCGTCCAGGGTGTGGGGGACGGCGACTTGATACTTGGTGAACAGATCCTTCCGGTAGAGCAGGGCCAGGTTCTCCGCCATGATCGGCGGTCCGAGGATGGCCCCCTCCAACTCCATCGCCGCTCGGGTCTTCGGAAGGAAGTCCTCCCAGTCATAGTCTCGGGCAGTGAGGCGGGGGTCCTTGAGGTAGTCGTTCACCCCTAGCGTGCCGCCGGCGCGCAGGTAGCGGAGACCGTCGAGGCCCGGGACTGTCATGAATACATCCACCCGTCCCGGCTCGTGCAGCCCTCTTTCCAGGATGTCCCACAACTCGGTCTGGGGAAGCACCTCCACTGCGAGGCGGATGCCCGTGAGTTGCTCGAACTCTGGAAAATGCGGAGCCATGATCTGCTGCCAGGCGCTCTTGCTCAGGAGGACACGGATCGTGGTCCCCTCGAACTGTCGCCACGCGAAGGGCTGTGGGGATGCGGCCAGGGATGGAGACGACATGAGGGCAGGGATGGCAAGCAGGAGCAGTGAGAGCGGGAGAACCAGATGATGCCGGGATCGGTGCATTTCGCTCCCTCCACATACAGCGTGACACACATGGCGGGTCGGCCGCGAGAGACTCGGAGTGCTCGCAATCCGCCCTGAGCCACAGAAGGACGCCAACCTCCCGAACAGGCAAAGACGCGACGGCCCACCGCGGACAACGCCACCGGGGTCCCGGGGGCGGGGCGGGGGGATAGACTCCGCGCGATCAGGATGATCGGTCCGCCCTTGTCCCCCCGGCAAGCCGCACGCCTGCGGTGTTCACGACGAAGTTCAGCGGGTTGGCAATGGCCCGTTTGACGTACACCCCGTAGTGCACGTGGGGGCCGGTCGTCCGCCCGCTGGTACCTACATGCGCAATGATGTCCCCGCGATGCACACGCTGTCCGGCCCGGACCCGGTTCCTGCTGTTATGAGCGTAGAGGGTGGAAAAGCCGTGCCCGTGATCGATGCGAACGGCATAGCCGTAGTCGGCCAGCGGCCCCGCGAACGACACGATCCCGTTCGCCGTCGCAACAACCGGCGCCCCGTAGGGCGCGGCAATGTCCAGCCCCTCGTGGAACTCGCGCAGCCCCGTGAAGGGGGAGTTCCGGTAGCCGTATCCCGACGTGACCAGACCCCGGATCGGCAGAATGCTCGGGGTCGAGGCCCGGATGGCTGCTTTCCGGTCCAGGTGAACCTTCAGCTCAAGGAGACTCCGCCCTCGGGAATGGATTTCTTGCTGCAGGGCGGCCAAGTCCCGATTCATCGAGTTCACCAAAGCATCGGTCCGATGCTTGAGCGCGTCCAGACGGACGTCCCGGCTCGCCGTGTCGGCTCCTCCCTGCCCCAGGGAAGGCGACTGAGCCGCACTCTTGTCCAGCCCCACCGCCACCCGGAGGCGCCGATCCAGGTCCCCAAGCCTGGAAAGCTCGCCTTCGAGGTGGCTGACTCGCTCAGCCATTGCACGCCGGTCGCCTGCCCCCTGGCGGTCCTGCTTCAACTGGAGCATGCGGGCTTGCAGGGCCACATACTGGTTGAGGCAGAGGGCGAACGCGACGATCGCAAGAGCCGCGACCGAGGAGAGCGCAGCCAGAGCGGTCTGGCTGACGTGAAGCACTCTCGCGGGGGCGGTGGCATCGGGGAGGACCATGATTGTATAGAAGCGCTTGGCCATCACTGTCTCCGTGCGCGCAGCCCGGTGGACCGCCGCTCAGCCCGGGGGAGGGGCAGGGGATCCACGTGGCATCCCCAAGCGAGCCCCCATCCCTGCCGTGCAGCAATCATTCCGGCTTGGCACCCACGTCGGTTCCGAGGTGCCTGCCATGGGGAAAGCAACACAATCTGAATAGGTTATCTGATCGAGATCAGATGGGCCGAAATACGCGCCCCTCGCAGGGCAACGCCTTCGCAACCCCTGGTGGTGACAAGAAGTCAGTGTCGACCCGCCAGGATGCATCCCTCACCCAACCTCCGGCGCCTCCCCCTTGCATCCGGAAATCCAGCGGTTTTCATCTTTGCTGGATTGCTGTAGAATGCCTCGGTCCCGGGCTCCGACCATCGGCGATCGGACGCTTCACCGCTCGGGCAGCCACGCATTTCTCGTTGCGGGAAGAATCAGGTCGTGATCCAGGGAGGGAGCGCCATGGGACAAACGGTGGGATTCCGCATTCTTGTGGGTAGGCTGGCGGGGCTCGTGGCCGTCCTGCTTCTTGCGGTCGGCCCGGGTGAAGTGTCGGCCCAGGCAAAGGGCGCCGTCACGCTCTACACCTCGGAGTCCCTGGACAAGGTCAACGAGATGAAGCTGGACTTCGAGAAACGCAATCCCGGAATCACGCTGAACATCTACCGGTCCGGGACGCAGGTGGTGATCAGCAAGCTGCAGGCGGAGTTCCAGGCCGGCGGCGTGCTGGCCGACATGATCTGGATGGCCGACATCGATTACTTCGAGGATCTGGCCAAGAAGGATCTGCTCGTGGTGTACAATCCGGCCGAGGGGGAGAAGGTCGCGGCGAGGTTCAAGTACGAGGGGGGCCGCTACCACGAGGTCCGACTGATCTTCAACACGGTGGCCCTGAACACCCTGCGGGTCAAGACCCGCCCGACGTCTTGGCGGGACCTCATCGATCCCAAGGTAAAGGGGAAGGTGGGCATGGCCAGCCCCTTCTACTCCGGGGCCGCCTTCTCCACGCTGGGGACCCAGATCAACATGGCGGGCTTCGGATGGGAATACTACCGGAAGCTCAAGGACAACGGGGTCGTCATCGAACAGTCCAACGGCACCGTGGCAAAAAAACTGGCCACGGGTGAATTCCACCTCGTCTCGGTGGTGGATTTCATGGTGCGCGAGGCCAAGGCCTCGGGCTCTCCGGTGGACCACATCTGGCCCACGGAGGGGGCGATCCTGGTCCCCACTCCCTTCGGCATCCTGAAGGGGGCCAAGAACCCGGAAGGGGCCAGGGCTTTCCTGCGCTACCTGTACTCCCCGGAGGGGCAGCGCCTCTTCGTCCAGCAGGGCTACGTCCCGGTCCTGCCCGGCATTGACGGTCCCAAGGATATGCCGGCAGAGAAGCTGGAGGTGATCTTGACCGACCAGGCCTACATCGGCAAGCACCGGGAGGAACTCAAGGCGAAGTACCGGGAGCTGTTTGAACTGAAGTGAGACGACTACCGGTTGCCCGGACCCTTCTGGCCACTCCGCTCGGGCTGGTGCTTCTCCTGGCCGTGGTGTATCCGTCCATGATCCTGATCTGGCACGGCTTCACCCGGAACGGCCAGCCGACACTGGGGAACCTCACGGCCGTCTTGGGTGATCCGGACACCTGGCGCGCCCTCCGGAACAGCCTGTACGTCTCTGGATGGGCCACGGCGATCGGCGGGGCGCTCGGCACGGCGCTGGCGTTTCTGGTGGCGCGGACGGACCTTCCCGGCCATCGGATCTTCCGGACCGCGCTGACCCTGCCCTATCTCATCCCTCCCTTCATCGCGGCCCTCTCCTGGCTGGCGCTGGCCGGCCCGGTGGGATTCGTGAACCAGGCCTGGATGGCCGTGACGGGGTCCGAGGAGCCCTTGTTCCGGATCTACGGCGCACCAGGGATCGTCCTGGCGCTGGCCTCGTCCCACTATCCCCTGGCCTACCTCACGGTGCTGGCCTCGCTGGAGCGGATTGACCCGGCCCTGGAAGAGGCGGCGCGAAGCGCGGGGGCGACACCCTACCGGACGGTCCGGGACGTCACGCTGCCCCTCATCGCCCCCGCCATCGGTGCGGGCGCCCTCCTGGTCTTCCTGCGCTCCATGGAGAATTTTGGCATTCCCGCCATCCTCGGGTTTCCTGCCAAGTACTTCGTCCTGACCACGAAGATCTACGCCACGATTCTGGATTTCGACCGCCCCCACAACCTGGCGATCGCCGCGGCCCTGTCGCTGCTCCTGGTCGTCGTGGCAGGAGTGGCCATGTCCCTCCAGCGCGCCACGCTCAAGGGGCGGGCCTACGGCCTCGCCCAGGGCGGTGGCAAGCCGCCCATCTTCGGCCTGGGACGGTGGCGGCGGCGCCTCGGCCTCGCCGTGGGGATCTTTCTCCTGGTCACCTCGGTGGCGCCGCTCCTCGCCATCTTGCTCACCGCGTTCACGCGGGCCTACGGGATGCCGCTCGGCTGGGACAATCTCGGCGTGCAAAATTTCCACACGCTCTTCTTCAAGCTGCCGGCGGTGTGGCGGGCCCTCAGGAACAGTCTGCTCCTCTCGGCCGCGGCGGCCACCGCGGTGGTTGCCCTGGCCGTCCTGATCGGGTACGTCCAGGTCCGGACACGCATGCGGGGGAAGGGGGTGCTGGAGGCTCTGGTGGTGCTCCCCTTCGCCGTCCCCGGGACCGTGGTGGCCCTGGCCATGATCCTGGCGTTCCTCCGACCCATCCTGGGCATCTCGCTCTACAACACGATCTGGATCATCCTGATCGCCTACATCGCCCGGTTCCTGACCCTTGCGGTCAAACCGGTGGCTGCCGCGTTCACCCAGGTGCATGCCTCCCTGGAGGAGGCGGCCCGGTCGTCGGGGGCGTCGCTTCCCCGGTCGCTCCGGGATGTCACGGTCCCCCTGATCCGCCCGGCCCTCCTGGCCGGCTGGTTCCTGGCGGCCGTGCCAGCCGTCACGGAGCTCACGCTGTCGGTCCTGCTCTGGTCGGCCGGGAACGAGACCCTGGGCGTGATGGTCTTCAACATGCACGAGGAGGGGAAGGTGTTGCTCTCCTCGGCGCTGGCGGTCGTGGTGGTGGGCGTGGCCCTGGCGAGCAACCTCTTGATCCGGCGCCTCACGGGCGGCTGGGAAGGCGCCTAGCCATGTCCGCCGTGACGCTCCGGGATCTCTGCAAGGACTTCGGCGGGACCGCGGTCGTGTGCGGGGTCAGCCTCACGGTGCAGGAGGGGGAGTTCGTCGCGCTCCTTGGACCCTCCGGCTGCGGCAAGACGACCACCCTCCGGCTGATCGCCGGCTTCGAGGCGCCGACGGCGGGGGAGATCCGGATACGCGACCGGACCGTCTCCGGCGCGGGCACCTTCGTCCCTCCCGAGGGGAGGAACGTGGGGATGGTGTTCCAGAGCCATGCCGTCTGGCCTCACATGACGGTGGAGCAGAACGTCGCGTACCCGCTCAAGCTGCGGGGCTTTTCCCCCGCCGAGCGGGCGGAGCGGTCGCGGCGGATGCTCACGCTGGTCCAGCTTCCTGGCCTGGAGGGGCGGTTCCCGCACCAGCTCTCCGGCGGGCAGCAGCAGCGGGTGGCCCTGGCCCGCGCGCTCGCCATGGAACCGGCGGTCCTGCTCCTGGACGAGCCCCTGTCCAACCTCGACGCCCACCTGCGCAAGGAGATGCGGCTGGAGATCAAGACCCTCCAGCGGCGCCTGGGGATCACCGTCCTGTACGTCACCCACGACCAGGAGGAGGCCCTCAGCCTGGCGGACCGGATCGCGGTCATGGACCGCGGCATCATTCACCAGGTCGGATCGCCCGAAGAGGTGTTCGACCAGCCCGCCGATCCGTTCGTGGCGCGATTCATGGGCTGCGCCACGTTCCTCCCCTGCGAAGTGGAGGGGCCGGATCAGGTCCGGCTGCTCCTGGGAGACGAGACACCCTCGCTGGCGTGCCATGTGGCGCCCGCGGTGTCTGGGCGGGGGCTCCTGGCCGTCCGAGCCGAGGAGGTCCGCCTTGGCTGGGACGGGACCGATGTCCTGAAGGGGCGCGTGACCCTCCGGACGTACCGGGGCGGGGCCTTCGAGGTGGGGGTGCGTGTGGGGAGCCACCTCATCGCACTCGTCACACCGGAGCCGGTGAAGGAGGGGGACACGGTGCACCTCCACCTGGGCCGGGTCCGTTTCTTTCCGGAGGCGCTTTGCCGGGCGTCGGACACCGGAACCGTCGCGCCAGAGGCCGCGGCGGAGCAGGCGTGTCCGCCGCCACGGTCGGGAGGCTAGCCGACCATGTCCATGCCAGCGCCGGATCCTCCCGAGGTCCGGGAACCCCACAGCATCGTCTCCCTCAGCCTGGGGGGACACGCCGTTCTCCAGCAACTGGAGACGGTCCTGACCTGCGAGGCATGCAGCCGGGAAACCACGCACCAGATCCTGTACCTCGGTCAGCGCGTTGCCGAGGTCCGATGCGGCGAGTGCGGCCGCTGCATCGGCATGGAGCGCCGGGAAGTCGTGCGCGCCTTCATCGGCGAGGTGGTGATCCAAGCCCTGAGGCTTCCCGGCGAGGTGACGCGGGAGTTGAAGGGAGGTCTCGGGAAGGCGGTGGCGACGATCCCGCGACAGATGGCGAGGCTCCCAGCCGCCCTGGCCCATGACGCGGTCCGTTTGCTCCGCATGGCCTGGAACCTGGAGGAGGACCGCGAGGCCCTGGAGACGATCTTCAACCAGGTGGACACAACGCTGTTCTGTCCGGACTGTGCGGCCGAGACCGCCCATCGAATTGTCTATCTGGGTCGGCGCATGGCCCAGGGCCGGTGCGAGAAGTGCGGCCGCGAGACCGGCATGACGCGCGAGGAGGTCTTCAGCGACTTCGTGGGTGAGGTCTTCCTTCACCTGTTGAAGCTGCCGCGTCAGGTGCGCCGGGAACTGCGGAGCGACTTCGCCCACGCCGTCCAGACCCTGCCCAGCCAGATGGTCCGGATGCCCTTTCGCCTGGCCCGGGATTTCACCCGGCTGGTCCGCCTCCTGCGATCGCCGCAGAAGGCGGGCCCCGTAACGCAGCTGCCCGAGCGGTCGGGAGAAGAATGAGTCCGCCGGGGGTCGCTGGCCGCACCGTCAGGTATGGAGATACACAACCGCGGACACAAGCCTGCCAAGGAAGGGGCGCCGAGGTAGGCCCCCTTCGACGAGGCTCAGGGCGGGCTTGACAGTGGGGCTCGGGGCGCACGATAATGCCTGGAAATGAGCTCCCGGCTGCCGACCCAGGCCCCGTCTGATCTGGCCCTGCCCAGAAGAGCCACATGGACGAACGAACGGCCCACGTGCTCGTCAAGGTCGC
>DATIFO010000143.1:0-23922 GCA_035455275.1 Methylomirabilis sp. (SeqCode) | reverse complement strand
GAGAAACCCTTCTCGCAGCCGCCCCAGGATCTGCGGGACATCTTCGGGGACCCCGGGAACCTGGACGTGGGGGTCAAAGAGATCAAGCGCGTACCGCCGAAGAGCAAGCTGGTGGTCCTGAAGTTCTTCGAGTCCTACGCGGTGTAGCCGGCCGGCCGGGGACGCGTGCGATGGCGAGGGGCCACGCGAAACCCGCTTGGCCCCCCGCCCCCCGGTCTCCGACCACCGCATCAGGAACGGGGAGGTTGTCAGGGAGTAGCATCGTCGCGAGCGTCTCGACCACTTGACCGAGTTCTTCGACCTGGCTCGGGACCATGAACCTGCCGAACGGCTCGCCGAAGTCTGAGCCGGGTGGATCGTCAAAAATGTATGGTATAAGCGAACGATTGTATGGTATAAGCGAGCATCATGAACCCGCTCGCCGAGCTCCTTTCCTCGCGAACCCGCGCCGAGATCTTTCGACTGCTGTTCGGCGCATCCGACGGCGCCCTTCACACGCGGGAGATTCAACGCCGTACGCAATCGAGTGTCGGGGCAGTCCAGCAGGAACTTCAAAAGCTCCGTCGGCTCGGACTGGTCAACGCGAAAAAAGATGGGAATCGCCTTGCTCACACGGCGAACAAGTCTCATCCCCTCTACCCTGAAATCCACCGCCTCGTCCTGAAGACTGGCGGTCTCACGGACCTTCTGACAACCGTCTTGACGGATCCGAGGATAGAGTGGGCGTTCGTCTTCGGCTCCATCGCCCGGGGCGCGGAGACGGCCGAAAGCGACGTGGACCTCCTCGTGATCGGGGAAATCGGACTCCGGGAGGTGACCGGCCTCCTGTCGGGCATCGCGGAGCAGATCGGTCGTGAGATCAACCCCCATATCCTCAGACGGGCGGAATTCCTGAAGCGCAAGGGACGGAAGGATGCCTTCCTGATGCGCGTCCTGGCGGCACCGAAACTCTTCCTCGTGGGCGATGCGGATGGCTTTGCGACAATGGCAGGATAACGGCTGGCTCCGCCCGCACATCACCAGCCGCGAAGAGATAGGTAACCTCTTGACCATCGTCAAGCGTGATCTCCAAGACGCTCAGGGCGGCATCTCCCCCGACTGGCGGTTCGGAATCGCTTACAATGCAGCGCTCAAGCTCTGCACGATCCTGCTCTTTTCCGAGGGGTATCGCCCTGAGCGCACGCTTCAGCATTACCGAACGATCCAGTGTCTCCCGATCATCTTGGGACAAGAGCGAAGAGCAGATGCAGACTACCTGGAGGTTTGCCGGTCCAAGCGCAATCGGGTCGAGTACGACTATGTCGGCGGGGTATCAGATGATGACGTTCACGAGCTGCTGGAGTTCGTCACGGGCCTTCGAGGTCAAGTGCTGACTTGGTTGAAGGCAAGACACCCCGAGTTACTGCCGCCGTCCATTTGAATCCGCCTATGCACCTCATCTTGGCCTGGACCGGGAGGCTCCTACTCATCCTCCGCCTGCGCGATCACGCCCCCTTCTGGGACGCCGGCTACCCCGCCGTCATGATCACCGCCACCGCCTTCCTCAGGAACCCCCACTACCATGAGCCCAGCGACACCCTGGAGACCGTGGACCTCCCCTTCCTCACCCAGGTGACCACCGCCACCGCCGCCACAGCGGCTCACTTGGCCGTCCAGCCTGCCATGTTCTGAAGCAGCGAGGACCGCCCTGGGGCTCGGCGTTGCGCTCGAGAGGCCCGCACTGGATGCCTGACCGCTGACTGCGTCTTGACCCTTGACTCCGCTTCGTGCGCTAAACCTCTTCCACCAGCTTCACGTCCAACTCTGAGCGGAACGCCGCGATTCGCCCCTCCCGCAGCCACTGGAAGTAGGTATCGATATCTTTGGGGGTGAGAAAATTGAACTTGTAACGGATCGGGCTGCCGCCGTTTTCCAAATGCTGGTTGACTCGGCCGAAATGGGGAGGTGCAGGACGAATGGCGGGCGGTGAGGGCGTTCGTCGAGGGCGATCAGCTGCCATGCGTGCCTCACGCTTTTCTCGCTGCCTGTTCGATTTAGCGGCGATGGAAGGGGGGTTGAGGGCCGTCTACCTATTCTCCAAATCCCGGAGCACCCGCTCGATCTCGGGGCGGATGGTCGGGATGCGATCCTTGACGGCGAGCCATACCGCCTCGGGATTCACGCCGAAATAGGAATGAATCACCTTATCTCGCATCCCCGCCATCTCTTTCCAGGGAACAGCCGGGTATTTCTCTCGCATGGCGGTCGGCACGTTCTTCGCGGCCTCGCCCATCACCTCAAGCGCACGAACCACCGCGTTGAAGGTCTTCTTGTCCCCGGCGAACTCTTCGTACGACAGTCCCTGGATGAACTCCTCGGCGTCCCTCATGTTCTGGAGGATATCCTTTACATCCTCAAAAATGCGCTATTCGCTTCGAACTGGACCGTGGGAACACCTCGCGTGCCGATGTATTGCGCTTTTTGGAGAGTGACGGCACAACCCCCGATGACAAAATCACACAATGTGAGGGGGAGGTGTGAGCTTCTGAATCCGTCGCACGGCGTACTCGAAGGCCCGGCGGAAGTGATACTCCTTGGGCAGCTTCAACCGGTACCGGTTCTTCGATTTGACCAGCCGACCGGGGATGACCAAGAGCTCTCGGCGGACGGTCTTCAACGTGGCAGTCCGATAGGCGGGGGGCAGGCAGAGTCGCCGGAAATAGTGCATCAGGTCGAAGGCAAAGAGCAGGAGCTGGAAGAAGGCCACGTTGGGGCACCACTCCGCCGTCGGGATCCGGGCCAACGGGTAGTCGTAGAGCAGCTCGCGGATGTGCTTCTCGATCCGCGCCCGCGCGGCGTAGAACCGCCAGACCCGCCACGGGTGGGTCCGCAGGTTGGTCACCACCACGTGGTAGGCGTACTTCGTGTCCGTGAAGAGCGTGAGCTGTTTCGCCTCGACCGGATCCGTGGGGATCGGTCGGCGGACGACCACGAAGCGATGGGCCGCGGCCCAGCGGCCTGGCTGGTACGCGAACTCCCCGACCTCCCAGCCGCTGCGCAGCAGGGTGAAGCGCCAGCCGCGCGCCAAGCGCTTGATCGGGGCGTGTTCCTTGGCCACAATGGTGTAACCCACGCCCGCGCCGTCGAGGAACTCGACGACCCGCTTGCCGAAGAAGCCCGCGTCCCCACGGACGCGGATCCGCGCTCGGGCGATCCCCGGCGGCACCTTGGCCAGGCACACCCGCAGGAAGGGGACGGCCCCCGTCGCCGCCACGGTGTTCCCAGGCCGCAGGCTCCCGTGCCAGAACTCTTGGTGGTGCGCCTCGAAGCAGAGCAGGGGATGGTAGGAGCGGCGGCCGCGCTTCTTCGGGTTGTAGCCGACCCGGGCCCCCTCGGCGTGACCGTAGATCACGAGGACCACCGAGTCGAGATCGAACACCAGGCTGCTGCGCGGCCGCGGCCGGGCGAACAGCGCCTGCCGGAGTTGGTCGTGGAGGCGCACCAGCTGCCGGATGTGCCGGGGGCGCAGGCGGCGGAGGAAACGCCGCAGGGCGGTCTGGTCGGGGAAGTGGGGCAACCCCACAATCCGCTGGAAGGCCCCATTGTACTGCAGGATCTGCGTCGCGTTGATGCGGTCCAGGCCCACGATGATGGCGTAGAGCAGCGCGAGGAGCAGCTCCGCGGGCTGGTAGTCGCGGGCGCGCGGCGCCGGGCGGAGACAGCGCTGCAGCAGCCGCTTGAGGCCGAGCTGTTGGCAGAACGCGTGGATCAGGGCGATCCCGGCGAAGTGTGTCAGGCCGGGCTCCTCGAACGCGATCGGCAAATTTCGCAGCCCTTTCGCCATGGGACAGAAAGCTACCCCAGGGGTAGGATTTTGTCCAAAGGCAAAATGGCCCTCGCGAGGCCGTCCCTCGGCCCTGAGATCGCAATTTCTCGTTCAAATTACGCATCGGTGAGGTTACATACAACATGACGTGGCGGGTCACAGACTCACCGCCTCCCGGAGGATCGTTTCGCGCAGCTCTTCCCGAACGTCGCGCTTCGGCACCAGGTCAACTTTCTCCCCCAGAAGATCACTCAGATAGAGCTCCGCCCCCACGATCTCGAAGAGGCTGATGGGTCTCAGGATGTCCGCCAGCAGATCAATGTCGCTCCCTTGCCGCACGTTGCCCCGCACGTAGGACCCAAAGACGCCCACAACGGCAACGCCATACTGCTCCGCCAGGACATCCCGGTGTTTCGTGATGATCGTTCTGATCTCATCCAGGCTCTTCATGGTCTCACCGTCCGAGGATGATCCTGGGGTGCTTCAAGTGCGTCGCCTCCGCCTCTCGCTCCCCTTCCAGTGCCTTCGAAGCCTAGGATGCGACCAGACAATACCACTCCCCAAGGCAGTGTCAAGGATCGCCTCGGGCGCTGAGCCTTCCGCAAGCGTGGGCCATGTGGTGACCGATAGAACGTGAGCTCTTCTTGCCCGAAAGGTGCACGGGAGCGGTGGTGCTACTGGTAGTTCCTATTCGCCCAGCAGTCCCGCCGCTTTCAGGCGTTTGAGCAGGGTTGGCTTGCGCGCGTGCTCATGTCGTAGGCGCGCGAGGCGGTCGCACGCCTCGGCCTGTCGGCCGCGCTTCTCCCCGAGGTCGGCAAGGTCTTTGAGCAGGCCAACGGCCGCCTCGTAGTCGACGGGTCGTTTCATCGCGATCAGCGCGTCCCCCTTCCGCCACGCGTCCGGCTCTCGCTTGGCCAGGTTCGCCCGGTTGACAAGGCCATTCGGGCTTTCGCCTTGACAGTCCCCGTCATGCCGGGTAGCGTCTCACGGCCGGCGGGCCGGTCTCGCGTACGCAGGGGAGACCGATGCCTCGGCCGGTCAGTCATCGGAGTTCGAGGGAGGATGGAAGGACGCATGTCGGGGACGAGGCCAACCGCGGCATCGGCTGTGCTCGGATACCTGCCCGGCCTCCTGCTGATCCTGGCGATTTGCATTCCGGCCATGGCCGTCCAGCGCCAGATCGTGGTGAACGGCAAGGAGGTCGTCAGCGCCGTCGCCGTCGCCATCTTGCTCGGAATCCTGATCCGGAACCTCCTGGGTATTCCCGAGGCGTGTCGACCCGGGACAGCCCTGGCGGTGAAGCGCATCCTCCGGATCGGGATCGCGCTCATGGGTGCCCAGCTCAGCCTGATCCAGGTCCTCCAGAGCGGCGGGCGATCCCTGCTTGTCATCGCGACCTGCATCACGACCGCCATCCTCCTGGTGCGCGGGATCGGCGTGCGCATGGGACTGTCGGATCGACTGGGGGTCTTGATCGGGGTGGGCACGTCCATCTGCGGAGTCTCGGCCATCGTGGCCACCGCGCCCGTGATCGACGCCCGCGAGGAGGAGACATCCCTGGCAGTCGGCACCATCACCATATTCGGGCTTTTGGCGCTCTTCATCTATCCGTTCCTCGGGAACCTCCTGCACCTGTCGAACACCTTCTTCGGGACCTGGGCGGGCACGGCAGTCAACGACACCAGCCAGGTGGTGGCGACAGGTCTCATCTATAGCCAGAAGGCCGGCGAGGTGGCGACGGTGGTCAAGCTCACGCGAAACCTCTTCATGGCCCCCGTGATCGTGATCCTCAGCTCGGCTTACGTGATGCGGTCTGAGGGGAAGAGGTGCGAGAGGGGTACGTCCGGGCTCACGGCGTTCAGGACAGCCTTTCCGGTCTTCGTCCTCGGTTTCCTGGGTATGGCCGTCCTGAACTCCCTGGGCGCCCTGACCCCGGGGATGCGCGCCGCGATCGGGGAGGCGTCCAGGTTCTTGATCCTCGTTGCCATCGCGGGGGTCGGCCTGGAGACGAATGTCGCCGCCATGCGGCGCATCGGCCTGAGACCGTTGTACGCCGGCCTGTGCGCCTCGGTCCTGATGGCCGGCGTGAGCTACGGCCTCATCACGCTGTTCGGGATCGGCTGACGCTTCCCAATTTCGGTCGGGCATCGGAATCCAGTTGATTCCGACCCCGCCTTTCCGGTATGGTTGCTCATTCGATCCGGAAGATTCACGGATCCGTTCGTGAATTATCCGGTCTGAGAGCGTCTTCCAATACGTCTCAGCATGGGAGGAATGGATGATGACGATGCGAAGGGGTTGGGCGGTTGTATCTGTGTTGGTTCTCGCGCTGGTGGTGGCAGTGGGTTCGGCAGATGCGGCCGACTGGAAACCCACAAAACCCGTGCGGATCATTGTGCCCTGGGGAGCCGGCGGGTCCACAGACCAGGCCATCCGCTCCATTGCCGGCGACCTCGAGGCTGCCCTCGGCCAGCCCGTCGTCGTGGTGAACCAGCCCGGCGGGGGGGGCGCGATCGGCACCAAGAGCGTCATAGACGCGCCCTGCGACGGTTATACGTGGGCGTCGGGTGCCGTCAAAGACCTGGGGACGTATGTCATCACGGGCACGCTGGATACGAAGGTGCAGGACTGGCACCTCTACCTGAACAGCGCCAATGCCACCCTCGTGTCGGTGAATCCCAGCGCAGACATCAAGGACTTCGCAGCGTTCCTGGATATGATGAAGAAGGATCCCAAGAAGCTCTCCGTGGCCATCGCCGGTGTCCCCTCGGCCGGCCATTCGGCCATCGAGGCGATCAAGCAGGCCAATGGCGGCGACTACAAGCTGGTGAGCTATGACGGCGGCAATCCCGCGGTGATCGCCACGGTGGGCGGCGAGACCATGGCGACCCCGCAGCTCTTGAGCGAGCAGATCGAGATGATCCGGGCCAAGAAGCTGCGGCCGCTCGCCGCCCTGGCGCCCGAGGACCTGAACATAGAGGGGTATGGTGTCGTACCCACGGCGCGGAAATGGCTCCCGAAGGTCGCAGCCGATCCGGTCTATTTCGGAATCTGGGCCCCCAAGTGCGCCCCCAAGGATGTCATCGACACCATGAACAAGGTGTGGAAGGAAAAGATCGCCACCTCCAAGGCGCTGAAGGACTTCGCCGCCCAGCGCGGCCAGATCGTGGCGCCATACTATGGGGAGGACGCCTTCAAGAGGTCCTGGCCGACGATCGTCAATGCCGCCTGGGGTCTCTCTGACAGCGGCAAGGCCAAGGTAAGCCCCGACAAGGTGGGGATGCCACGCCCGCAGTAAGAAAACACAGGGGGCGGGTTCCAGCAACGAACCCGCCCCCTGTCTGTGCACTCCACCAGTGGTCGCGGGTACCGGCGATGGCCAGGGCTGATTTTCTGACCGGGATCGCCCTGATCCTTCTCAGCGTATACGTGGTCTTCGAGTCCTGGCGGATGCCCCGACTCGAACACCTGAAGGTGCACCCGCTCAGCGTCCCAGGCATCGTCCCCGCCTTCCTGGGAAGCGTCGTCTTCCTCTTCGCGGTGATCCTGGTTGTCCGCTCGGTCCTGACGGGCGGCCACCGTCTCGGTCTTTCCACCGGGGTCGCCCGCCGCGCCCTGTCCCACCCGGGAAATCAGCGCTTGGTGCTCACCGCGATCCTCAGCATCGGCTACGCCGGATTCCTCGTCGGCTCCATCCCCTACTGGCTGGCAACCGGCATGTTCGTACTCGCATTCGTGGCGATCTTCGAGTGGCGTCCCGGGATGAGGCGGCGGGAATACTTCCGGCTCGGCCTCGTGGCGGGGGTACTGGCGGTGGTGACATCCGCCCTGGTGACGTGGGTCTTCCAGTCCCTGTTTCTGGTGACCCTCCCCTGAGGACGAGGGCAGCGCATGGCCGCGCTCCTGCAAAATCTCCACCAATTCACCAGTGCCATCGCTGGGTTCCTCACCCCCGTGGCCCTGTTTCACGTGTTCTGGTCCACCCTGCTCGGGATCGTGATCGGCGCCTTGCCCGGCCTGACGGCCACCATGGGCGTGGCCCTCGTCACGACGCTCACCTACAAGCTGCCGCCGGATCTGGCCATCCTCATTCTCATCTGTGTCTATAACGGCGCCATCTACGGTGGCAGCCGGTCTGCAATCCTGCTCAACATCCCGGGTACGCCCGCCAACGCGGCCACCACGCTGGACGGCTTCCCCCTGGCGCGCGCAGGCCTGGCAGGCAAGGCGATGGGCATCGCCACTTCGGGCTCCGTCCTGGGAAGCCTGATCGGCATGTTCTTCCTGGCCACCGTGGCGCCGATCCTGGGGAATTACGCGCTGAAATTCCAGTCCTTCGAATTCTTCTGGCTGGCCATCTTCGGCATCGTGATCTCGGGGCACCTCACGGCGCTGGAGGACCCCATGAAGGGCTGGATGGCCGGATTCCTGGGCCTGCTCACGGCCATGGTGGGTCAGGAGGGGATCCACGCCTATGACCGCTTCACCTACGGGAAGACGGAGCTTCTGGGCGGCTTCGCCCTCATCCCCGCCATGGTCGGTGCCTTCGGGTTCGCCGAGGTCCTGACCGTCATGCGCAATCCCGCGGCCGAGGTGGTGCAGGAGGCCCGGGACAGCATCATCCCCAGGCTGGGGGAGGTGTTCCGGTACTGGCGCACGATCATCCGGAGCGGACTGATCGGCACCATCATCGGCATCATCCCGGGCGTGGGAGAGGACATTGCGGCGTGGGTATCCTATGCCGCCGCCCGCCGCAAGAGCAAGGAGCGCGAGAAGTTCGGCAAGGGCTCCGTGGAGGGTCTCATGGCGGCCGAGACCGGGAACAACGCCTGCGTGCCGGGCGCGATCATCCCGGCGCTCACGCTGGCCATTCCCGGCTCCGCCCCGGCGGCGGTCCTCCTGGCCGCCATGTTCATCCACGGGGTCCGGCCGGGGCCCATGATCATGATCGAATCCCCCCAGTTCGTTTACCAGGTGGTGGCCATGGTGTTCTTCTCCACCGTGGGGATGCTGCTCTTCGGCCTCACGCTGACCAAGCCCCTGCTCTGGGTGCTGGCGGTGCCGCGCACGCGGCTCATGCCCGTGGTGTTCGTGCTGTGCGCCATCGGCTCGTACGCCATCACCCAGCGGACCTTCGACATCTGGGTGATGATCGGCTTCGGGATTCTAGGCTTCGTGCTGCGGGAGATGAAGTACCCCATGGCGCCCCTCGTTCTGGGAATCATCCTCGGCGACATCCTGGACAAGAACCTCCGCCGCGGCCTGGTCCTCAGCGACGGCGATCTGACCCCCTTCTTCACCCGGCCTATCTGTCTGGTCCTGTGGGTGATCACGCTGTCCTCGATCCTCCTCAGCATCGAGCCCGTCCGGCAGGTGATGCAGCGGGCCGCGCACGCACTGGTTCCACGAAGCTTCCGCAGGGAACGAGAGGGATAGGGTTGCCGCCCGGGCTCCGAGGGAAGGTCTCCGGACGACGAGTGATGAGCCTCGGTCCTCTCGCCCGCAGAATGGATTGGTCAAGACCGCACTGTAGATTGGATCCATCCCCATCGAGGGTGGACACTACTACCGAGAAGCGCTGGGGGAAGTGGCCCTGGGGGAGGAGCTGGGCTTCGACTCTGTCTGGATGGAGGAGCACCAATCCGTGGCCAACCACTGCCGGCCGTCGCCCTCCTGTTCTTCCCGGCATGCCCCACCGGTACGCCGTGCGGGAGCTGGAGCTATCGGCCAAGGAGGTCCTGCCGGCGTTCAGGTGAGCGAGTCGAGAGAGCAGGATGACCGTCCGTCTCAGTCCCAACAGGAGGGAGCATGATGAAGAACAGACCTTGGCTGATCCTGTCCATGCTGTTTCTCGGCCTGGCGGGGGCGTTCGGCTGGGCGAACGCTGCCGACTGGAAGCCGACGAAGCCCGTCACGGTGATCGTGCCGTGGCCGGCCGGCGGGGCGACCGACCTCACGGTCCGGATCCTGGCCAGCGAGATGGAGAAGGTCCTGGGCCAGCGCCTCTCCGTGGTCAACACGCCCGGCGCCTCGGGGGCCATCGGGATGCAGAACGCCTTTGATGCGCCCAAGGACGGGTACACCTGGACGGGGAACGCGGATGTCTCCATCGTGAACTATCCGGTCCTGGACCTGATGAAGATCACCCATCGGGACTGGATCCACTGGTACGCCCTGATGACTCCCAACATCATCTCCACCACCGCAGACTATCCGGCCAAGGACGCGGCCGACCTGGTGCGCATGATGAAGGAGAAACCGGGACAGGTGGCGGTCGCCTCGGCCGGGGTCGGATCCTCCGGACACCTGGCCCTGGAGGTCTTCAAGAGCGCCACGGGGACGGCGCCGCGGCACGTCCCGTACGCGGGAGGAAACCCGGCGGTCATCGCCACGATTTCCGGCGAGAGCAACGTGGTCATGCAACTGTCCATGGAGCAGGCGGACATGATCCGCGCCAAGAAGCTCAAGCCCCTGGCCAACTCCAGCAACCGGCCGCTCGTGATCTCCGGCTACGGCGAGGTCCCGCCCATCACCAAGTGGTTCCCGAACTTTCCCTCGATCGGGTCCCACTTCGGGATCATGGTGGCCAAGGGGACGCCCCAGGAGGCGGTGGCGGCGATCAGCAAGGCCTTCGACGTCGCGGCAAAGTCCGACGCCCTGAAGAAGTTCGCGGACGAGAAGGCGGTCTTCCTGGTGAACCTGAAGGAAGCCGAGGCCATGAAGATGCTCGAGGACGCCGCATCGGTCATTACCTGGACCCTGTTCGAT
Source organism: Methylomirabilis sp. (SeqCode) (assembly GCA_035455275.1). Classification (GTDB taxonomy): domain Bacteria; phylum Methylomirabilota; class Methylomirabilia; order Methylomirabilales; family 2-02-FULL-66-22; genus 2-02-FULL-66-22. Next base: position 13,349 of record DATIFO010000143.1, on the reverse strand, counting down.
AACGGGGCAGCCAAGATCTCGCCCGCCCAGTTCAACATCGCAAAACCGAAGCGATAGCCCGTGCTGCGCTGAGCCGAGGAGGGTTGGCCCCGACGATCGAGAGAACCGGGGCCAGCCTGGCTTGTCGCGATCGGGAGCGAAACGAAGGATGACGTACGAATTCCGGCGCCAGGATTTCTACACGGGGCTCATCCTGTGCGTGGTCAGCCTCGGCGTGGTGGCGCAGTGCTGGCGCATGCCCCGGGACCTGCAGGGCTGGCCCGCCTATGCGAGCCCGGGGGTGGTCACCGGGCTCCTGGGACTGGGCCTGTTCGGCATGGGGCTGGCGCTCACGCTGCGATCCGTGAGGCGGGCGGGCGCGCCGCTCGGGATCGCGGGGGTGGACGTCCGGGCGTATCTCACCGATGTGGGGTCCCGGCGCCTGGCGCTGATGCTGGGGCTCAGCGTGATCTACTGCCTCTTGCTGGGCCGGAATCTTCCCTACTGGCTCACCACCGGGGGGTATCTTCTGGCGGTCATGTTCGCGTTTCGGGCGGGGCCGTGGTGGCAGCTCCTGCTCATCACGGCAGGATCCACTGCCGCCGTGGCCTACGTGTTCAATCGCGTGTTCGCCATCCCCCTTCCGTGAGGCTTCGATGGTCCTGGGTCCCTGGCATATCCTCGTGGAGTTGTGGCGGCTGCTCACGCCCCTGACCCTGCTCTATGTGTTCGCCAGCACGTTCATCGGGATCGTCATCGGGATGCTCCCCGGCCTCACCGCGACCATGGGGGTGGCCCTGCTGACCGGCCTCACCTTCGGCTTTCCGCCGAAGGACGCGATCATCATCCTGATCTGCGTCTATGTGGGGGCGATCTACGGGGGCAGCCGGTCGGCCATCCTGCTGAACATCCCGGGGACACCGGCGAATGCCGCCACCTGCCTCGACGGCTTCCCCATGGCCCAGCGAGGGGAGGCGGGACCGGCCATCGGCCTGGCCACGACATCCTCTTTCCTTGGGACCGTCTTCGGCCTGTTCTGCCTGGCCTTCTTCACGCCGCTCCTGGGCAGGATCGCCCTCCAGTTCCAGTCGTGGGAGTTCTTCTGGCTGGCCATCTTCGGGATCATCGTCTGCGGGAACCTCACCGCGCCCACCGATCCCTTGAAAGGGTGGATCGCCGGCTTCATCGGCCTGCTGGTATCGCAAGTGGGACAGGAGGGGATCGCGGCATACCCCAGGTTCTCGTTCGGCTTCGACCAGATGCGGGGCGGCTTCGCCTTGATCCCCGTCCTTGTCGGGGTCTACGGCATCGCCGAGGTCCTGGGTGTCATGCGCGAGACGGTGGTTCCCCGGGTCATGACCCAGATCCAGAAGGTCCTGCCGCGGTGGCGCGACCTCTGGCAGTACCGCCGGACGATCCTGCGCTCCGGCGTCATCGGCGTCATCATCGGGGCGATCCCCGGCGTGGGCGAGGACGTGGCCGCCTGGGTCTCCTATGACTTCGCCAAGCGCGGCAGCCAGAAGCCCGAGGAGTTCGGCAAGGGGTCGCGGGAGGGGCTCATCGCGGCCGAGACGGGTAACAACGCCTGCATCGGCGGGGCGGTGATCCCGGTGCTGTCCCTGGCTGTCCCCGGGAGCGCCCCGGCCGCGGTCCTGCTCGGGGCCATGTGGCTGCACGGCGTGCGTCCGGGCCCCCTGCTCATGGTCGAGTTCCCCAACTACATCTGGGAAGTCACGGCCATGTTCATCCTGGCCTCCCTGGCCATGCTGATCCTGGGGCTGTCCCTGGTGCGCGCCCTGGTCAAGATCCTCATGGTTCCCCGGCCCATCCTGATGCCGATCGTCTTCGTCCTGTGCGTCATCGGGTCCTTCGCCATCAGCGCCCGCATCTTCGACATCTGGGTGATGCTGGCCTTCGGCCTCCTGGGCTACCCCATGCGCAGGTATAACTACCCGGCGGCCCCCCTGGTCCTCGGCGTCATCCTGGGGGATATGGCGGACGTGAATTTCCGGCGGGCGCTGATCCGGACCGCCGGCGACCCCACCCCCTTCTTCACCCGGCCCATCTCGCTGATCCTGGTGGCCGTCACGCTGCTTACCATCCTGGCCCGATCCGCCTGGTTCCGGCAGGCGCTGGCCGCCGGATCGGCCCGGCTGAGGGCCGCCTTCTCCCGCGCCTAGCCGCCGCAAGGAGTGGAGTCCATGGACACCGTCGGTATCGGCATCATCGGTTCGCGGTTCGCCGCGGAGCTGCATGCCCACGCCCTGGGGAAGCTCCGGGGCAGCACGTGCGAGATCCTCGCGGTCTGCTCCAGGACGAGGGAGAGCGCCGAGGCCTTCGCCAGGCGCTTCAAGATCCCCCACGTGTACACCGACCACCGGGCCTTGCTGGAGCGCAAGGACATCCAGCTCGTGACGCTTCCCGTGGTGACCAGCCTCCATCACGGCATCGCCGTTGACGCGGCCAATGCCGGCAAGCACATCGTCGTGGAGAAGCCCCTGACCGGCTGCTTCGTCGAGGCCAATGCGCTGTCCCGTCAGGCCATGTTCGACCGGGCCATGAAGAACGCCGACGCCGTGGTGGAGGCCTGCCGGCGCAATCGGGTCACCCTGGGGTATGCGGAGAACTTCGTGTATGCGCCGCCGGTGGCCAAGCTGCGGCGGCTCATGGACGTGAGCGGCGGAACGCTCCTCGACGTGCGGGCCGAGGAAAGCCACTCCGGCTCCCACGCGGCCTACTCTCGTCGCTGGGCCACGGCCGGGGGGGGCTCCATGCTTCGAATGGGCTCGCACCCCATCGGGGCGGTCATCCACCTGAAGCATTACGAGGGCCAGCAGAAGTCCGGGAGGCCGATCCGGGTGAAGTCGGTGATGGCGGATGTGGCGCAGCTCACCAAGGTCCCGGCCGTGCAGGCCGAGGCGAATCAGTGGCTGGTGACGGCGTGGGAAGACGTGGAGGATTGGTCGGCCGCAATCTTGACCTTCGAAGACGGGACCAAGGCCACCGTGCTATCCACGGACGTGAGTCTGGGCGGGGTGAAGAACCTGATGACCGCCTACCTCTCCAACAGCGTCGTCCAGGTGAACATCAACCCCAACACCAGCCTGCAGATCTATGCCCCCGACGGGGCGATCTGGGGCGAGGAGTATCTCACCGAGAAGGTGGAGACCAAGGCCGGCTGGCAGTTCCCCAGCCCCGACGAGGACTGGATGCGCGGCTACCCCCAGGAGATGGAGGACTTCGTGGACGCCGTCCGGGAGGGTCGCGAGCCGCTCTCCGGCGCCCTCCTCGCCCACGAGACCGTGGAGGTCATCTACGCCGGATACGTCTCCGCGCAGGAGGGCCGGCGGGTGGAGCTGAAGCGGTAGAGGAGGGGGAACGGACGGTTCAGACGGGGGGAATACCCTGGAGGGACATGAGGACAGGGAGTCACCGACTACCCCGGTGGTAGCAACCCCCTTCGTGCTTCGTCGATTATCTTGATCATTCCCTCGGCGACCCGGACCGCGTCCGCCGCATCGGCGGCGTCGAGCACCTCAAAATCCCCATAATCCACGTCGGTTCGCCGCGACAGCAGTAGCTTGAAGCGCTTCAGGACCTCCACGGGCAAGAGCCCCGGCTTGACGAACCTCAGGCCGAGCAGGGTGGCCACGCCGTCGTGAGCCTCCGGGTTCGCTCCCTCCAAGATCAGGATCGATCGGGCCGCACTTAGCGCTGCGTAGTAACTCCGGTTGACGGCGGTCTTGTGCCTTCCCTCTCTCAGGTTAGCCCGGGCGTCTTCCAGGAACTCCAGCGCCTTCGACATCCTTCCGTCGCTCAGATTCCGCTTGTCTTGCGGTTCGAGCGTCATAGCGGAACCCCTTCTCGTGTGACGCTCTCGTAGAATGGGGTATGAAGCCTCTCTTCCATCTCGAACGCCCGGACATCCTTGACCACCGGCGTGAAGGACAGGCCGGCCCGCATCTCCTCATCCACGATCATGCCGATGATCTCGGACTCGATGCCGGGCGTCTTGTCCCGGACGACCACTAGGAGATCGAAATCCGACCATGTGTCGTGATTGCCTCGCACGCGCGAACCGAACGCATAGAGGGCGGCGATCCGATCGGTGATTCTTCCTCTGAGACGTTCGGCTATGCGCCGCAACGCGTCTCGCTCGTGGCGATGCACGTTCCCCTCCGTCCCCGGCCGGCCAGCGTGCGGCAATGGTACCAACGCCACACGCACCTGTCCATTGGAATCCCCGCGGGCCCGTGTGCCTCCGGAGACTCGCACAAAGCGGTGCCTTGTATCGGTGCCTGGCACCGATGAAGGGGTAAGTGGCGGAATTCCTTGATGCGGGGTTCAAATTCTCCAAGCCGCCCTTGCCCCTCTGGATGGGTCACCTCCTCCCCGCATCCCCCCGAAGCCCACCCTGGATCTTCCGGGGACCTCCCCTGTCCTGCCGTCGCACGCCTCTTTCCGTCCTCCCCCGGATCGGCTCGAATTCGAAAATGGACACCCAACAAGCCTGTGGACAACATTCGCTTAATGGCGGATACATTCGATGTGAGCCGACCCCAAAGCGGGAAAAATCTTGAACCGCCAAGACGCCAAGGTCGCCAAGGAGAACGGATTCTCTTTTCGAACCGAGGATCAGGAAGCACACCTCTTGGGGTCTTCAGATTTTGACCTCCGGTGCTCGCATGTATCGCTCAACTCTGGCCGCCCTCGCGGCTGAAGCACGGGACGTTCGGCAAGAGGGTCATGAAGAAGCGAAGAGTGGTCGTCAACGATCGGATGCAGAAGCATTACGTCTATTTCTTGACCGAGCCGATCGGCAAGAACTTTCACGCCGGGTTCAAGCCCGAGCTGACTCCCAAGCAGATGCTGGAGCTGGGGGTCTTCGGCGGCAAGTACCTCACGGATTGCACCGAGGAGTTCCCTCGGAGCTGGTTCGCACGGGCGAGGCTGTGCCCCGAGCGCCATGATCCTGAACTGAATTGCTTCGGCGTCAACGCCTCGCAGCCGCTGGCCACCTGGAGGGAGAAGGGATGGATCTCTCCTGAAGATCCCCGGGGATGGTTCCAGTGGTACTGCCGGTACTACATGGGCAGGAGATGTCCCGATGACGAACGGCAGATCAGACGATGGAGGGCCATGAAGAGGCATGTGGCCCAAGTCGAGAAGGCGTGTCCCAAGCGGGACTTGTGTTGCCGGAGGAAGCAGAGGCAGGCGCTGCTCCACTGGGCGTACGACAGCCGAAAGATCTGACGGCTGACCCGTCGGCTGGACGCGAGGCTTGACGCCGCACCTCGGCCGTGTTGTCGGGCAGGCGGTCGGCATGGGAGGGGAGGCATGGTCACCAATGGGGTTGGGCGTTCCCCTCCTTCGAGCGAAACATCGCCGTCGAGACCGAACAACGGGGTGACCAGCTCAGATGCACCGGGGAAGAACCTGGCGAGTCTCGCTGAAGCGCTGTCCAGGAGGCAACGCACGGGCCGGAACCCGAGAGCGGGCGCGGTCCGCTTCCGGAACGGCACAACCAGTCTCACAACCAGAGGAGGGGCCGTCATGAAATCCTGGTCGATTCGAGCCCTCGTGTTCGCCCTGCTGTTCGCGCTGTGCGCATCGAGTGCGCTCGCCCAGATGCCCAATCCGTATGGGGCGCCGATCAGCCTGGAGAATGCCAAGAAGGCGTCCGCGGCGGCAGTGGCCGAGGCGCAAAAGAACAACTGGAGGATGGTGGTGGCCATTACCGATCCCGCCGGCGACCTCGTCTATCTCGAGAAGATGGATGGTGCCCAGACCGGTAGCGTCAACGTGGCGATCGGCAAGGCCCGCTCGGCGGCGCTGTTCAAGCGCCCAAGCAAGGTGTTCCAGGACGTGGTGGCGGGTGGTGGCGCCGGTCTCCGCATCCTGGGATTGGAAGGAGCGGTTCCGCTTGATGGCGGTCTCCCGCTCGTCATGGACGGCAAGATCGTCGGGGCCATCGGCCTCTCGGGCGCCGCGGGCGACCAGGACGCCCAGTGCGCCAAGGCGGGCGCAGATACCGTGAAGTAGCCCTGACGGCGCCGTCCGGGCCAAGGGGGCTGCCGCATGGAGGCATGCTGATGTCTGCACCGACAGCCATCCGGGCCGCGCGGGCAATCGCGGCGCTCCTCTTCCTCGCGACCGCCGCTCTGGCGCAGAGCCCGCCCGACACTGGTGAGCTGCAGCGGTACACGGGGCTGCACGCCGCCGCCGCCCGGGGCGATGCCGCCGAGATCACGCGCCTCCTCGCGCAGGGCGCTGACCCGAACGCGAGGGACGGCAAGGGGCGGACCCCGCTGCACGTCGCGGCCTTCGGCTCCCATGCGGAGGCCGGGCGGGCGCTCGTGCGGGGAGGCGCGGATCCCAACGCCCTCGAGGCGCAGCGATACGACATCGTCACCATCGCCGCCGTCAAGGACGATGTCGAGATGGTGCGCCTGGCGCTGGCGCTGGGCGCAAGCCCGCGCAACGTCACGAGCCCTTACGACGGCACGGCGCTCATCGCGGCCGCCCATCTCGGCCACGCGGGTGTGGTGCGGGAACTCGTCAAGGCCGGCGCGCCCCTGGACCACGTCAACAATCTCGGCTGGACGGCGGTCATCGAGGCCGTGGTCCTGGGTGACGGTGGAACGCGTCACGTCGCAACCCTGCGCGCCCTCGTGGAGGGCGGCGCGAACGTCAGCCTCGCCGACCGACAGGGGGTGACGCCCCTCGCCCACGCCCGCGCACGGGGATACGCCGACATGGAGGCGATTCTGGAGAAGGCAGGCGCGCGGTGAGATGAGGCGCCGTCCCGGAAGTCGGGCCAAGGGACGAGCACGAACGGAGGCCACGGGTGAGCGTGATTCCTGAGGCACTGGTAGGGGAAACGTGGCAGGAGGTGGCCTCGCTCTCACCGACCCAGGCGCGGGAGCAGATGAGCCGGATCGCCAAATCGCAGCCCGATCTGCTGGCATTTGTCATGGGGACGACGGGGAGTCTGCGCACGGATGCTCAGCAGGTGGGCGTCTATCTGCTGGTGGTCATCCACTGCATGTTCGAGAAGCTCGGGGGTCCGATCACGCGGGCCAAGGCGCACGCGATCGACGCGGCCTACGAGCGCAACCAAGCGTTCCTGGAGCGGTTCGAGGGCGCTCACCCGCGCTTTCTGGAGAATGCCGCCGGGTCGATGGTCTTCTCGCAACCCTTCGTGATGAAGTACCTGGTGGACGCCCTGATGGAGCCGCCCGAGGGGGACGAACCGCTGACGCTCTCCGAGGAGGAGACCGGCCTGCTCTTCCTCGTCCTCAAGACCGTGGTCGACATCCTGGATGAACTCACGCGGCCCCCATCCCTGGCACGCGACGGCACCGCCTGAGCCAGCGTCCGCCGGGTCCCTGGGGCCCGAAGTCCTTGACAGGCAACAGCCCATCTGATACGAAACCTTCTTGACACGCCTTGTCCCTCCCCATGCGCTGTTGCGTCCGAAGCCGGCACGGACGGATGCGACGCGTTGCCGCCCTCAAGGAGGATTCCATGCGCGCCCGCGAGATCTACGAGTACAACAAGCTCACCTGGCCCGAGATGAACGATGCCATTGAACTGCAGAAGGTGGTACTCCTGCCCACCGGCTCGACCGAGCAGCACGGGCCGCACCTCCCGCTGGACGTGGACCTCTTCCTGGCCACCTCGGTCTGCCACGAGTTGGGCCGCCGGGCGCCTGGCAAGGTGCTGGTGCTGCCCCCCATCCCGTATGGCCTGAACCTGCACCACATCGACTTCCCGGGCACCATCCACATCCAGCCGGACCACTTCATCAGCTTCTGCCTGGATGTGACCAAGAGCGTGGCGTACCACGGCTTCAAGCGGATCGCCCTGGTGAACGGCCACGGATCCAACGGGCCCATGGTGGATCTGGTGGCGCGGCGGACCGTGCTGGAGACTCCGTCCATCTGCTGCGCCTTCGGCTACTTCTCCATGGGCTGGGCCGAGGTGCTGAAGCTCCTGGAAAGCGAGGTGCATGCGCACGCGGACGAGATGGAGACGTCGCTCTACCTGCACTTTGCCAACGAGCGGGTGCAGCTCGACAAGGCGGCCTTCGGAAACGATCACGTCGGTCAGTACATGAGCTCGGATTCCACCAAGACCGTCCGGTTCAATGACTTCTGGGGGCGCTGGACCAAGACGGGCATCCACGGCGACCCCACCAAGGCGAATGCCCAGAAGGGGAAGGAGATCCTGGAGATCGTGATGACGCACATGCTGGCCTGGCTGGACGAGTACCGGAGCTGGCCCATCGAGGCTCGCTCGGATCAGCACCGGCTGCCTGTGCAGCGAGACATTCGCTGGTAGTCACTCGTTCCGCAGCCGCGCATTCCAAGGAAGGAGGACCGACCATGAGACGCCGTGAGTGGTTGACCTGGATCGCAGGGGGCATCCTGGGCCTCGCGCTCCTGCTCGGGGCGGCGGGTCCTGCGCCCGCGGGCACGGTCCTGAAGATCGCCGCCGACGGGGACATCTCCGACGTCGACCTGCACATGACCACGCACTACCTGAACCGGGTGGTCCTGCTCAACGTGTACGACATGCTGTTCGCCCTGGGCGAGGACATGGGGCCCAGGCCGTCCCTGGTGGACAAGTACAGCGTGAGCCCCGACGGCCTGGTCTACACCTTGACGCTCCGCCGCGGGGTGAAATTCCACAGCGGCAAGACCCTGGACGCCAAGGACGTCGTGTATTCCGTCACCAAGATGCAAAGCAAGGGGCCGCGATCCGGCCAGTTCAAGAAGCTCATCAAGTCCATCGAGGCCGCCGATCCCCTGACCGTGAAGATCGCGCTCAACGAAGTGAATGCCGGCTTCATCGCCACGCTGGCCAACCCCATCGCCCCGGCGGTCATCTACCCCGACGGCGAGGCCGAGCGGCAGGGGGGCACGATCACCAAGCCGGTGGGAACGGGCCCGTTCGAGTTCGTGGAGTGGAAGAAGGACAGCGTCATCCGGCTGAAGAAGTTCGCCGGGTACACGCTGGATGATCGCCCCACCTCCGGGTTCACGGGAAAGCGGCTGGCGCTGGTGGATCAGGTGGACTTCATCCCCATCCGGGACTCCTCGGTCCGGGCGGCGGCGCTGGAGCGCGGCGACGTGGACGTGGCCCTGGCCCTCACGCAGCAAGACGTGGAGCGGTACAAGGGAAAGCCGGGTCTCACGGTTGCCGCCAAGCCTGGGGTCTCCTTCGCCGACCTGCGCTTCGGGTTCAAGAAGGGCATCTTCCTGAACAACCAGAAGCTCCGGCAGGCGGTGGGCTATGCCATTGACAAGGAGGAGATCGTCAAGGGCGTGACCTTCGGCCTGGGCAAGCCCGCGCCCGCGGGCATCCCCGTCGGGACCCCGTATTTCGGTGCCGTGCACGGGAGCGACCCCTATGCCAAGCCGAATCCGGAGAAGGCCAAGCAACTCCTGAAGGAAGCCGGCTACAAAGGCGAGGAGATCATCCTCGACTCGCACCTGCAGCCCAGCGTGTACCCGGACATCGCCGTGGTGCTGCAGGCGCAGTTCCAGGCGGTGGGGATGAATGTCCGCGTGCGGACGCTGGAGTCGGCGGCGCTCCAGACGACGTGGGACGGGGGGGAGTTCGCCTTCTTCCTGTCGGGCCTGAGCCCGCGGCCGGATGCCGAGATCTACTACTGTCAGTTCTGGGAGAGCACCAGCACTTCGACCGGGTACAAGAATCCCGAGTACGACCGGCTGTGCCGGGCCGCCCGAACCACCCTCAAGGATGAGGATCGGAAGAAGGTCTTCACCGAGCTGGAGGGTCTGCTCCGCACGGACGTGCCGTGGATCCCGCTCATCTACCTGCCGCAGGTCGAGGGCTGGCGCAGCAACGTCCAGGGATGGCAGCACTGGTCTGCGGGGTATGCCCGCGCCTGGAATGTGAGCCTCTCGAAGTAGCCTGGGGACAGTCGGCTCGCCCGCCCCGCCGTAACGAGGCGGGCGAGCACAATCCAGCATGCCTCCACTCCTGCGGCACATCCTGACACGGCTGATCGCGCTCGTGCCGATGTTGCTCGCGCTCTCCGTCGCCTCGTTCGCCCTGGTGCACGTCATCCCGGGCGATCCGGCGCTGGTGATGCTCGGCGGCGAGGGGACCCCGCAGCAGGTGGCGGAGCTGCGGAAGCAGCTCGGCCTGGATCGCCCCCTGCCTGTCCGCTACTGGGAGTGGCTGTCGCGGGTCGTGCGGGGGGACCTCGGCGAGTCCCTGTACAATCGCACCCGGGTCGTCGACGAGCTGATCTGGCGGTTTCCCACCACGCTGTCCCTGGTCTGTCTGTCGCTCCTGATCTCCGTCCTGATCGGGGTCCCGGCCGGGCTGCTCTCGGCGGTCTGCCGGAACTCGTGGGTGGACCATGTGGCGCGGCTCCTCACGCTTGTCAGCCTGTCAATGCCCAGCTTCTGGCTGGGCCTCATGCTGATCATTCTCTTCTCCCTGAAGCTGAACCTCCTCCCCATCGTGGGGTACACCTCCGTGGTCACCGACCTGTGGAGCGGGCTGCGGTTTCTCATCCTGCCGAGCTGTGCGCTGGGCACCTATCTCACGGCACTCCTGGCGCGTCTGGTCCGGAGCAGCGTCCTGGAGGTGCTGGGACAGGAGTATATCCGGACGGCGCGGGCCAAGGGGCTCCGCGAGCGGGTCGTCTTGTTCCGTCACGCGCTGCGCAACGCGCTCATCCCCGCCGTGACCGTGCTGGGAATCAACCTGGGGATCCTGCTCGGCGGCAGCGCCGTCATCGAGACGCTTTTCGTCCTGCCGGGGGTGGGGCAGCTCGTGATCACGGCGCTCTACAATCGGGACCTCCCGGTGATCCAGGGGCTGATCCTGTACATCTCCATGTTGTATGTCCTGATCAATCTGGTCGTGGACATTCTGTACACGTACCTGGACCCGAGACTCCGCCTGGGTTGAGGGAGGAACCCGGATCGTGACGCAGGCGCTGGTCTCTTCGGATTCCGCAACCGGCACGGCCCACGTTCCGTTGCCGCCGACCCGGGGTGAGCAACTCGGACGGGTGTGGCGTCAGGTCCGGCGGAATCGCCTCTCCCTCATCGGAAGCCTGATCGTGGTGAGCCTGGCCCTCCTGGCCGTGGCGGCGCCGCTCCTCGGCCTGTCCAACCCGGTGAAGTTGAACATCCCGCAGCGATTCCTGCCGCCGGGCCCGGGACACTGGTTCGGGACCGATCAGCTCGGTCGGGACATCCTCAGCCGGGTGGTGTACGGGGCACGCGTGAGCCTCATGGCCTCGCTCCTGACCATGCTCGGTGCGGCGCTTCCCGGCGTCTTGCTCGGGATCGTGGCGGGCATCAGCTCCGCGAGGATCTCCGGAATCATCATGCGCCTGATGGATCTCTTGATGTCGTTCCCGCCGCTCTTGCTGGCCGTCGCGGTCGCGGCCGCGCTGGGGACCGGGACGCGGAGCATCATCATTGCCCTCGGCGTGGTGTACCTGCCGCGCATCGTGCGCGTCACGCGCGGCGTGGCGCTCTCGGTGATCGCCCAGGAGTACGTCGTGGCGGCACGAGCGCTCGGCAGCCCTCGCTGGCGGCTGGTTCTGCGGACGGTGCTGCCCAACTGCCTGTCGGTGGTGGTTGTCCAGCTCAGCCTCTACTTCGCCGAGGTCCTCCTGGCCGAGGCGGCGCTGTCCTTCCTGGGTCTCGGCGAACCTCCGCCCACGCCGACGTGGGGGAACATCCTGCATGATTCCCAGAAGTACATCCGCAACGCCCCGTGGATCGCCATCTTCCCCGGGTGCGCCATCGCCGTGGCCGTGCTCGGGCTGAACCTGTTCGGCGACGCCGTCCGGGATGCCATGGATCCCCGCCTGCGCACCTGAGGCTCGGAGCCGCCGGGGCTGCAGCCATCCCCGCAACCCGTCCCCTTCCCCCACAATGGGGGAGGGCTTCGTCGCGCGCCGCTTGACGGGGCTCACGGCCCTGTGGGCGAGTTCAGGGCAGTTGTCAACGGGCTCAGCCGAACGGTAGGGGTGGGGGCCATCCACTGGGGAACTTTTCTTCGAGCCAGCGTGTTCAGAAGTGTAGTTGAATGGATACCGGAGCCTGGAGAGGGGCCGGTCTTCTCGTCGGCCCGGGAATCAAACTTTTTCCTTGACGGGCAGTGTTACCCATTTAGAATCGCCAAAAGCGTAATCGCGTACGACCCATTGGGGGAAAGGGGAGGCATTCGGGGAGGGGTGCTGACCAGAATCCTGTGGGGGTAGTCTACCCTTCCAGAAAGTCGTCCTGAAGTCCCAAAGCACACCGTTCCAGGGAGCCTCAAGGTTCCAGGATGGACCCTTCGTTATTTGCCTGGGTGTCTTTCCTACCGCCCGCCCTATCCCCGGTCCTGGGGGAGGCGATTCCTTCCGTCCACAGTCCTGCGCCTGCAGGGAAGCCCGATCGATTCGGCCAATCCCGGTTCATGCCGTTGTCTGTTAGGTCCGCGAGGGAGGCAGGCCTCGCGGGCCCGAGTCCAGCCTAGCGCGCGTCGTGCCAGAGTTGACTGGGGAGGGGGTGCAAGATGGGTGTCTCCAGGCGTGATTTCCTGAAGGCTTCGAGTGTCACGACGGCGGGGGCGGGTCTGGGATGGCTCGCCAGCCTTGGGTTCGATCCGAAACCAGTCCAGGCGGCCGCCAAGTCGCTCCGGATCAAGAACGCCAAGGCCGTGCCGGGGGTCTGCCCGTACTGTGCTGTCGGGTGCGCTCAGCTCATCTACGTGGCCGACAACAAGATCATCGACATCGAGGGCGATCCGGATTGCCCGCACACCGAGGGCGCGCTGTGTCCGAAGGGTTCGTCCACCTACCAGGTGTCCATCAACGAGACGCGGATCACGAAGCCGATGTACCGTGCCCCCGGGAGCGACAAGTGGGAGGAGAAGCCGCTCGACTGGATGATGGACCGGATCGCCCAGCTCGTGAAGAAGACGCGCGATGCCACCTTCGTGGAGCAGGAGAAGGGCATCACCGTGAACCGCTGCGACGGTGTGGCGGTCATGGGCTCCTCCGTCCTGGACAACGAGGAAAATTACCTCATCGCCAAGCTGTCCCGCTCGCTGGGCGTCGTGTACCTGGAGAATTCCGCCCGGATCTGCCACTCGGCCACCGTCCCCGCCCTGGGCACCACCTTCGGGCGGGGTGCCATGACCACGAACCTCATTGACGTGATCAACTCCGACGTGATCATGCCGACCTCGAACTGGGCCGAGTGCCATCCGGTCAGCTACAAGTGGGTGATGCGGGCCAAGGAGCGTGGGGCCAAGATCATCCACGTGGACCCGCGATTCACGCGCACGTCGGCCACGGCGGACATCTGGGCGCCCATCCGCTC
>DATIFO010000142.1:0-29118 GCA_035455275.1 Methylomirabilis sp. (SeqCode) | reverse complement strand
ACGGGCGGGACAATCTCTGCGGCAATTGAATTGGTAGAGCAACTCAGCGGCAAGATCATCGAGGTCGCATTTTTAATCGAGCTGACCGGGCTCAAGGGTCGGGATCGGCTCAAGGGGTACCCGGTTTTTTCCCTCATCCAGTACTGAGGTGCACGGCGTTCCCGAACCAAGCGGGTTGTCGTTGGCCCTGTAGTTCAGATGGATAGAACGAGGGCGTCCTAAGCCCTGCGTCGGGGGTTCGAGTCCCTCCAGGGCCACCAAGACTCTCATGGAGCCCCAAGGCTCCCTGGTCGGGAATGGCCGGCCCAGGGCCTGGATGGGTAACCTTAGGATCTTGCCAATGGCGAGTGCGATCAGCAAGCAGGAAATCCGGCGAAACCCCCTCGCGGAGTGGATCGGCCTCGTGGTTCGATTCGTGGGGGGCCATCGAAACCTGGTGATGGCTGTGCTCGTCGGGTTTGCCATCGTCGCTGCGGGGGGCAGTGCCTACATGTGGTACGCGTCTCGCCAAGAGCGGGAGGCGAGTGTGGCCCTGGCGGAGGCACAGGCCAGCCTGCGAGGGGACAAACCTGGCGCAACGGTGAACCTGGATGCTGCCATGCCGCGATTCCGGGCGGTATCCGAGCGATACCGAGGGACGGAAAGCGGGGAAGAGGCCTCCATCCGTCTCGGCAACCTCCAGTTTGAGAACGGAAGGCTGGATGAGGCCAGGACCACCTTCGACGAGTATCTGAAGGTCTACCCACGGGGTCGGTTCGTGTTGATGGCTGGCCTGGGCAAAGCGTATGCGCAGGAGGCGAAGGGCGATCTCCAGGGTGCGGCCCAGACGCTCTCGGATCTCGTCGCGAAACCAGATGATGGCCCGTTGGCAGGTGAGGCGTATAGCACGCTCGGCAGGATATACGAGAGTCTCAAGAAGCCGGACGATGCCATGCGGGTGTACAATCAAATCGTTGAGCGATTCCCACAGACCTCATGGGCGCAGAACGCCCTGGATCGGATGTCGACCCTCAAGACAAAATAGGTCCGACCGCAGATTCTCCCAGGGCTCATTTCGTTACGGCTTCTCCCATCCTCCAAACTCACTTCCAGCCGTTCTCTGTCCGTGGCGGAAACTATGTGATGCACTAGGACAGTACATGTATATCAGTATCTTACATAGCTAACTGTATAAATAATATGAAGTATGTTCGTTGGCATATTCAGGTAATCCGGATGACTCCAGTTGACTCGGAGATCGCTGACTGGTTCGCAGGACTTGTCTCGATCCCTTCGGAGAGTCGGCCAGGCGTTCTGTGAGCGCGAGCTCGATGGCGAAGATCTGATTGCACGCACAAGGAATCGCCGTTCATGGTAAGCAGCGTTGACTCGTACCAGAGGGGATCGCGCGAGGTGAACGGAGATCAGGTGGCAAACACGCTGGCGCGACGGCCCGAAGACATTCACGTCAGTTGAAGTGGGGATTCACATTCAGCGACCGATTGCTCGAACGATTCTGGCTAGTTTGACTGCCACGGACTGACGAAGACTATGGATGGGAGAGTGACTCGTTCATCGCAGGCCCCAGAGGACTGGACCATGCGAGAGGCCGGAGTAGACACTGATAAGATGTCTGATAAGAGATATTATGTTAAATATACTTCTGCACAAGAGGAGGTGCCGGATGAAGCCACTTCTGCTGCTTGGTACCCTGGGCGTCTGCCTGCTGCTCGGCGGTGAACATATTCGTCCCGCCGGCGCGGCCGTTCTCCTGCAGTATGGGACGAACCTGGCACGCGTCATCGAGTTGGAGATCAACTACCTTCCGGATCGGCCCCTCTTGCAGGTCGCCGCGACGACGGACGCCCGGTTCGTAAAGCGGGCTGAGTACCAAAGCGAGGCGGCGATTCAAAACGTGCTTCAACTCGCGCGGTTCAAGCAGCGCGGCAAGCTGTTCATCACGTACGATGACAACCGCATCCTCAGCTTCTTTGTCCGCGAATAGGATGACGGCGATAAGGGCCTCGGCGCGGGGGCGCCTCGCTTACACCTGTCGCGTTGATCCAGGCGGAACCCTACCGTTCTCCGGAGCCTCGGGCACTCCATCGAACGGTAGACAGGTGTGTGGGTGGTCCGCAGCCTCCGCTCCCGAACCGGTCCTCCATCCGGGCAGCACAGGACATTTGAGAGGTACGCGAAGGCGGTTTCTTACGGAACCTACTTGCGTCGAAATATTGGTGGCGGCGGGTGGACTCGAACCACCGACATAGGGCTTATGAGACCCCCGCTCTGCCAACTGAGCTACGCCGCCGAGAGGTTGGTGGGCGTCCGCGAGGTACCACACCGATTGTCACATCAGCGAGTGAATCATAGTGAAGAGGTCCGGACGTGTCAAGCGCGCCGTGCCTGAGACGCTCCTCGCTACGGTCGGCGAGATCGTTTCATCTCCTCGTCGCGGCGCTGCAATTCGAAGCGTTCCCGCTCGGTGTCCTTCGGCTCATAGAACTTCGCCCATGGATCGTACGCTCGGAGCGCGTCGATGATCGAGACCAGACCGTACGCAGCCAGGGCCATCACGCCGAGCCCGATCAAGGTCACGACTCCCCGCCGCAGCCACCTGCGGAGGCGCAATCGGGATAGCGGTCGAGGATGAGAAGCTCCCCGTTCCATGGGGACCCGGAAGTTGATTCCGTGGAGGCTCTCGGATTCACCGTGGGGTTGGACCCAAAGAATGCTACCCGCCCTGGCCGGCCCGCCCTCCAGGGAGACGCTCACCTGGCTGCCCTGCGGCAGGGCGACCGGGAGGCGCACCCGGGCTCCCTCCAGACTGGTGTTCTCCGCCGTACCTTCCAGGACCTCGCCGGCGTGCCCGGCCGAGACCAGGCTGACCGCGGCCCGCATGTGCGTCTCCCAGCGGGGGGGACGGGGGCGGTCCACGGGCGAATCGGAATCGCGGTGGCCGTGCCGGCGACGCGGGTCTCGAGGCGCCAAACGGTAGAATCGCCCCTGGCACTGGCCGCACCGGAATGGAAGCAGACCGATCCAGGTAAGGGGCCCGCGCTCCAGAACCCCCCGTCGGTGCGACGCATGCACCGTGCTGGCGAGGCAGAACGGACAGGTCATCTGGTTCCCCTGATTAGCCATTCCCGGGTCCCTCTGTCAAGCAATATTCGAATCGGGGGGATTCGGACTCCCGTCAGGAAACGAACCCCTTCCGTTCGCCCGGCTGAGTTGATATAGTGCCTATCCGTATGGGCGCCGCCCTCCTCCACGACCCGTCGATCCCTCTCCCGAATATCCATGGCTCCGCCTCCGCCTCTGCGGGCGGGGGAAGACGCCTCGTCTGGTTTGTCGGAATCTCCCACGCGACCAATCATTTCGTGATGCTGATCTTTCCGGCCGTCCTGCTCCTGGTGCAGCAGGAATTCAGCCTGGGTTACGCCCGTCTTGGGCTGCTGGCCAACGTGGCTCTCCTCTGCTATGGCATGGGAGCGCTGCCGGCAGGGATGCTGGCAGACCGGCTGGGGGGCGAGCGACTCTTGGCCGTCTGGCTCCTGGGGGGCAGCCTGGCCTGCATCGGCATCGGGTTCTCCCGCGGACCCGTGAGCCTCGGCGTCGGATTGGCCCTCCTGGGATCCTTCGCCAGCCTGCACCATCCCGCGGGCTCGGGTGTGCTGGTCGCGCACCAGAGCCTCCGTGGCTCAAACGTGGGACGGGCCTTCGGACGGGTCGGGGTGCTGGGCAACCTGGGACTCGCGGCATCCCCCGTGGCGGCCGCCGCGGTGGGCGCCGCGTGGGGCTGGCGGACGGCCTTCCTGATCGGCGCGATTCCTGGCCTGCTTCTGTCCCTCGCCGTCTGGCGGTACGGGCTGTGGTCCTCCAGCGGATTTGCCGGTGCGTCGCCGCGCGGGGAACATCGTCCTGCCTTTTGGAAGGGGTTGACCCTGCCGCTCGTTCTCCTCTTCACGCTCGAGACATTGATGGGTTTCATCTTCCAGGGATTCTCAACCTTCCTGCCCGCTCACCTGGCCGGACGGGCGGGGATCGAGGGCCTGACGGCGGCCCAGGTCGCCCGCGGCGGCTCGCTGGCAAGCCTGGCGCTGCTCCTGGGGGGTACGGGGCATCTCTTGGCAGGACGCCTCATGGCCACTCACCGCCGTGAGGCGATCTTCCTCCTCACCACGGGGCTGACCGCCCTGTGTCTCCTCGGGATGGGGTCCGCGGGCGGGGCTCCCCTCGTCGTCTTCAGCACCGTGTTCGCGTTCACCCACTTTGCCATAGGCACCATGAGCAATACCTTCATTGCCTTCCATACCCCGTCCCATCTGGGAGGCACCGCCTTCGGCGTCACCTTCGCGCTGTCACTGGGTGTGGGCTCGCTGGCCTCCAGTGCCATGGGCGTGGTCGGCGAGCACCTCGGCCTCTCGGCCGTCTTCCTAGCGTTGGGCATGACGGCCGTGGCGGGTGCGCTGGTGGTGGTGTGGTTCGGGTCCTCTGTGGGGGCCTGGTCTCGCCAGGGGGCCGCCGCTCTCCCCCGCGGTGACCCCAAGGGCCGGTGAGGGAATGCAAGAGCCTGCGGACGGCTCGGTGGCGATCCCCACCTCATCGGAGGCCGGCGACGCCCGGAAGTGGTGGGCCCTCGTCAGCGTGGCCTTCGGGGCGTTCATGGCCCCCCTCGACTCCAGCATCGTCAACACCGTCCTGCCGATCGTCGCTCAGGACTTCAGGGCGGATATCCTGCTGATCGAGTGGGTGGTCCTGGCCTATCTGCTCACCCTGAGCAGTCTCCTCTTGATCGGAGGACGGCTGGGGGATCTGATTGGCGACAGGCGACTGTACGTCAGCGGGTTCGCCCTGTTCACCGTCAGCTCCGCCCTCTGCGGCGCATCCACCGGCGTGGCAACGCTGATCGCGGCTCGCGTGCTGCAGGCGATCGGCGGGGCCATGCTGATCGCCATCGGGCCCGCCATCCTGACCAGGGCGTTCCCGGCGTCGCAGCGGGGTCGGGCCCTGGGGATCCAGGCCTCGGTCGTGTACGTCGGGCTGGCTGTCGGGCCAGGCCTGGGCGGGTTGATCGCCTCCACGCTGGGGTGGCGCTGGGTCTTCTTCATCAATCTCCCCATCGGCGTGGTGGCCATCGGCGTGGCACTCTCCGTCCTCCGGACGGGCGGGGGGAGACCGGCAAGCGGCCCCTTCGATTTCGTCGGGGCCGCCACGTACATGCTGACCCTCTTCGCCTTCGTCCTGGCCCTCAGTCGTGGAACCGCCTGGGGATGGGGCTCGCTCGTGGTCGTGAGTGCGGGAACGGTCTCCATGGCGGCGGGGACGACCTTCCTCTGGGTGGAGTGGCACAGCCCCCATCCCTTCTTTGACATCCGCCTCTTCCGTCACCGCCTGTTTGCTGCCGCAACGCTGAGCGCCCTGTCAAACTACATGGCCTCCAACACCACGGCGTTCCTCACGCCCTTCTTCCTCATACGGGGCCATCAGATGACGCCGGCCCACGCCGGCTCCCTGATCATGGCGATGCCCATCGTCATGGCCGCGGTGGCGCCGGCCAGCGGCTGGCTGTCGGATCGCATCGGGTCGCGGGTTCCAACGGTTGCGGGGATGACGTGCCTGGCCGCGGGGATGTGGCTCCTGGCCCATCTCGGGCCGGGGACCGGTGATCGCCAGGTCGTGCTCTGCCTCGGCTTGGCCGGCCTGGGGGTCGGTCTCTTCACCTCGCCCAACAACAGCGCCATCATGGGGGCCGTGCCTCAGACCTCCCAGGGGCTGGCCAGCGGCCTCGTGGCGACCGCTCGGACCCTGGGGATGATCCTCGGCGTGGCTCTCTCGGGCTCCCTCTTCGGCGCGGAGGTGCAGCAACTCCTGCGGCTGCTCGGTCAGGAGTCGATGGCGGTCAACGGGGCCTTCCGCCACGCGGTGAGCATCGGGGCCGGGATCGCCCTGGGCGGGGCGCTGACCAGCCTGATCCGGGGAAAGCCCGGGAGGAGCTGATCGGCGAGTCGGTGGTGCTACTCTCTCACCAGCCCGATGCGGACCTCTGGGAGTTCCAGGTACCAGAGCAGGAAGGCGGACATCGCCATGGACACGAGCGTGAGAGACACGTACGGGACGTTCAGCACGGTGACGCCGCCGACCGTCTTCGTGGCGTGCGGCCACAGCATCATGAGGCGGCTGATGATGTTGAACCCCTGGGAGAAGGACATGAGATGCCATGGCCAGAGCTGGTGGCTGCGTCGCAGGATGAGCTGGGCGCACGCCAGGAGCACCATGGCCGCAAGCAGGATCGGGAGCCACCATTCCTGGGAATTGGCGGAGAAGGATTCCGGCGGGAACAGCACCAGGGGGATGATTTGGAGGATGAGCGCCCCAACGATGCACCCTCGCGTCGTGATCGCTTGGCGTAGCATGAGGTGGTGTCTCCTTCGTCAGACCTCTCGAATGCCCGTCCCGAACACCAGGATACCGCCTCCCCCTCGCCCGGAGAGTTGAGTTGTCTGCTTCCTTATAGGTCGGCCGCGTCCTCCTGTCAAGTTGCTTGACATTTGATTTTGGCTTCGATATAGAAGTACCGCAACTCGCCGGACCGAGTCTGCCTGCTGACCCTGTGGGCTCGTTTGCCGAGCCGGCCGAGGGCGTATTTCCCGCTGATTCATGTGACTGAGTCAGTTATCCTGGCGGGTGAGGTTTGCCCGCCACCTTGGGCTCAGGAAAGGAGGGGTGGCGCCCACCACCAGCGGCGGAACGGGCTGAACCAGGGATCGGGCCTCCCGCGTTCGGCTGGTTGCTGCGACTCACTGGCGCAGGAGTTCTCGGATCAAACCCATTACGTGGAGGAGTAGCTCAGATGCGTGCGCTCAAGCTGGTAAGCCTGCTGCTGATCACAGGGATTTTCCTGGCGGGTTGCGGTGGGGGCGGCGGGGACACGATCAAGGTCGCCATCCTGGCCCCGCTGTCCGGTCCGGTGCCCACCTTCGGCGTCATGACCCGCGACGGCGCGTTGCTGGCGATCGATGAGTGGAACGCCAAGGGCGGCGTCCTGGGCAAGAAGATTCAGGCCGTGGTGGAAGACAGTCAGTGCACGCCCGACCCGGCCGTGAATGCCGCGAACAAGGTGATCGATCAGGACAAGGTCCACTACATCATCGGTGAGGTGTGCTCCAAGGCGTCCATCCCGGTGTCCGAGATCGCCAACAGCAAGAAGGTCATCCAGATCAGCCCGACCTCCACCAACCCGGACGTGACCGTGGGCAAGGACGGAAAGGCGAAGGACTACATCTTCCGCGCCTGCTTCATTGATCCGTTCCAGGGCACGGTGGGGGCCAAGTTCGCCCTGGATACCCTCAAGGCGAAGACAGCATTCATCATGCTCGACCAGGCCAACGACTACGTGAAGGGGCTCGCCGAGTTCTTCGAGAAGGCCTTCACGGCCAGCGGCGGCCAGGTCGTGGGCAAGGAGACCTACACCAGCAAGGACACCGACTTCTCGGCGATCCTGGCCAAGGTGGCGGCCGCCAAGCCGGACGTGATCTATCTGCCCGACTATTACAACGTCGTCAATCTGGCCACCAAGCAGGCAAAGGAGAAGGGCATCAAGGCCCCGTTCATGGGGGGTGACGGCTGGGACTCCTCGGACATGGACCTCAAGGCCACCGAGGGCGGCTTCTTCACCAACCATTACTCGCCGCAGGATACGCGCCCGGAGGTCCAGGGCCTGGTCAAGGCCTTCGGCGACAAGTACAAGGATGACAAGAGCCAGCCCAAGGTTCCGGATGCGCTGGCTGCCCTGGCCTACGACGCCACGAACCTGCTCCTGCAGGGCATCAAGGAGGCCGGTGCGGACGATACGGCCAAGGTGAAGGACGCCCTGGCCAAGATCAGCTTCAATGCGGTCTCCGGCAAGATCACCTTCGACGCCAACCACAATCCCGTCAAGTCGGCCACCATCCTGGCCATCAAGGACGGCAAGGTGACGTTCAACTCCGTGGTGAACCCGTAGCCCGTGCGGCACCGGTAACGGCTCGACGTGGAGGGCGACTTCGGTCGCCCTCCACGTGTTCGATCCCCCCCCGCTTCCCCTCTCGAGGTCATGGATCGATGCCACAGGCACCTGCTGCTTCGACGGCATCCCTCGCGGCGCGCAGGCCCGGCGCGCGCATGGCATGGATCGGCCAGGGCTTCCTGCTGCTCCTGGCCGGGCTGGCGCTTTTCATCCTGGTGCGCGACTTCATCAAGGACCCGGCGCTCTTCATCCAGATCATCATCAGCGGGCTGCAGCTCGGCTTCGTGTACGCGCTCATCGCGTTGGGCTACACGATGGTCTACGGCATCGTCAAGCTGATCAATTTTGCCCACGGCGATGTGTTCATGGTGGGCTCCTTCGTCAGCTTCTATGCGGTGACCCGGTTCCGGCTCCACGTCTGGCCCGCGGGACTCTTCCCCACCCTTCCCCACGGCTGGGTGGTCGTGATCGGCTCTTTGACGGTGATGCTGCTCTCCATGGTGGTCTGCGTGGCCATGGCCGTCACCATCGAGCGGGTGGCCTACAAGCCGCTGCGGGACGCGCCCCGCATCGCCGCCCTGATCACGGCCATCGGCGTGTCGTTCTTCCTGGAGTTCTTCGGCGCCCTGAGCTTCGTGTTCTCGCCACGCTTCATCCCCTACGAGCGTCCCTTCGATGTCGTGACCTGGTACATCAAGGACGGCGTCCACCTGGTGCGCCAGGGCGCGGCCCTGCCCGATCATAGCATCACCTTCTCGAACATCTTCCTCATCATCGTGGCCGCCTCGATCCTGGTGCAACTGATCCTGCAGTTCCTGGTCCGGCGGACCAAGATCGGCAAGGCCATGCGAGCCGCCTCCTTCGACAAGCCCACGGCGCGACTGATGGGCATCAACGTGGACTGGGTCATCTCCTTTACCTTTGCGGTGGGCGCGGCCTTTGCGGGGCTGGGGGGCGTGCTGTACGCCATCGCCTACTCCTCCATCTGGTCCCAGCTGGGCATCCTGCCCGGTCTGAAGGCCTTCGTGGCGGCGGTCCTGGGGGGGATCGGCAGCATTCCCGGCGCCTTCGTCGGCGCCCTGATCATGGGGCAAGCCGAGGCGCTGACCATGGGCTATATCTCCACCCCCATGCGCGACGCCGTGGCCTTCGCGATCCTGATCATCGTCCTCCTGGTGCGGCCGACGGGCATCTTCGGCGAGCCGGAGAAGGAAAAGGCATAGGGGCAGTGGATGGACCTCAATGTAGGCTTCCTGGCGTTATCCGTCATCAAGATCGGGGTCATCCTGGCCTGGATCTACGGGTTGCTTTGGGTGCTCGAGCAGGAGTCATGGGCGGCCAAGGGGGCGGGTACCCTCCTGGCCTTCGCGGTCATCCAGGTGGCCCTGTCCGTCCGGGTGGGAGACGTCGCGATCCTCAATGACTTCGACGCCGGCCTGCTGTTTCAGGCCTGCACCATGGCCATGGTGGTGTTGGGCCTGAACCTGATCTACGGGTTCAACGGACAGTTCAGCCTGGGGCAGTGGGGCTTTTACGGCATCGGGGCGTACGCGGCGGCCGACGTCACGTACCGCTGGACCAACGGGGACGCGCGTGGCCTCCTGGTCCTCAGCCTGGGGGTGATCCTGGGGGGACTGACGATCTGGCGCGTCAACCGGATGCTCCAGCGCTACAAGGGGATGCCGGTTCTCTCGGCATTCACGCTGTACTTCCTGGGTAGCATCCTGGCCTGGGCGGTGGCGGTCGCGGCCGGCAGCGCCCTGAGCGCCGCGCTTGCCCCCCTGTTCGGGACCCAGGGGGCGCCGGGGCTCTTCGCCGGCGGGGCGGTCCTCCAGGTGGTGTTCTTCCTCTCGGTTCTCCTGGCGGGGGCCTTTGCCGCCGAGGTGAGCTTCCTGTTCGGCCTCCCGGTCCTGACGCTGGGCAGCGACTACTTCGGCATCGCCACCCTGGGCTTCACCATTGTCGTCAATACGCTCATGGTGAACTCGGACACCATCCTGCCCTTCCCGGAGATGAAGGGGGGTCGTGGCATGATCGGCATCCCCAAGCTGACGAACTGGTTCTGGGCATTCCTGTTTCTGCTCGCCATCATCGTGGTGATGCGCAACCTGATCCACTCCAGCACCGGCCGCGCCATCATGTCCGTCCGGGAGGATGAGACCGCCTCCAAGGTCATGGGCATCGACGTGGCCTACCACAAGCTGCTGCCCTTCGTCGTGGGTAGCCTGTTCGCCGGCATCGGCGGCGGCGTGTACGCCCACTTCATCGGCTTCCTGAGCCCCGGCACGTTCGACTTCCTGGTCGGGTTCAACCCGCTGATCATCGTGGTCTTCGGCGGCCTGGGGAGCATGAGCGGCAGCATCGCGGCCTCCTTCGGCTGGATCTTCTTCCTGGAAGGGTTGCTCCGCGTCATCCTGGGTCAGATGGGGACCGAGGCGCCCACGTGGCGATTCGTGCTGTATCCCATCGCCCTGCTCCTGCTGATGCTCGTCCGACCGCAGGGGCTGCTGGGAACCAAGGAGTGGGGGTTCTTCCGAGCCTCCCAGGTAGAGCCGCGCACCCAGGCCGAGCCCCTCGCGGCGGCCGCACCCGCCGTCAAGTAGCCGCGGAAAGGAACCATGACACCGCCTGCAGCCACTGACGCCTCGACTCCCACGCTGGAGATCGGGGGCCTCACCAAGTACTTCGGCGGCCTGCGCGCCGTGAACGCCTTCGCCCTGACCGTGAGGCGCGGCGATCTGGCGGGACTCATCGGTCCCAACGGCGCGGGCAAGACCACCGTGTTCAACATGATCAGCGGGCTGTACGCTCCCTCCGGGGGGGAGATCTGGTTCCAGGGAGAGCCCACCGTCGGGCTGGAGCCGTTCGAGGTCACGCAACTGGGGATCGGCCGGACGTTTCAGAACATCCGGCTCTTTCCCAACCTGAGCGTCCTCGACAACGTCCGCATCGCCTACCATCCCCATGCCGGATACGGGATGTTCGACGCCATCCTGCGCAACGAGCGCTTCCGGGCCAAGGAGCGAGAGCTGACGGAGCGCGCCCAGGACTTCCTGGCGATCTTCAAGCTGGAGCGGATCCAGAACGAGCTGGCCAAGAACCTCCCCTACGGACAGCAGCGGCGGGTGGAGATCGCCCGCGCCCTGGCGTCGGACCCCCGGCTGCTCTTGCTGGACGAGCCGGCCGCGGGCATGAACCCCGCCGAGATCGTCACCCTGATGGAGCTCATCCATTTCATCCGGGACCGCTTCGACCTGACCATCCTGCTGATCGAGCACCAGATGCGCGTGGTGATGGGCATCTGCGAGCACATCACCGTGATGGACTTCGGCGAGGTGATCGCGCGCGGCACGCCGAAGGAGATCCAGGACAACCCCAAGGTGATCGAGGCCTACCTGGGCAAGGGAGCGGCCAGTGCTGCTTGACGTCCACGACCTCAACGTCTACTACGGGGCGATCCACGCCCTCCAGGGCATCTCCTTCAGCGTGAACGAGGGCGAGATCGTCACCCTCATCGGGGCCAACGGCGCGGGAAAGACCACCACGCTGTGCACCATCTCCGGCCTGCTGCGCGCCCGCCGCGGCGTCGTCCGCTTCAAGGGACAGGATATCAGCATGCTGCCGGCCGAACAGATCGTCCGTCAGGGCATCAGCCAGGTCCCCGAGGGCCGGAAGATCTTTGCCCCGCTGACCGTCCAGGAGAACCTGGAGATGGGCGCCTTCACCCGCACCGACAAGGCGGAGATCGAACGCTCCTTGCAGCGGGTGTTCGCCAGCTTCCCCCGCCTGAAGGAGCGACTCCACCAGCTTGGGGGAACGCTGTCCGGCGGCGAGCAGCAGATGCTGGCCACGGCCCGCGGGGTCATGAGCCGCCCCACCCTGCTCCTCCTGGACGAGCCCTCCATGGGCCTCAGCCCGATCATGGTCGAGGAGATCTTCCGGATCATCCAGGAGATCAACGCGCAGGGCACGAGCATCCTGCTGGTCGAGCAGAACGCGCTCATGGCGCTCTCCGTCGCCCACCGGGCCTACGTGCTGGAGACGGGCCGCATCACCCTGGAAGGCACGGCCAAGGAGCTGCGTGAGAACCCGCAGGTCAAGGCCGCCTACCTGGGCGTCCACTAGGATCCGGCCGTGGATGCTGGATCGGCCGATTCCATGCCCGCACCCCACTCCCTCCCCGCCCTCCCCGCATGAGCCGATCCCTTCGCCCGGTCGTCGCCCGGCCCGGCCGGACAGCGGATGATGCAGGGGCAGACCCCCTGTGCGACAGAACTTGCCCCGCGAGCGCAGCATGGCCATCGTGACCATCGTCGGGGCGGGACTCATGGGAACGGCCACCGCCTATCCGCTTGCCGAGAACGGCCACACCGTTCGCCTGGTCGGCACCCATCTGGATGCGGAAGTCATCCAGAGTTGCAAGGAGCGGCGCTTCCACCCGCGGCTCCAGCGGGAGCTGCCGCGCGGCGTCCACGCCTATTTCATCGAGGAGATCGCCGAGGCCTTGGAAGGGGCGGAGGTCATCGTCAGCGGCGTGAACTCGTCGGGTGTCCACTGGATCGGCAGGACGCTGGCGCCGATGGTGCGGCCGGGCCAGATGATCATCGCCATCACCAAGGGCCTGGAGGTGACCCCCGAAGGCGATCCGGTGATCCTCCCCGACGTGCTGGCCGCTGAGCTGCCGGCGAGCCTCCGAGGACAGATCCCCCTGGCCGCGGTCGGCGGACCCTGCATCGCGGGAGAGCTGGCGGGCCGCCGCGAAAGCTGCGTCATCTTCGGATCGCGGGATCGGGAGGCGGTTGAGCGGCTTGGCTCGACATTCCGGACATCTTACTACCATGTCTGGACAACCACCGATGTGGTCGGGTTAGAATGCTGCGCCGCGCTCAAGAACGCCTACGCGCTCGCCGTCGGACTGGTGGGGGGGATGCTGGAGCGAGCCGGCGGCGTGGACGGGGCCGGCGCCTGCATGCATAATCTGGCGGCGGCCGTCTTCGCTCAGTCCTGTGCAGAGATCGAGCGCCTGCTCCGCCTCGTCGGCGGCACCCCCCAATTCGCCGCGGGCCTCCCGGGGCCGGGCGATCTGTATGTGACGTGCCAGGGGGGACGCACCGTGCGGCTGGGCAGGCTGCTGGGAGCCGGCCACTCCTATCAGGAGGCGCGGCGAATGATGGCCGGGGAGACCCTGGAGAGCGCCGAGATCGTCCGCACCATGAGCCAGGCGCTCCCTCGCCTGATCGCCCGCGGCCTGCTTTCGCCGGAGGAGCTCCCGCTCCTGCGTGCGCTCATCGACGTTGTCGTTCACGGCCGCCCGGCTGCATTGCCGGTGCGCGCCTTCTTCGGGGGCGCGCCGCAGCCCAGCGGGCGATGATCGGAGGCAACCACGGCTCGGGATCCGGATCCCGGGGCCTCTCCAGGCGGTCCGGATCGGGCAAGAACGGAGGAAAGGGATGTGCTGAAGCTGGCAATCGTGATCCTGTACGTCGCCGCCATGCTGGTCGTGGGCTACCTGTGCATGCGCCGGAACCAGACGGTGAGCGACTTCTTCCTGGCGGGGCGGAACCTCGGGCCCTGGATGTCGGCCTTTGCGTACGGCACGACCTACTTCTCGGCCGTCCTCTTCGTGGGATACGCGGGCCGTCTCGGGTGGGGATTCGGCCTCCACTCGCTCTGGATCGCCGTGGGCAACGTCCTCTTCGGCAGCTTCCTGGCCTGGCGGCTGCTCGCCGCCCCCACGCGCCGCATGACCGTCAGGCTGAACTCCCTGACCATGCCGGAGTTTCTGGGTGCTCGCTTCGAGTCCCCCTTCCTGAAGTTCGCGGCGGCCCTGATCGTGTTCATCTTCCTGGTCCCCTACTCCGCCTCCGTCTACCAAGGACTGTCCCTGTTGTTCCAGGCGAACCTGGGGATCAGCTATGAGCTGGCCATCGCCGCCATGGCCCTCCTCACGGGTGTCTACCTCATCATGGGCGGCTACCTGGCGCTGGCGCTCACCGACTTCATCCGGGGCATCGTGGAAATCCTCGGGGTCATCGTCATGGTCCTGTTCCTGGTGCACCTGCGGGGAGGCCTCTTCGACGCCACCGCGGCCCTGCTCACACCCCAGGCCGCACCCGCGCTGCTCGCGCCGCCGCCCGGCAGGCCCCTTCCCATGTTCCCCGGCTGGCTCACCCTGGCCTCCCTGGTGTTCCTCACCAGCTTCGGTCCCTGGGGGCTGCCCCAGATGGTTCAGAAGTTCTACTCCATCAAGAGCGAGGCCGACATCCGGAGGACGATGATCGTGGCCTCGCTGTTCGCCGTGGTCATCTCCTTCGGCGCGTATTACACGGGGGCCCTGACCCACCTGTTCTACACCGGCGATGTCCGGGCCGTTCTGGCGGCAAAGTACGGGGTCCCCGCCGGGAAAGACGCCCTGGACCTGCTGATGCCCGATTTCCTCACGGACAAGGTGCCGCCCCTGATCGCCATGGTGATCCTGCTCCTGGTGTTCTCGGCGTCCATGTCCAGCCTCT
Organism: Methylomirabilis sp. (SeqCode); assembly: GCA_035455275.1. Classification (GTDB taxonomy): domain Bacteria; phylum Methylomirabilota; class Methylomirabilia; order Methylomirabilales; family 2-02-FULL-66-22; genus 2-02-FULL-66-22. The sequence goes on along the minus strand of DATIFO010000142.1, from coordinate 14,619 downwards.
CGTCCCTGGTGCTCGTCTCCGCCTCTGCCATCGCCATCGATCTGTACGGCGGTCTCAGGCCGGAGGCCGACAAGCGCACGGTCATGACCCTTCTCCGGATGCTCTGCGGCGTCTTCGTGGCCGTCTCCCTCTTCCTGGCGCTGCACCAGATCGACTTCATCCTGAACCTGATGGTGCTCTCGTGGGGGGCCCTGGCGGGCTCCTTCCTGGGCCCCTACTGCTACGGGCTGTTCTGGAAGCGGACCACCAAGGCGGGGGCGATCGCGGGAATGCTCTCCGGTCTCCTCACCATGATCCTGTTCGTGGAGACCCACCGCGCGCCCGGCGGCCCGGCCATCCCGATCGCCGGGGCACTGGCCATGCTCGTGCCTGTGCTGGTGGTCCCCCTCGTCAGCCTGTGCACCCGCCCGCCTGACGAGACGGTGCTCACCCGCGCCTACGGAAAGGCCGGCGGACCTCAGGGAGAGAAGCCCGATGATCTGGGATGAGGAACACGAGTGCCTCCCGCGGGCGGCGCTGGAACAACTCCAGCTCGAACGCTTGCAGGCGACGGTGCGGCGGGTGTACGAGAGCGTCCCGTTCTACCGGCGGACGCTGGAGGAGGCCGGTGTCGCGCCCGCGGACATCCGATCGCTCCGCGATCTGCAAAGGCTGCCGTTCACCGTCAAGGATGACATGCGGGCGAGCTACCCCTACGGTCTCTTCGCCACCCCCATGAAGGAGGTCGTGCGCATCCACTCCTCGTCCGGCACCACCGGAAAGCCCACGGTGGTCGGCTACACGCGCCGGGACCTGGACCTGTGGAGCGAGCTGTGTGCGCGCTTCATCAGCGCCGCCGGGGTCGGGCCGGAGGATATCGCCCAGGTGGCCTTCGGCTACGGCCTGTTCACCGGGGGTTTCGGCCTGCACTACGGGCTGGAGCGGGTCGGGGCATCGGTCATCCCCGCCTCGGCGGGGAACACCGAGCGCCACGTGATGCTCCTCACCGACTTCGGATCTACGGCGCTCGTCTGCACCCCCTCCTACGCCATCCACCTGGCTGAGGCCGTGCATGCGACCGGGAAACGGGACCGGATCAAGCTGCGCTGGGGGCTCTTCGGGGCCGAGCCCTGGACGAACGAGATGCGCGCCGAGATCGAGGGCAAGCTCGGGCTCAGCGCCACCGACAACTACGGGCTGAGCGAGATCATCGGCCCGGGGGTCTCGGGCGAGTGCGAGGAGCGCAAGGACGGCCTGCACATCTCGGAGGACCACTTCCTCGCCGAGATCGTGGACCCCGAGACCCTGGAGCCGCTCCCGTACGGTGCGTGCGGGGAGCTGGTCATCACGACCCTGACGAAGGAGGCCCTGCCGCTCCTGCGCTATCGGACCCGGGACATCACCCGGCTGAATCCCGAGCCCTGCGCCTGCGGACGCACCACCGCCCGGATGGAGAAGGTCCGCGGCCGCACCGACGACATGCTGATCGTCCGGGGGGTCAACGTCTTCCCCTCGCAGATCGAGAGCATCCTGCTGGAGTGCGAGGGCACGGCCCCCCACTACCTCCTGGTGCTCCGCAAGGACGGCGCGATGGACGCCCTGGAGGTGCAGGTCGAGGTCTCGGAGCCGCTCTTCTCGGACCGGATGCGGGAACTGCACCAGCTCGAGGCAAAGATCCACAGCCGACTGGAGTCGGTCCTGGGTCTGTCCATCCGGCTGAAGCTCGTGGAGCCGCGGACCATCGCCAGGAGCGAGGGCAAGGCGAAGCGCGTCGTGGACCTCAGGGGCCACGGGGAATGACCAATTGCCAATGACCAATGACCAATGACGGATGGCATTCCCGTTGGGCCCCCCGCTGATACGCTCTGGAACCCATACCACCCCCCCCGGGGCGGGCACCCAGCGACAGTGTGCGGGCGCGCAGTCGCCGGGTTTGGATGCGTACTCACCGGCATTGGTCATTGAATATTGGTCATTGGTCATTGAAGAGGTCGGTCATGAAGGTCAGGCAGCTCTCGGTGTTCCTGGAAAACACATCCGGGCGGCTGGCGGAGATCACGGGCGCCCTGGGGGCCGCGGGCGTCAACATCCGGGCGTTTTCGCTGGCAGACACCTCGGACTTCGGCATCCTGCGCCTGGTCGTCAACGACATCCAGCGCGCGCACACCGCGCTGCAGGCGCAGGGCTTCACCGTGCGCGAGACTGAGGTCATCGCCATCGAGATCCAGGACCGACCCGGGGGGCTGGCCGCCATCCTCAAGGTGCTGGGAGATCATGGGGTCAATGTCGAATACATGTACGCATCCCTGGAGAAGTCCTCGGACAACGCGGTCGTCATCCTCCGGCCGGAGGATCTGGACCAGGCCATCGCCACCCTCCTCGATCACGCCGTACGCTTGCTCCCCGCCGAGCGCGTCTACGCGCTGTAGGGATCGCGCCCTGCGTCCCCACGAGGAGTGTATCACCCCCGCCAGGAGCCACCCGTGAACCGACAGTTCTACCTCGATCTCGCCCGGTCGGGCCTGCGCATGCCCGTCGGCACAGACCTCGTCCTCCACGAGCAGCCGGACCCACAAGCCGTCCTGCGGGACGGCCGGGCGCTGGGCAGGGTCCTGGAGCAGACGGCCAGGCGGTACGGCACGCCCCTGGCGCTCGGCCACATGGACCTGACGCTGGAGAAGACCAGCCTTCTGGAGATGCTGGACATCCCGGCCGACCAGATCCCTCTGTATCACTTTTCGGAATGCCCGGGTCCCGAGGTCATCGATCGGGTCGCCCGTCGGATCGACGGACCGCTGAACCCACGGCTCCAGGCGCATGTGGAGTCCATCGGCTACATCGCAGGGCACACCGACCTGATTCCGGTGGGCATGGGGATCGGCCCCTTCTCGCTCATGACGAAGCTGCTCGCCGACCCCATCACGCCCATCTATCTGGCCGGATCCGGCGTCGAGGCGGAAGACGATCCCGACGTGATGACCATCGAGGCCGTGCTGGAACTCTCGCTCTCCATCGTGCTCCGCTCGTTCTCCGCCCAGATCGCAGCCGGCGCCAAGGCCGTCTTCGTCGCGGAGCCGGCGGCCAACGTGGTGTATGTCTCCCCACGGCAGATGGATTCCGGATCAACGATTTTCGATCGTTACGTGGGAGACTTCAACCGGCGCCTCAAGCAACTCCTGGACCGGAGCGGTGTGGACCTGCTCTTCCATTGCTGCGGGGAGCTTAGCGACTCCATGGTGCGGACGTTCGCCGCGCTGGATCCGGTCATCCTGAGCCTGGGAAGCTCCCGGAAGCTGTGGGAGGATGCCCGGCTCGTTCCCGAGCGCATCGTCCTTTACGGGAACCTCCCCTCGAAGCACTTCTACTCGGACGACCTGATCACGCGCCGGGAGGTGGAGCGGCGGGCGTGTGAGCTGATCCGGCGGATGCGGGAGACGGGTCACCCCTTCATCCTGGGGAGCGAGTGCGACGTCCTGAGCGTTCCCGGACACGAGGCGACCATCCGCGACAAGGTCGAGGCCTTCGTCCGCTGCGGCTGCGACTGAGGGGCGCATTGCTTCGGCCGGTACAGTAACCTGAGTCGAGGCAAGCGCCGGAAGGCCCACGGAGAGGAGCCATCGACCATCGAGGTATTCAACGAGGTCTGCGCCTGGGCCGCGAAGCGCGCGTGAGCACACCTGATCAAGCGGGTCTACGAGGTGGATCCGCTCATGGGCCTGCCGCGCAAAGGCGGATGGAAGATCGGAAGGATCTTCTCTCCCGAGACCGCCACCCGCGTGCGATCAGTCTACATTCCGTGGATCGCCGTCGCGCTCGTGATGTTGGCCGACGGTTCCTTGGAGAGGGCCTCCAGGACCTCCTCCGCCGTTCGAACCGCCCCGCCCGCGACCTTCATCTTTGCCATTGTTACGGGATTCAAGAGGCTGAATCCGCCTCCGAGGGCCGTGTTGACAGCATCGATGCACTGTTGCTGATGGTCATAGGCGCTGGTCTCCGCGGGATTCGACTTGTAGACCCCGAACTCCTCCCTCGGCTTGGGGACGCGGTGATTCTTGATGCAAAAAGCTTCGATGTTTCCGGCGAATGCCTGGAGGTAGCGCGAGAGAAAGACCTTTCTCCCAAAATGCTTCCACTGCAGCGTATGCACGAGCTCGTGAAGTACGGTGTCGAGCAGGTCCGCCGAGTTGACCCACACGACGCGATCGTAGGTGATGCCAAGAAAGGCCCCGCCTCCCCCGAACTTCTCGAGAACACTCCAGGCCGCGGCTCCGAGATCGGTAGTCACCGCGTTCTTGAGGTCGGTCACAGCGCTTGCTCCGACGTGACCGAACTTGTTCGCGAGATCCTTCAGGCTCGGTGAGGGCACCGGATTGCTGGCCTCGAACCTCACGTCCGCGATCTTCGGAAGGGCGCTGGAGTGAAAATGGTGCAGTATGGTCTTTGCCTCGATCCTCCCGACGAAAGCGCTGAGGGGCTGCGGGTTTGCGCGCGCGTTGACGTTCTCCAGGCAGTCCCAGGCCTTCTCGGCCAGCTCGTCATAGCTCATGGGCATCGGAGTCCCTCCTTCGAAGATCTGCTGTCCCACCTCCTGGCTAGCTTGCCGGTTGTCGCAAGATCGACGCCGGAATTGTGCCCCGTGAACCTCTCGGGATGCCTGCCGGCTTTCGGGGCCGAGTCGGTGGAGTGATTCGCCTTCTCTGGATCAAAAGCGTTCCGGCAGGGAAGAGGCTTGCCGCTTGACGGCGGGATAGGAGCGCCGCCTCGGGATCCTGACACGAAGGCGAGGCGTTCGAGGGTGGAAAGGACGGCCCCGCGCTCCGCCAGGTGACTTTCACGGGCACCTCGAGGGGTCTGCACGGCGGCCTCGACGGCCGCGCAGGCGGCGAAGTAGAACCGTGCGCCGACGTCCGGATGGTACACCTGCCGCAGAGCGGCGTCAATTCAACCAGGTCTGCGCCGCGGCCGCGGGGCCGCCCACCCAGGCGGCGGCCAGCGCCAGCGTGGCGACCCATCCCAGGACCCGCAACACCCCAGCCCTCTTGACCGTAATGCTGCCCCTCACGTGGGATCGCCCCCAGTCTGTTGCACCCGATGGACTGCCGCGAGCCCTGCGCCGCGCCCTCCCGGTCACACCGCGATCGGATACCGCCCGTACTCGAAGGTCGCCTGGCGCATGGCGGTGAAATTCGCCAGGGGCACGTACTCGGGGACCGAGTTGCTGGACGCCACGGCATAGCCGCCCCCGGGAGCCAGATCGTGGATGCGCTGGCGCACCTCCGCCCGCACCTCCTCGGGGGTGCCCCGGGTGAGCGTGTACCCGAGATCGATGTTGCCGATAATCGAGAGGTGCCTGCCGTACTCGCGCTTGACCGCGTTGATGTCCATGGCCTTCGGCTCGATGGGATTCAGGCCATCGAATCCGCACTGCACGATGTCCGTCAGGACCTCCTGGAGGGCGCCATCGCTGTGGTACACCGCCAGGCGGCCCTCGGCGTGGGCCAACCGGTTCATCTCCGCGTACCAGGGGAACACGTGCGCCCGGAGGAGGCGCGGACTGACCAGGAGCTGCGTGGAAAAGGCGATGTCGTCGGCGTGCCAGAAGGCGCCGACGCGATCGAAGCGGAGCATGTTCTGGAAGACGCGGAGCTGAAACTCCCCCACGCGCCGGCACAAGTCCGCCACCAGTCCCGGGTCGTCCGCCAGGGCCAAACTCATCCCCTCGAGTCCCATCAGCCACCAGACACACGTGAAGATCTTGCCCAGGATGGCGATGACCTTCACCTCGGGCGGCAGCAGGCGACCCATGCGCTCGAAGGGGCTGTAATCCAGGGCGTCGGGATCGGGCCAGCGGAAGCTCTCGAGGTCCGCTCGTGTGGCGAGCAGCCCTTTCCCCTCGGTCGCCCAGGAGCGCACCTGCGTGTCGGAGGTGTCCACGGCGTAGTGCGCCTCGAGTTCCCGCATGGACTCCCGCTTGATCACGCCGGTGAGCTGCAGCCCCTGCTCGATGGGCACGTAGTCGTACCCCGCTTTCGACCAGAAGGCCGCCTCGTCTTCCAGGTCTCGGAGGGGACGGCCGAGGACGGCGGCCTTCAGCAGGGGGTGGACGCTCACGTCTCCCAGGGGAACGTAATCGGGCTCTCCGCACCGGAGCAGGACGGTGCGGAACCGGTCGAAGTTGGGCGAGATCATGGGTGCTCCCGTCGTGCAGCCTCAGGCGGCCCCGGGGAGGGTCGATGCATCCTCCGCCAGCCTTTTCCTCAGACCCTCCAGGATGTTCGCCGTGTAGCCCGTGCCGAAGCGGCGCGCGCCCGCCTCGTAGAGCGCCAGGGTCTTGTCGATATCGGTCACGTACGCGGATGCCTTGACGATCACCTTTGGGCTGACCGTGGCCCGCATCAGCCGGATGTCCTCCAGCGTGGCGCCGCCGGGCTGCGTGGCCGTGGAGGTCTTGACGAAGGCGGCGCCGGCCTGCTCCGCCAGCCGGCAGCCGGCCACCTTCTCCTCATCCGTCAGCAGACAGGTCTCGAGGATGACCTTGACCGGCGCATCGAACCTGCGCGCCACCTCCACGACCCCCGCGATGTCTTTCTGGACGAACGCATACTCCCGGGACTTCAGGGCGCTGATGTTGATGACCATGTCCAGTTCGTGCGCACCCTGGTCCAGCGCGCGCTCGGCCTCGTAGCGCTTCACCTCGGGAAGATTGAGTCCCTGGGGGAAGGCGACGGGAATGCAGAGGCGCACATCCGACCCTTTCAGCAGCTCCTTCGCGCGGGCGGCCTGATACGCCTTCGGGACGACGCACTTCACCCGGTAGGCGCACGCCAAGGCGATGCCATCCTCCAGGTCCTTCTCGGTCTGGCTGGGCAACAGGATGGAATGGTCGATCATCTGTGCCAGTTCGGTCACGCTGAGCACGCTTTCCTCCTTCCCCTCCTCCGCCTTTCGCCTCTCGGTCTGTCGGCTGGGAATTCGCTCGTGGAGGTGGGCGAACAGTATCGCAAGGCGCGAGAGGTTGTCAACACTCTATCGGTCGGAGAAAGAATCAGCCACGCTTTTCTGTATAGTTCCCCGGAAAACATGATGTATTCTATCGTGGCTCAGACCCTTTGCTCGGGGCACGGCGGGTCAGGGGGACAACGGTCGGACCGATCGGCGGACCCCCCCCACTGCAGGCCTTGCGAGGTTGTTACTCTCTCCTGACCTGCGCGTGCCTTTCGCTTGACGCTCTAGCGGGGTTCTGGATACCCTCGGAGGAATATGGCACCGCTCCATCGCGCTGAGTACAATCCGATCATCCTCGGCTTCGTCGAGAACGAGGGGTATGTCGAGATTCCACTCCAGACGGCACGGGAGGAGTACGGCCGGCTGCCCAGCCAGTACGGGCTCGTCTCGAACGCCCGCAACCGTCGCGAGCGAAAGACGCTGAACCTCTCGCTGGGTCTCGCCGTCCTGAAGCATTTCCGTGAAGGGAGGGGTCTCACCGAGCCCATCGCGAGATTCTACGAGCGATGGGGCCGCGACTTCCGCGCCGACTTCCAGGTGGGCCTGGATCGGTTTCTCAGCCGGAACGATCCGTCGGTCCTGAAGCGGGTGGTCGAGGACAACTCCCGCACCCTGACCGAGTACCAACGCGTCGACCTCCGCGAGGTCCTGCGCGCGCGCAAGCTGATCTCTCCCTCTACGCTCCAATCCATCCCGCCCGATGAGCTCCTGCCCAAGACCCACGCCATTCTCTCGAAGAAGGCACGGAATCCCGCCCACAGCGCCGACCTGGAGGCCATCGCGGAAACACTGGCTCTCGTCCAGGCCAAGCGATCCCTGGAAGAGCTGGCCGCTCTCACCGGCGGCAACCTCATCACCTTCGGCATGGCCCGTCTGGCCATCCACGCCGACGAGGTCTCCCGGATCCTGCAGGAGCTGGCGCGATGGATCCCGCTCGTCGGGGTGGAGCGAGTGAGCTCCGTGCAGGGGCGCGACGTGGAATTCGCACTCGCCCCGAGGGACCCATCGTTCCTCGACCTGGGGAAGGAGGTCGGCGACTGCACCGCCGACAAGACGTTCCGGCAGGTGGATCGAGAGGTCGAGAACATCTACTGGACGGTCTTCGCGTGGTTCCTGGACCGGCACTACCAGATCCTGAAGGTCTACCACGACGGGCAGTTCATCCTGAAGGTGCACCTGCTCCCCCTGCTCGTCTTCACCCGGACCGGCGAGACGGTTCTCCTGGCCGTGGACGCGATCGAAACGACACCGGCTTTCCGGGAGGACACGCCCCTGGGACGCCCCGACCTCCTCGACAAGAAGGAGTCCATCTTCGCCCGGGTGATGGAGGAGGTGGTCCGGATCGGCCAGTCGATGGGCATCGCGACTGTCTGTGCGGAGAAATTCTCGAACACCGGATGGGTCCGTCGCGAGCTGGCGCGGTTCCCCGAGATCTATTTCCACATCGGCGGTGTTCGCAAGATCGACGAGCTGGAGGATGTCTTCGAGCTGGCGAAGCGGGTGTGCGCCACGGCCGCGGAGGAGCCACCGACCAGCGTGTTCATGGAGCTGCAGGTGAAGAACACGTACCTCTTGCGCGGCGCGGCGAGCGTGAAGGGGATGAAGGCCTACGCCCTGATTTCCGGTGACCCAGGCATCGGGGTTCCCCTGAAACAGGCGGTGGGAGTCTAGCGGGCGACCACACACCCAAATGGAAGCATGACCGCGCGACCGCCCCGGTCGCCCTGACGTCTCCCCTGAGTGAAAAATACGGGATTTCCACGCCAAAATTCCGGGGATCTACGTATGGACAGCTTGCGCGTGAAAGCCTACCTTCCTCTCGGGTACGCGTGCTGCCAGGCTGACGCAGGGGGGATTTTCCCCTCCGGAGCTCGGGAGCACGGTGCCTCATGGGTCCGAGGGGGGGTAGGCATGGGGAGGATCCGGGGATTTCGTTGCGGACGATGCCGGGCAGAGGTCCTGGCAACCTCAGGACCGCCAGACAGCGCAGATCGTGCCGCCTGGTCGCCGCCCGTCCTCTGTTGCGGGGAAGCCCTCCGCCCCCTGGAAACCAGCCAGATTGCCTCCATCCTCCTGGCTCGCCGCCGCCTCGTCTGCTGTCCGCAGTGCGGGTATCAACTCCACGTGATCGTCCACCCGGCAGAGACCCTCGTTTGCCAGATCTGCCAGAAGGCGTTCACCGTAACATCCGGGACGCCCCTGGGTCACGCCGTCAATCGCAAGTAGGTTCCCGGGTTTCGGCAGGAAAACCCGGCTGATCCGGGACCACTTCTGCTGGCTCACGGGTGCGAGACGCTTCGCGGGATCTGGAGCGTGACCGTTGTGCCATCCCCCATCCGGCCCTCTATGCTGATTCGGCCTCCAAGAAGCAGTGCCCGCTCCCGCATGCCGAGCAATCCCAGGGAGGCCCGTCCGGCGATCTCCCGCTCCGTGATCCCCCGGCCGTTGTCCGCCACCGTAAGGACGAGCGCTCCCGCCTCTTCCCTCAGACGGATGGCAACCTGGGTGGCGTGGGCGTGGCGCGCCACGTTGGTCAGTGTTTCCTGGCAGATGCGGAACACGGCGGTGGCCACATCGTGCTCGACGTGGAGGTCCTCTGGCTCCGCAGCAAAGCGGCTCTGGATGCCCGTGCGATTTTGAAATTCATGGGCCTGCCACTCCACGGCGGCTACCAGGCCTAGGTCGTCCAGCACCCCGGGACGCAACTCGGTGGCAATCCGTCGGATCGACCGAATGGTGGCCTCGACCAGCGAGGTCATCCCTTGCACTGTCGCCGCCAAACCCGACGGCTGATCGGCCAGGCGAGCGGCCACCTGCGCCAGGTCGATCCGCAGCACGGTCAGCACCTGTCCGAGTTCATCGTGGATCTCCCGGGCGATTCGAGTCCGTTCATCCTCACGCACGTGCTCCAGGTGGGCGGCCAGGGCACGCAGCTGCTCCCGCGAGGCGTGGAGCTCTTCCTCCGCCTGTCTGCGCTCGGTGATGTCGCGGAGAACGACGGTGAAGAGTGTCTGGCCGGCAACCTCCACTTGCGAGATCGCGGCCTCCATCGGAAATTCCTCGCCCGTGGCGCGAAGCCCGCTCAGGTTCCCCAGCGACCCGAGGCGGCGACTGGTGCGGCTGGACCGGCCAAAGGCGCGGACGTGCTCTCGATGTGCCGCGCGAAAGCGCTCCGGGATGAAGCGGTCGATCGGCTGTCCCATGGCCTGATCGGCCGTGCAGCGGAATACCCGCTCGGCTGCGGCGTTGAACAGGAGGACGCGCTGCTCCGCGTCCATGGTGATGACGGCATCCATGGCGGACTGGATGATGCCGGCGAACTGCGCCTGGCTGACGCGAAGGGCCTCCTCGGTCCTCCAGTGCTCCTGAAGCGCGGCCTGCAAGCCCTCGTTCACCCGAACCAGCTCGGCCGTTCGCTCCTCCACCTGGCGCTCCAACCCGGCGTCCGCCTGGGGGAGTGCGTCCTCGGTCTGCCCTCCTCTGGTGATCTCCAGATCGGTCAGCTCGGTGATTTCCCACCGGAGGCCGGCGACCTGTCCTCGCGCATTCCGGACCGGTCCAACGCTGAGCGCCGCCGCAAAGGGCGCAGCCTCCAGCGGCTGGACATGTATCGAGCGGGACCGCACGCTCCTCACATCACCTGTCTGCAGGCGCGTCAGATGCACCTGCACCTCTTCGCGGCTCTCCTGTGCCACGAACGCGAGCAGGGACATGCGGCTCAGAAGCTCCGGCCGCACACCCAGCAAGCTCGCCGCGGTGCGGTTCACCTCCTGGATCACACCCAGGGAATCGGTGATCACGTAACCGTCCGGCGCGAATTCGAACAGCCCCTGGTATCGCTCGCGATCCGCATCCGCCTTCTGGAGTCCGAGCCTCAGTTCCGCGTACTGCGCGCCGAACTCTTCGACCTTGCCGCACAGTCTCTCGACGGCGGCGGTAAGCCCCTGGATCGCCGCGGGGGCACGCGAAGCCCGCTCCGCGGCCCCTCGGGCCGGCTGCCGGAGTTCTTCCAGTTGTCGGCGTACAGCCTGGATCTCCTGAGCCAGGGGCTCCGGACCCATCACTCCGCCTCCATTGCCAAGAGCTTGGTTACGCGACGCACCGGCGGCCGGGGGCAAGACACCCGTCAGGAGCCTCCGCATTCCCCACCGCCTGTGCATCACGCACGCGTCGATGGAACCCCTACGTGCCGATCCCTATCTCTAGAACGGGCTTGTGACCCTCACCAACCCTCCGGAGTCATCTCCCTGTCCCAACCGGCAGTACCGACACTTGGGTGATCCCACGCGAAGATTGCAGGCTGGCCCGAGCGCTCGAACGTATGCGTTCCGTCGCGCCCTGCGGGTCGCAAGGGGGGAGAGCTCAAAGGCAAAATGCGTGAGGGTCTTCTCGGCCAGGCACGGATTGGCGTCGTAGTAGATCTCCAAGAGGCCGGAGCAGATATCGTCCGATTCTCCGATATACAGGCACGCATCCCGAGAATGGATCCTGTAGACGCCTGACGCCGGTGGGGCATTCTTCAGGATCGTTTGCAGGTCAAATTCATACATGACTGAACCCTGCGACGGCATGATTCCCTCCTTCTTGGTCCCATCTTCCCCCGTCGCCACGGGACCGTAACGATGAACGGCCTGAGGCTCACAGGCAGATTTCGTCCCGACCTCTCCCCATGCGGTCACCGGACTCCCCTCCGCGTCGTCGTCCCTCGTCTGCAAACCGCCCCTTGCCGCGGCCCCTTGCGCGCGAGCCCCGTCGGCCACTCCTTCTCGGAAGGATATTATCCGAATTGCAGCTTGAACATAGGACGCTGGCGGGAATTGCTGCCGTATTATTGCTGAATCAGACGTCGGTGTTTGTCCTACGGCTCAACCGAAGGGCCACGGCGGTCACTGGAGGGGGGTGGAGAACGGTCTGTCTGAGCGGGAATTCGAGGAAGGGGGGGTGGGTCGTTCGTTCCGGACACGACTCCGGGCGGCAGTCGCCCGGAGAGGGGGGAGGCAGCCAACCTCTGGCTCACCCCGGCAGCCGATAGCCGCTGGCAAGCGGGAAAGCTCAGGAGGCGGTTCCGACCGTTGGATTCGAGTGTTGCGACTGCCGAGTGGCATCCTGAATGCTGGGGACCTTCAGCGGAATCCGCACGCTGACCGTCGTGCCTTCACCGGGCCGCCCCGCGATCGAGACCTGTCCTCCCAAGAGAAGGGCCCGCTCGCGCATGCCAAGAAGCCCCAGCGAGTTGTGGTTGACCTTCTCCTGCTCGGTGATGCCCCTGCCATTGTCGGTGACGGTCAGAACCAGGCCATCTGCCTCCTCCCGCAAGCCGATGGTGACTCGACTGGCGGAGGCGTGGCGGGCGATGTTCGTCAGGGCCTCTTGACAGATGCGAAAGAGAGCGATTCCCACGGTGGGGGTCACCGCGAGATCCCCCGGCTCTGCCGTGAACTGGCACTGGATACCCGTGCGCGCCTCAAACTCGTGCGCCTGCCATTCCACGGTAGCGACCAACCCCAGGTCGTCCAGGACGCTGGGGCGGAGTTCCGTGGCAATCCGGCGGACCGAGTAGATCGCGCTGCTGATGAGCGCCTGCATCCTCTCCACCCTGTCGGCTACAGCCGCCCGATCGCCAGGCAGCCGGGTGGCCGTCCACGCGAGGTCCATATTCAGGGCCGCCAGCGCCTGCCCCAGCGTGTCCTGGATCTCCCGGGCGATCCGTGATCGCTCCTCCTCGCGCACCGACTGCAGATGGGCGGCCAGGGCCCGCATCTGCTCCTGGGAGTTCCGGAGTTGCTGCTCGACCTCCTTCTGCTGGGTGGTGTCATGGAGGATCATGGTGAAGAGCTTCCGACCCCCCACCTCGACCTGTGAGATCGCCGCCTCCATGGGGAATTCACCGCCGTGGGCGCGGAGGCCGGCCGCGCCTCCCAGCATCCCGACCCACCACTTCTCCAGATTCGTGCGGGCGAAGTCGTGCAACCCCATGTGGTGCGTGCCGCGAAATCGCTCCGGGATGAGACGCTGGACCGGCTGTCCGATCACGTCAGCCGCCGCGATGCGAAACATCCGCTCCGCCGCGGCGTTGAAGACCAGGATGCGCTGATCCTGATCCATGGTGACGATGGCATCCATGGCGGAGTCGATGATGCCGGAGAGCTGTGCCTGGCTCTCGCGAAGCGCTTCTTCCGTCCGTTGGCGCTCCTGGAGGGTCGCCTGCAAGGCCTCGTTCGCCCGGACCAGGTCGGCGGTCCGCTCTTCGACCCGATGCTCCAGTTCCGCGTGTGCCTGATGGAGCGCGTCCTCCGTCTCCTTTCGCTCGGTGATGTCGCGATAGTTCTTGACGAGGGCCCGCACACTCGGTTCGGCGAGCAAGTTACTGACGACTGCCTCGATCCACTTCCAGGAGCCGTCCCTGTGCCTGATGCGGACCTCGCACTGGATATGCGTCCCGGGATTCCGAAGCGCCTCCAGCGTCCGGGCCGTGGCCTCCTCCAGATCGTCAGGATGAACGATGTCAAGCGCGCTGCGGCCGACCAGATCCTCTGCAGCATACCCCAGGAGCCGGGTCGTCGAGGGACTGGCGTAGGTGTACATCCCCTTGGCATCGAGCAGCACGATGCCATCGGAGCAATTCTCTATGAGAGCCCGGAACCGTCGCTCGCGATCGGATAGCTCCTGCTGCTTCTGAAGGATCTCATCCTCTTTTTGCCGGACGACCTTGAATATGTACGTGGAGAGAAGGTAGGCCCCTGCGGCGATCGCCGCCAGCATGACCGCGTGGACCCCCACGGTCAATTGCCAGGACGGCTTCAGGTGGCCCAGAACGCCCTCTGCAATAATGATCAGCGCGCCGATAGCGGTTACCGGCAGCCAGATCCCGAGCCATTTCAGCCGGTCGAGATCGCCGCTCCAGAAGCGACCTCGGGGTAGCGGTATCATGGCGGCGTTCTCCTCTCAGACGCGGGTCCGGTTCCTGATTTTCGTGAAGTGAGGCTCGTGCCTTCGCTCCGTGAACCTATCTCTTCTGAGGTGTGTCTCGCGGGTCGGGCATCCCAATGCCACCAGTGCCATTTGTTTCTGATGCAAGCCCAATGCCGCGAGACCCCCTCCACCGCAATCATGATCGGCACACGCCAGGATGGGTGCAAAACCCGCTTGGAGACTATGCGCTGAGGCCACACCCCATTCGCGATTAGAGCACTCGTAAGTCCTAACTCCCATCACCTCTCCCGGGTTCCTTGTGGGGTTTTGCTCCGTGTGGGCAATTGCCCGAGCCTGAAGGGGCCGGGATCTCATGTCGGGGCGCAATGAACGGGGGGGTCCGCTCGGATCGGACAGACTCTGGGTGCTTCGTGCCTCGCGTGGACCACCGTCTCTGGCGGCGAGTCCACCGGGAGAGGTGGCGGGCCCTGACGCTTGTCAGGGCGAGCCGGGGGTGAAAGGCGGGATGAGGGAGTTGCCGGGAAGCCTCTCCACCTCCGGCAGGCGGCCCCGCTGCACGCCGGGGCCCCCGCGGGGCCAGGGGCCGGGCGCTTACAGGTAGTGGCCGGTGCTGATGGTCTCGACCTTGCGCGGCTTCTTCCCGTCCCGGTCGAAGACCGGACGGACGTGGACGATCCGCTCGCCGCGCCGCCCCGCGATCTT
>DATIFO010000141.1:0-29441 GCA_035455275.1 Methylomirabilis sp. (SeqCode) | reverse complement strand
CGTGAAGCTGCTCTTCGACGAGAACCTGAGCCCAAGACTTGTCCAAGCTCTCGGATCGGACTATCCGGGAAGTGCCCATGTCCGGCTCTTGGCCTGCGGGGCGCGACAGACGGCGCGATCTGGGAACTGGCCAGGCAACCGGAACGGGAAAACTGAAGACTCCAAGAAGAGCGACGCAGAGATTGCCGAAGTTCTCAGAAAGGAGGAGCCAGAGCTTTATCGCATGATACCAGAGGAATTGGTCCGTGAGCCGGAGCCACAGAGGATCTGGCATTGGCGCTTGAGGAAAATGGAAGTTCTTGGGGACAATATCGTTGTCGTCGAGCGGAAATCGGCCCGATACATAAGGGGGGCTGTCGAGAGCGTGGACTATGACCTGGCAATTCTTAATGCGGTGATAGACGCGTTCTTGGTCGGGATCTTCGGCAGGCCAGAGGCGGTGGCCAACTAGCGAGCGAGGACCCCTACCAGGGGCAATGCATGGGATGGGGGACCCTGCCACATTTGTCACCTTCGCGAAATCGCGCACCATGGGTTCTGGCCCTCGCGCTCATCGAGCCGCCCGAGGTGATCGAGCTGCCTGTGCCGGGCGCGGCATACAGAGAAGACTTTCTCGCATCTCGGGCTCTGGCCGGCCCCAGCCCACAGCCCTCGGGAGTCCGTGGCAGCGTAGTCCCTCAAGCGCAGTGACCGGCGATCGCCCGGATGCGATCGGTAACGGCACAAGCCCTCCCTACGATTGGATCGCGCAGCCCAGCCCGCCATCTTCA
Organism: Methylomirabilis sp. (SeqCode); assembly: GCA_035455275.1. Classification (GTDB taxonomy): domain Bacteria; phylum Methylomirabilota; class Methylomirabilia; order Methylomirabilales; family 2-02-FULL-66-22; genus 2-02-FULL-66-22. The sequence continues at coordinate 28,671 of DATIFO010000141.1, read as the reverse complement.
CCTCATCCCAGGGCCTGACCCACCCGAAGCTTCGCATTCAGCACCACGCCCGCTACGCGGCAAGCTCCGCGCCGTCAGCGTTGAGTCCGTGCCAGCCCCGCATCCGCCGGACCCGAAAGGTAAGCTTCTATCAGCCCGCTCGGCCCGCGCGGCGACGGCCGAGCCTGGCCACGACCTCTTCGGCGATCTCCTCGGCCAGTGCCTTGTTCGGTTTCGCCACGGCGGCCTCGAGCAGCAACCGGGCCATCGTCGTATGACCTGAGACGCCACGGCGCCTGGCCTCCTCTCCGAGTTGGCGGATAAGATCCGGGTGGACCCGTAGCGTCAAGGGGACAAGCTTCTTGGGCCGCCGCGCGGCGCTGAACAGGACCTCTCCCCCTTCAAAATCCTTCAAGATCTCCTGTCGGCTCATGTCTTCGATCCGCTTCGACATTCTGCAATGGCCTCCCACCGGTCTTCCCACGCCGTCGCAGGCCGAAGCCGCTCACGTCCAACACGATCCACCACGACAAGCAGCGGTCGGCCGCCCAAAGTCCGACCCCGAAGTAGGAAGCGCCCCGCATACCTGCCTCCTTTTCGCCACTTCGGGTGCCGGATGCACTCGAAATCGCCCTGGACGATCATTTCCTCTACCTGCCAGGGGGCAACGCCGTGGCGGGAGACATGCTCTTCATTCTCCTCGTCCCACTCGAAAAAAAGGGCCGGTGCCCCACGGCATTCTCCCAATGGGAGTCATGTCTTGCTTATGTTATACCTCAACTCCAACGTCAGGGCCCGCGTCTCTTCGACGGATGCTGGGGACTCGGCTACCGTAGCTTCGGGGTGGTCGATCATGCCCGAACCAGGAGACCACGCGCTATCCGTGGTGTGAGGTCTGGGTTCGACCGCACTGACTTCCCGGGTGCGGGACCTTATTGACTCAGTACTGGGGACACATTCACCTTTGTCACCTTCGCGAAATCGCGAACCCTGAATCTGGCCCTCGCTTTCATCGACCAGGCGGACGTGACCGACCTGCCTACGCCGGGCACGGCAGACAGGGGAGATTCTCACACACCTCGGGCACTGGCCAACCCGCCCCGGCCCTTAGCTCGCCGGAATCAATGGCAGCGTACTTGCCCAAGACCAGTGACCGACGATCGCCCACGTGCAATCTGAAACGGCACCGGCCTTCCCTGTCATCGGGTTGCTTGGCCCCGTCCCGTTTCCACCCGACCTCAGCTCGAAGCCCGCCCGAGATTTGCCTTGACACACCCACATGAAAGGGTGATTCTCCAGGAATCGGCGACCGGGGAGGTGGAATCCAGTGGCGAGCCACATAGCCGCGACCGACAACAGGCTCTTCACCGGTGAAGAACTGGCAGCCATGCACGACGCCGGGCCATGTGAACTGGTCAACGGGAGGATCGTGCCCATGACGCCGACCGGAGATGAACATGGCGCCATTGAAGCAAATATCGCAGCCGAACTCCGAGCCTATGTGCGGGACCGCAATCTGGGAAAAGTGCGATCCGGGGAGGTCGGAATTTACGTGCGTCGAAATCCCGATACGGTGCGTGCCGCCGACGTCCTCTACATCTCTCATGAGCGGTATGCACGCAAATCGGCCAGCGTCTTTCCGGATGTTGCGCCCGATCTGATCGTCGAGATCCTTTCGTCCAGCGATAGTTGGACAGAGGTCACTCAGAAGCTGCGGGAGTACTTTGCCATTGGCGTGCGGATGGTCTGGGTGGTTGACCCGGCCGCCCGCACGATCTACGCCTATCGATCCTTGACCGGCCTTCGCGAGTTCACCGCAAACGACCTGCTGTCCGGGGACGAAATTCTGCCCGGCTTTTCAGTCCCGGTGGCGCGATTGTTCGAGCAATAGGCCCCCAAAGATTTCACCTCCGAGTTACCCAATGCGCCTGGCCGACCCCAGCCCGCAACTCGCCGGTATCCATGCCGCGTAATCCCTCACGAACGGTGACCGGCGATCGCGCGGATCAAGTCTTCCTCATGGGCTTTACGGCCGTGCCCTCCCAAACTTCTGAGCGCCGTCATCCAGGACCAGGCGGGTCCGGTCAAGTCAATTCCACGAAGTACCCCGCCTTCGCAGAGGGTTTTCCTCCGGTCGCGGTCCTAACCCTGCATTCTGGCTGGGATGAGCGCCGGTTTCTTGTCACCTTCGAAAATTTCCTCAAGCTTCTTCCGGGGCATGCCGATACATTCGACACGGGGCCCTCTCCATGCTGCCAGCCCGCGCGGGGGAGACTACGGCGTGATCGATTTCCTTGGTGAACAGGCCTTGCAGATCGTGGCGAGACGTCAAGGTCCCGTGGCCGATTCCTTGCCCGAGCATCGTCCACCGCCTTCATCCAACACCTCCAGTTCCGCGGCGGCACCGGCCCAGCTCGAGGATCAAGTGCTCTTGAGTGGATCGGTATCCCCCCCTCCCGCGCCGCTCCCCCTGAAACCCAACGAGGCCACGGACGCCCAGTCGCGGGTATCCGATGTCCTCCGTCGGCCTCAAAGCACCCGGCGGAAGCCGGTGGTCCCCACTGAGCGAGAGCACCGGGAGCTTCCCGAGGACGCAACGCCCGGCTACAGAATCGATTTCTTGGCCTAGCCCATCACCGGCCCGCCGGAATCCAAGGCGCGTGATCCCTCACGAGCAATGAGCGGAGATCGCTCGCATTCGATCGGGAACAGCGTCGGCCGTCCCTCCCATCGTGTCGCGCAGCCCAGTCCTCCATCTCCTTTCGCTCGGCCATCTTCCTGGCGAGTTCCAGGTCCGTTACCGGGAGCCGGATGCTCACCTGCTTGGTGGGCGGCTGAAGCACGGAGGGGCGTTTCGGTTCGCCCCGATCGCCCCGATCCTCGTCGAGATTCTGCTTGACACGCGGTTGTTCCCCGCACAACCTTTTGCTCCGCGGGTCCAGCGCTGGCTGGAGTATCCAGTTCGTCGCAAGGTGGCAGCGGTCACCCGCTCAAAGGCACTCCGGGCCAGCCATTGCGAGCCGGCGAGCCTTCCGAAGAATTCCGCATCCGAGAGCATGCCATGTCTGGTCGGCATCACAGTCATTCACTCGAAGTCTCTGACGGCGTGGTCGCGTGGCGCATGGTCGCGCGCCGCCTGTGGGTCTTTCTCTTGATTCTCGTCGGCAACCTCGCTTCCGTCGGTTCGGTGACCGCAAACGAATTTGCCCGGGTCAAACAGGTGTATGACGGGGACACCATTCTTCTGGAAGATGGGCGGCGAGTGCGGTACTTGGGGATCAACACACCCGAATATCAGGAGCCATTCTACTTGAAGGCCAGACGGTTCAACGAGTCGCTTGTCCTGGGCCGAGAAGTCCGACTGGAGTCCGATCAGGAGGGAGCCGATAGGTACGATCGCGTGCTCGCCTATGTCTACGTGGGAGACCAGATGGTCAATGCCCGGTTGATTCAAGAGGGCCTGGCCCACGCATTCTTCATCGGACCCAGCCGGCGGCACAACGCCCTGCTCCTTCGGCTCCAGGATGGGGCGAAGCAACGCAAGCTGGGCATCTGGTCCGCACGCGCTCGACCGAGAGACCTGAAGATCACCAGCATTCACCCGGCCGATCCGACGAGGCCCGACCCGCACGCGCCCTACGTTCGCGTCGCAAACCTCGGCAGCGGCCCGATCCGGTTGGGTGGCTACGCGCTGTCGAGTGAGGCGGGGCACAGATATACATTTCCTGATGTGAGCGTGGGCCCGGGCTACACGGTCATCGTGGTGAGCGCAGGCGGACCGGATGGAATCGATAGCACGGGGCAGATGGTCGTCCACTGGCCGACCCAGGGCTCGGTCTGGGATTCGAGGGAAGACACCGCCTTCCTCACGGATCCGACCGGGGCCCTCGTGGATATGTTCCATTACCGGGGCAAGCGCGTGTTGAATCCGCCTCCGCGTGCGCGACGCAAAGCTTCCTGAGCCGCACAAGGAGGGACCCGTGGGATATCCTACGGAGGTGGAGAGACAACTTCGGCCACAGCGACAGGTTGGCGTGGCCGGGGCGCCTCCCTTGTCGCCCACTGCCGGGCCTGCGACCCGAGGAGGCTGCTCAAAGAGACCCATCTGCAGCGCCCCATTGCATCCAACCCTGTCCCGACTTTCTCGTTGACCCTGAGAGTGTCCCGCAGGTATTCTGCGAGTAGCCTGCGGGCGTTGCGGACCACCGAGTCGGGTGCAGAGCATCCCCCGAGAATCGTGGGGCAGCATCGCGAACCGCGGCCTCAGGGTAGGTCCCAGACCGACCTGCAGGGTGGAAGATCAAGCGATGAGGAAAGACGACTTTCGACCTGAGGACAGACAGTGGTGGTCGCTTACACCGGCGCAGCGCCTTTGTGAAAGCGAGAAGCTGTGGGCCACTTACCTAGCGCTGGGAGGGAGCCTTGACCCCGAGCCCGATACGCAAAGTCCTTTCCACTTTCCGGAAGCATCGGGTTCGGGCGCTGCTCATGGGCGGGCAGGCGTGCATCGCCTACGGCGCGGCCGAGTTCAGTCGGGATATTGATGTGGCGGTGCTCTGTTCGTCGGACAATCTGACTCGACTGCGGAAAGCGCTGGAAGAGTTGGCGGCAGTGCCGGTCTTCGTACCTCTGCTGGAGGAGTCGTACCTCCGTCGCGGTCATGCGTGTCATTTCCGCTGCCAAGCCCCCGACGTGGACGGACTCAGGATCGACGTCATGTCTGTGCTCCGCGGATGCGATACGTTTGAGAAGCTCTGGAGCAGGCGGGAGGTGATCTCCAGCCGGGAGCTTGGGCGGGTCGATCTCCTGAGTCTGACCGACTTGCTGGCCGCCAAGAAGACCCAGCGTGACAAAGACTGGCCGATGATCCGCCGGCTCGTCGAGGCGGACTACTTCCGCAACAGAAGCACGCCGACCCTTGAAGAGTTCGACCTCTGGCTGCGAGAGTTGCGGACGCCGGCACTGCTGGCGGAACTGGTGCGTCGTCGGCCGGCCCGGGCGCGACGCCTGGAAGCAGCCCGTCCACTGCTCAGGATTGCCGCAACCGGGGATCTTGACCGCTTGGGAAAGGCCCTCCTTCGAGAACAGGAAGCGGAGCGCGCTGCTGATCGAAAGTACTGGGCCCCGTTGCGCAAGGAACTCGAATTGCTCCGCCGCGTTCGGGGATCTCGGTCTGCCCGTCGGAAACGCCGACCAGCGGGCACCCGCTAGTCCTGACAGGTGGACACCTCACGGCCACGACCCACCCTCCAGCCCACTGACCCTACTCAAACCATCGCCTCCACCCCGCAATTGTGACTGCAGACCGATGCTCGAAATCCATTGAATTCCGCCGAAGCGTATGGTACACGACGAGGACGAGCACGTCCTCGTCACCGCCCCTGTCTCCCCGCGGTCAATGTCAACCTCTGGTTGCCGTTGCGGGGGTAGGTGGTGGTGGCGTCGCGCCAGCAGGGCATTTCCAGATGAGCGCTCCTCGCGAACCCTATCGATGCGAACAAGGGTCTCCTTCGGGGGACCGGAAGGTTCATTCGAATATAGCGGGGGCAAAAGAGATGGCCACAACCATGCGCGCGGTGGTGCTGCGCGGACCGCACCAGATGCGGCTGGAGGAGGTGCCGCGGCCGGTCCGTCGGCCGGATCAGGTTCTGGTTCGGGTGCGCTACAGCGCGTGCTGCGCCACGGACTTCGATCTGATTGACGGAACGATGCCGGACCAGGCGAAGTATCCCATCATTCTCGGGCATGAGTGGAGCGGCGAGGTGGTCGAGGCGCCGCCGGAGTACGCCGGCGTGGTGGGGCGAGACGTCGTGGCTGACAACCTGGTCACCTGTGGGGTATGCCCCGCATGTGTGGCCGGGCGGCCCAACCTCTGCCGGAAGATGGACGAGCTGGGGTTCAGCCTGAACGGATCGCATGCGGAGTACCTCGTGACCCTGGCGCGGAATGTCCGGGTGCTGCCGCCCGGCCTCTCGCCGAAGGCGGCGGCCCTGGCGGAGCCGGTGGGGGTCGCACTGTACGGGACGAGGCGCGCGCGAGTGGGTCTGGGGGATCGCGTGGTGGTCCTGGGGGCGGGGCCCATCGGGCTCTTCGCCATGCAGGTCTGCCGAGCCGCAGGGGCGGCCGAGGTGTGGCAGACGGACCTTCGGCCGGAGCGGCTGGAGCTTGCCAAGCGTCTCGGGGCGAGTGGAACCCTGGATCTGTCGAAGACGTCGCTGGCTGATGCGCTGCGCCAGGCGCGCATCGAACCCGATGTCGTCATGGAATGCTCCGGGAGCCCCAAGGCGTTCGCGCAGGCCATCAAGGCTGTGCGCCCCGGCGGCCGGGTGGGAGTCCTCGGATACTACGCCGACGAACTGGTCGAGATCCGGCCGAGCGACATCATGATGCGGGATCTGGAGATCCTGGGCTCGGTGTGTCCGACGGGCGCCTGGGATGCGGCGGTGGCGCTGATCGCGGATGGCCGGGTGAACACGGAAGCGCTCATGACGCACACCTTCCCGCTGGAAAAGGTTGCCCAGGCCTATGACATCGCGCGCCACGGAACGGGCGGTGCGGTCAAGGTGATGCTGGAGGTCTGAGGGGAAGCGGACTTGAATGAACCGCAGATTACGCGGATTTCGCAGATTCTCCGAAGGGGAGAGCTTCGAATGAAATCTGCGTAAACTGCAAGATCTGTGGTTGAGGGGGGTCCCTGCGGCTGGTCCTCCGAGGGTGGGGGAGAAATGGCGACGGACAGGCGGACGCGAATCGTTGATCTGACCCGGAGGATCACGCACGAGATGCTGAACTTCCCGGGAGAGCCGCGGCCGGGGTTCATTCACTTCGGGGACATCGCCGACCTGGGTTTTCGCTGCAAGCAGATCCTGATGCCGACCCACTTCGGGACCCACACCGACGCCTACAGCCACTTCCTGCCCGGGGGGCGAACGATCGACCGGATGACCCCGACGCAGTACGTGGGTCCGGCGGCTGTGCTGGACCTGCGTAGGCGGGCCGATGGGACGCGCGTGACCCGGAAGGACCTGGAAGCCGTCTGGCCCGACGGGGTGGCGGCACGGCGGGTCCTGATCAACACCGGCTGGGGGGATCGGGTGAGGGGTCCAGCCTACTTCAAGGACTTTCCAGGGATAGAAGCGGACGCCGCCCGCTGGCTCGTCCGCCGGAAGGTCATCCTGCTCGGCCTGGATCTGCCGTCGGTTCATCCGAAGGAATACAAGAGAGTTCACGAGATCCTGTTCCGCGGCGGCGTGGCCGTGACGGAGGGATTGATCAATCTCTCGCGCCTGCGTCAGCCCCTGATCTTCTTCGTGGGCTTGCCCCTCGCCTTCGCCGGCCTGGACGGTTCACCCATCCGGGCCCTCGCCATCCTCGGAGATCCCAGGCGGATGTAACTCCACTTGAACTCAGTTCACGATTGTGACAACGTTGAAACTCCAGCCCGACCCCTTCCCCCCAAGGAGCGCGGTGTGAGCCACTTGCCGGCTGGTCCCAAGATGGCGGCGAGGCATCTCTCGCAGGCGGGGGATGCGAGCGTCCGGGGCCATGCATGGACCGGGCGACGCGCGCCCAGGCGGAGATCGAGGAGATTCTGGCCTCGTTCCAGAAGAAAGCGGGCCTTATCCAGACTCGCTGGAGGGTGAGGATTGCGAACGGGGGGGCGCGCCGGCCCGCCCGGGGCGGCCTCACTTGCGGAGGATCACGCAGCAGTCACCAGGCGAAATGCAGAGGAGGCATGTCATGCGTCGGTCATTGAACCGCGGAAGCATGCTGGTGCTGGCGGCGGTGCTCCTGGGCGGATTCGGCCTGGCCTTTGCCCAGACGCCGCCGGGACTGGACGCCTGGCTCAGGCAGGCGGCGCTCGGACCGTATCAGGAGGCGACGTTCGATGTCGAGGCGCTGTACCAGAAGGCCAAGGCCGATGGGCGGGTCACCGTCTACTCCTATTCCTCCAGAATCGTCGAGGTGGCGAAGAGCTTCGAGCAGCGATATCCGGGCATCAAGGTCCAGGGTTTTGACATGGACTCGGCGGAGATCGTGACGAAGGTCCAGGCCGAGCAATCGGCCAAGAACTACGCGGCGGACGTGGTGTACATGAAGGATCCGGCCACGGCGCTCCACGTGCTGAAGAACCCTGGCCACCTGGTCAGCTACGTTCCCGGGGATCTGGCTGCTCAGCTCCGGCCGGAGTATCGAGAGCCGTTCCTGATCCACCACCTGAGCTTCGACGTCCTGGTGTACAACTCGGCCGGTCAGGCGAAGGCTCCCGTGTCTAGCCTGTGGGATCTCACCAAGCCGGAATGGCAGGGGCGTGTCCTGTTCCCCGACCCGCAGGTCCTGCCGGAATTCACCGAGGTCCTGGCGACGATCGTCCAGCACAGCGCCGAGATGGCCAAGGAATACGAGCGGGTCTTCGGCAAGCCGCTGCAGCTCAGCCCGGGGGTGCCCGATGCCGGCCGGGAGTGGATCGTGCGGCTGCTGGCCAACAAGGCCACGGTGGCGAAATCCACCAACGACGTGGCCAAGGCGGTGGGTCGGGCGGAGCCAGCCAGGGCGCCGATCGGGCTGACCGCCATGTCGCGGCTGCGGGACAAGGAGAAAGACCCGAAGCTCCAGTTCGACGTGGCGTACGACCTCCAGCCGGTGGCAGCGGTGACCACCGGGGTTCTGCTGGCGGTTCCCTCCTATGCGCCGCACCCCAGTGCCGCCAAGCTCCTCATCCGGTGGCTGATGGGCGACGCCAAGGGCGGGGAAGGGTACAAGCCATACTCCGTCCTGGGGGATGCCCCCACGCGGTCCGACCAGCCCCTGCCCTCGGGGATGCGCGCCATCGAGCGCCGCTGGTACGCCGACCCGGCCTACGTCTGGGCCAACGGGCGGGCCATCCTGGATTTCTGGGTGGCGAACCTGAAGTAAGCGTAAAGCGTAACTATGAGGAGATCGGATGGAACAGGGGGCGATCCTGCCGCTTCGCGCCCGCCTGAACCGCGCGGCGTACTTTCTGCGGCTGCCGCGCGTCAGCCTGGGGATCGGTCTCTTCGCGCTCCTGCTCGTCCTGGTGACCCTGCCTTGCCTGAAGCTCCTGACCGCCACGCTGACCTGGGACGCAGCGGACATCCGTCTGAGCCCCGCGGCCAGGCCCGGGGGCTTCACGCTGTTTCACTGGGCCCGCGTCTTCGCCAGCGGCCTCAGCGATGCCCTCTTCTACCGGCCCCTCGTCCATTCCCTCGTCACCTCGGTGAGCATCGGGCTCCTGGCGGTGGGTCTGGGGGCCGGGATGGCCTGGCTCACGACCCGGACGGATCTGCCGGGCCGCGGACTGGTGGGGGTCCTGGCCGGTGTGCCCTACATCCTTCCGTCCTACACCTATGCCCTGGCCTGGCTGACCCTGTTCCGGACCGAGCGATTGGGCGGGGCGGCCGGCCTGTTCCGCTACGCCACGGGGGCCGACCCGCCGGAGTGGCTGGCCTACGGGTTCATACCCATCGTCGTGACGCTGACGCTCCACTATGCCCCCTTCACCTACCTTCTGGTGGCCGGCGCCCTCGCCAGCGTGGACGCCCACCTGGAGGAGGCGGGGGAGGTCCTGGGCGCCTCCCGCGGAACCATCCTTCGCCGGATCACCTTCCCCCTGGTCCTCCCCGCCCTGCTGTCCGGGTTCATCCTGACGTTCTCCCGTGCCCTGGGGACCTTCGGCACCCCGTACTTCCTGGGGGCGCCGGTCCGCTACTTCACCCTGCCGACGACGATCTACTCCAGCATGGTGACCCGCACCTTCGCCACCGGGTACATCCTGGCGGTCGTCCTGATCGCGGTCTCGGCCCTGGTGATCTACGCCAACCAGCGCGTCCTCGGCACCCGGAAGAGCTTCGCGACCATCGGCGGGAAGGGGTTCCGGACCGCCCGGGTCCACCTGGGGCATTGGCGCGCCCCCGCGGCCCTGGCGAGCTGGGGGCTCGTCCTGGTGGCCGTGGCGGTCCCCCTGGGCCTCCTTGCCTGGCAAACCCTCATGCGGTACCCGGACGACTACGCCCTGGGGAACCTGACGCTCCACTACTGGATCGGGGGGAGCGATCCACAGCTCGCGGAGGGGGAGATGGGGATCCTCCGCAACGATGCCATCCTGGGCGGGGCCTGGAACAGCATCAAGCTCTCGGTGATCGTGGCCGTGGTGGGCGGGCTGCTTGGCATCCTGGTCGGCTACGCCGTCGTGGGCGCGCGAGGCGGCTGGCAGGCCCGGCTCCTGGAGCAGCAGGCGTTCCTTCCATACCTCGTTCCCAGCATCGCCTTCGGGGCCCTGTACCTCTCCATCTTCGCCCGGTCGGTGGGTCCCCTGCCGGCCCTGTACGGGACGTTCCTGATCCTGGTGCTGGCGTGCGTGGCCAAGAACCTGCCCTTCAGCGCCCGGGCGGGAACCTCCGCCATGCTCCAGGTCGCCGGCGAGCTGGAGGAGGCGGCGGTCGTGGCCGGGGCCTCGTGGCTCCGGCGGTTCGGCCGGATCGTGTTGCCGCTCTCGCTGCGGGGCTCGCTGGCAGGATTCCTGCTGATCTTCGTGACCAGCATGCGGGAGCTGTCCCTGATCATCCTGCTGGTCACGCCGGAGACCCGGACCCTCACGACCATGACCTTCCGGTACACGGAGCAGGGATACGCCCAGTTCGCCGACGCCATCATTCTCTTGATCGTGGTCCTGGTCCTCGCCGGAGATCTTCTGGCGCGGCGCCTCGGTCGGGTGGAGCACGCGACATGAGCCAGGGTGGGCTGGAGGTCGAGGGGATCTCCAAGCGGTTTGGAGGTGCGCTGGCGGTGGCGGACATCTCGCTCAGGGTGCCGGCCGGCGCCTTCCTCACGCTGCTCGGGCCGTCGGGGTGCGGCAAGACGACGCTTCTGCGGATGCTGGCAGGGCTGGAGCTTCCGGACAGCGGGCTGATCCGGCTGGGCGGCCGGACCGTGTTCAGCGAACGGGAAGGATGCTTCGTCCCGCCGGGCGATCGGGGGGTGGGTCTGGTGTTCCAGAGCTATGCCCTCTGGCCGCACATGACGGTGTTCGAGAACATGGCCTTCGGTCTCCGGGTGCGGCGGCAGGATCGGGCGACCATCGCGGAGTCGGTCCGCCGGGCGCTCGCCTACATGCAGCTCGACGGCCTGGAGGGGCGCTACCCGCAGGAGCTGTCGGGCGGGCAGCAGCAGCGGGTGGCGCTGGCCAGGATGCTCGTGGCCAGGCCGAAGGTGTTCCTCATGGACGAGCCGCTGTCGAACCTGGATGCCCGGCTCCGGATGGACATGCGGGGGGAGCTGAAGCGGATCCACCGGGACGCCGGCTCGACCACGGTGTACGTCACCCATGATCAGGGGGAAGCGCTGACGCTTGCGACCCACGTGGCTGTCATGCGCGCCGGCCGGATCGAGCAGATGGGGTCCCCCCGGGAGATCTACCGGCGACCCGCGAGCCTGTTCGTGGCCGACTTCGTCGGCAGTCCGGGGATCAACCGCATCCCCGGCCGGCTGGTGGCCGACGGGGAGGGGGTCGTCCTGGAGACCGCGGCTGGCCGCTTCAGCACGACCGCGCCGCCAACCCTGGGCGGGCACGAGGTGGTGGGGGCCGTCCGGCCGGAGGATCTGGAACTCACCGAACCGGTTGGCGGCCACCGGGTGGAGGTGTTCGCCGTCCTTCCGGGCGGCGGCGAGACGGTGATCCAGATCGTGCTGGGCGACCTCCGCTGGCAGGTCAAGACCACGAAGGAAATCGACTGGGACCCCGGGACGGTGCGGGGCCTCAGCGTGCCTCCCCACGCCCTGTTGCTCTACGACCGGGGGAGCGAGCGACTCGTCCATCCCGGCCCGGCGGGGCGGGAGGTGGAGGCGCATGACTGACGCGTTGCAGGCGGTCCTGGAGGAGGCGGCGCGCCGCCTCCGGGCCGCACGCGCGGAATCGGCCCTGCTCGTCCATCACAACGATGCCGACGGCCTGACGTCGGCAGCGCTTCTGAGCATGGCGCTCGAGGCCGTGGGGTGCGCGGTCCAGCGGCTGGCGGTGGAAAAGATCTTCCCGGAGGTGCTGGCGGCGATTCATGCGCGCGGCGCGCCGCTGATCGTCTATGCTGACCTGGCGGGGCAGAATGCCGGCGCGATTGCCGCGCTGGCGGACGGGGAGACCTGCACGGTCATCCTGGATCATCATCGGCCGGATCCGATCCAGGCTCCCCAGGTCTTCGTGGTGAATCCGGAGCTGGTCGGGCTCTCCGGGGATCTGGACAGCTCCGCCAGTGCGCTGGCCTACCAGGTGCTCCGACGGCTTGTCCCTCCGGGGGGGCGATACGCCGATCTCGGAGTCCTCGGGGCCCTGGGTGATGGGCAGGTGGTGGACGGGAAGCTGCGGGGAGCGAATGGCGTGGCGATGCGTGACGCCGAGGCGGGCGGGTCCATCAGGCGGGTTGCGGAGGATGTCCGGATGGCCACGTTCTCACGCTTCGATGGTCGGCCTGGAGCGGCCCTGGCCGCGGACCTCACGCGCCTGGGATCCGTCGGTTACTACCGGGGAGGACCGGCCCTGGCCCTGGGAGCATGCCGGGGCGGCTTCGACGATCGGGTGCGGGCTTGCCTGCGCGAGCTCGGCGCGCTGGAGACGGAGCGGTACGCGGCGGTGGAGGCGAGGCTCCGGCGCGGGGGGTTGCGGAGGGTCGGGCGGGTCCAGTGGTTCGACGTCGAGGACGGCTTCGTTCCGATGGGAGTCAAGTGCGTCGGGACATTCTGCGAGCGAGTGGCCGCGGCGGAGTGGGCGGATCCCGGGTCCTACGTGGTGGGCATGCAACCGCTCCCGGGAGAAATTCCCGGGCTCGGCCGCTTCGAGTGGGACCTCCGGAAGGTGTCGGTCCGGGTGTCGGCCGGCCTGGCGCGTGAGGTTCTGGCCGGCCGGTCCCCGGACCTGATGCGACTGGTGCCCGCCGCCTGCGAGGCCGCCGCGGGCTTTGCCGACGGATGTCACCGCCTGACGGCTGCGGCGACGATCCCGGGAGCTGCCACGGGGCAATTCATCCAGGCGCTGGCCCGGGCTGCGGATGCCGGGTGAAGGGGGGAGGCGATATGAAGCTCGTGCAGTTCTTCCTCCCGGGAAAGGGCAGGCGAGTCGGGGCGGTCCGGGGAGACCGGGTCCTGGATATCACTGCCCCAGAGGAGGGGGTGCAGTCCGTCCTGGGCCTGGTGGAGCAAGGGAAGAGCGCCCCGGGCCTGCTGAGACGAGCGGAGTGGCTCGCGAGAAAGCTGCACCGGAAGGGGCTGGACTGGCCCGCCCTCCAGCGGACGCCATCGCGCCGTGCCCCGCATCTCCTGATCCCCATCGACCCGCCCGAGGTCTGGGGGGCCGGGGTCACCTACGAGCGGTTGGCCGGGTTCCGGGACGAGGGCAGCGGTCGAGCCACGGGCCAGAAGCTCGACGACTCCGTGTACGACAGCCCGCGGCCGGCGCTCTACTTCAAGGCCACCGCGGCGCGCTGCGTGGGGCCGAACGCGCCGGTCCTGATCCGGAGCGATTCGGAACTCACGGCGGCGGAGGCTGCGCTGGCGCTCATCCTGGGGGATCACGGTTCCGTCGTTGGCTTCACGATATGCAACGACGTGTCCGCCAGGGATATCGAGAGGGAGAACCCCCTCTTCCTGCCGCAGTCGAAGATCTATCTCGGGTGCTGCGGGCTCGGGCCCGGTCTGGTGACGCCGGACGAGATCGGGGATCCCTACGCCCTCCAGGTGAGGTGCAGCCTCGTGCGGGATGGCAAGACGGTCTTCTCCGAGGCGGCCAACACCTCCCGGCTCCGCCGGAGGCTGGAGGATCTGGTGTCCTGGCTGGTGAGGGACAATCCGATTCCGCCGGGAACGGTCCTCTCCACCGGCACGGGGATCAGGCTGCCCGACGATCTCGCCCTCCGCGATGGCGATCAGGTGGACATCGAGATCCAGGGGATCGGCAGGCTGAGCAACCCGGTGCGACAGCTCAAAGGACGACAGGGATAGCGACAGGGACAGCGACCCAGATTTCGCTGTCGGATCTCCCTGCCGCAATCGGTTTTTCGTCGTTACCGTCCAAGCAGGAAGCGGTCGATCGGGGTCCACCTGCCCGTGAAGACGCTGAACCCGAGGGCGCGCCGACGGGTGAGCACGGTCGCCAGGTCCCCGGCCACCTTGAAGGCCTCGATGCTCTCGTCGTCCGGCACGCGGATCTCATCGGTCACGTTGAGCGGGGCGCTGAATCCGATAGCTCGTAGCGACGTCACGACCACGGCGACGTTGCCGTCCGACGCGCGCCGAAGGACCCGCTCGCCAGGGTCCAGCTTGACGGATGTCCAGGCCCCGGCCTGGGCGCCGAAGAAGAGGACCTCGCGGGGGACCACGAACAGGGCAACGTTCGTGGGGAAGGACGCGCTCGGGCTCTCGCCCTCTTGTGCGACCGCCTCGGGCAGGGCTGCGGCCACACACCAGAGGGCCGCGAGCAGGACGAGCCGGGCTGAAACGGTGGAGGACGGGATCCCGCAGAGACCGGGGAGGACGCGGGGAGGGATCATCGAGTCTTCCTCCGGTCCCGGCTCGGCGTGGCAAATCCTGCCCGGGCCGTCGCCTTCCCTTGACGTCTCGCGACGCCCTGGAGCCACTGGCCGAGGAGAGTGCCGACGGGGAGTTCCAGGACCTCGGAGTGGTCCGCCAGGCAGAGCCCGTGACGGACGAGACCTGACCCCCCGACGACGCTCCGCGTCCACAGCACCTCGGCCTCCATCCGGAGCGGTCCGATCCCGGTCCGGACCTCGACTGCCAGAACGGTTCCCGGCGGCAAGCGGATGGGGAGGTCCACGGCGAATCCCCCGCTGCCCACATCGGCGGTCCGGCCGAACCAGGTGCGGGATGTACGGGCCGTCAGGCGCCTGCAGCGAACGGGGAGCCTCGCGGCGAATCGAGCATGTCGCCGGCCCTCGGGGATCGTGGAGGGATGTGGGGTCACCTGACTCTCGGAGCCGTTGACTCGAATCCGCACGATCCTGACCCCTGGATGAACTCCGCCCGGCCTTTACCCCGAGCCCCTTGCTGGTGTCCCCTGAAAAGCCTCGGCCTGTGGCGATGGCTCTTCCGCGGACCGGCCAAGTCCTGGCAATCTGTAGTGCTTTTGAGGCTCAAAGTCAATATGCCTTTGCCTCGATTCCGAGCCGGTCCCCCGTTTCGAGGCTGCGCGATCCCTGCACAGAAGGACGGGGCGGATGGCCAGCATTTCATGTATAATGTCGCCGAGAGTCGGGGGTCGGCCGGCGGGGTCACGCGCTTCGCGAAACATGTTCGAGACGAAGGACCAGAGAGGAGGACGGCGGATGCGCACGGTCTGGGTGGCCGTCGGGGTATTGGGGATGGTCCTGGTGGCGACGGCGGCGAATGCCGACACGGTGTATCTCAAGACCGGTGAGAGCGTTTGGGGCTCGGACGTCTACGAAGAGGGTGATACCGTGGTCATCGTGCGTCCGGGGGGTGAGCTTCGGTTCCCGAGAGGGGAGGTGAGCAGGATCGAGCGGCTCCGGACGACGCTCCCTCCGTTCTACACGCCGCCCGGCCTTCCCCCAGCCCCTGAGACCGAGCGAGGCGGCGCCCCCGCGGCGCCCGGCACGCCCGGCGCACCGGGATCGGCCGGATCGCCGGCTCCACCTGCGGCAGGTGGAGCGCCATCCGTTCCCTCGACGCCGCCCGCCGTCCCGTCTCCAGAGGCGGGACCGACTCAGCTCCCGCCACCGCCGCCACCTCCCATGCCCGGGACGCAGCCGCCCAGGTGACCGGGCTTCGCGGCGGGCCAGGTCAAAGGCCTTCCTCCATACCCGTTGCAGACGGTGTGAAGGGATTGCTCCGCGGCGGGGGCCTCCGCCCGTTTCTCAGACGTTGAACCGCACCAGGACGATGTCGCCGTCGGCCATGCGGTAGTCCTTCCCCTCCACCCGATGCAGGCCCTTCTTCCGGACGGCCGCCATGGAGCCGCACGCGACCAGGTCGGCGTAGTTCACGACCTCGGCGCGGATGAAGCCGCGCTCCAGGTCGCTGTGGACGGCGCCGGCGGCCTTGAGCGCAGTCGTTCCGTGCGGGATGGTCCAGGCACGCGTCTCCTCGCCCCCCTCCCCGGTGTAAAAGGTGAGAAGCCCCAGCAGCTCGAAGCACGCCTTGAGCACCTCGGCAAAGCCCCCCGCCTTCAACCCCAGATCGTTCCGGAATGTCTCCGCGTCCTCGGGCGAGAGCTGGGCGACCTCCCACTCCACCTTGACCGAGAGCTGGGTGACGGCGACCCCTTTGCCTCCCAGGGCGCGCCGGAGGCGATCCAGCGTGGGCGTGGGCTTCCCCAACTGCTCCTCCCCGATGTTGAGCAGCAGCAGGAGCGGCTTGGCTGTGAGCAGGGCGAAGCCCCGGAGTAGCTTCTCCTCGTCCTCCGTGATGGCCAGGTCGCGGATCGGGTTCTCCTCGACCAGCCAGGCATGGCAGCGGTGGAGCAGGTCCAGCTCCTTGAGCGCCTCGTCCTTCTTGATCTTCTTGAGATCGGCCTCCAGGCGAGCAATCCGCTTCTCCACGGTGTCCAGGTCCGCCAGGAGCAACTCGGTGTTCACCACCACCGCGTCCCGGGCGGCGTCCACGCTGCCCTCGGCGTGCGCCACGGCCGGATCCTGGAAATCCCGCAGGACGTGGAGGAGGGCGTCCGCCTGGCGCATCAGGCTCAGGTAGTGGCTCCCCAGGCCCTCTCCCTTGCCGGCCCCGCGGGTGAGCGCAACGAAGTCCACGAACTCCATCGTGGCGTGGGTGACCTTCTTGGCTTTGAAAAGCGACGCCAGGAAGTCCAGGCGCGGGTCCGGGACCTTCACCACGGCCACGTTCGGCTCTTTGGCGGACTGCTGGCCCACGTGAGCCCCCCCGTCATGGCAGAGCAGGTTGAAGAGTGTCGTCTTCCCGGTGGCCGGCAGCCCGATGATTCCTATGCGCATGCGGAAACTCCGCTCGAGATCGGGTTATGGCTGAAAAATAGCACGAGGACGCCTGCGGACGCAACCGGCAGATGCCGGCTGCCGCCGGATCACGGGATGGCCCGGATATTCTTTCGCGCCTGAATCGTCCGGACCGGTTTCGCCATTGAATTCACGGGTGCGTGTGCTATCCTCACCCGCGGCGTGGGCTTTGGGAGATACGGCTGCATGAAGGCCTACCTCGACATCGAGACGTGCGCCGGCGGCCAGGTGACGGTCGTCGGGATCTATCGCGAGGATCGCGGGCTCCTCCAGCTCATAGGCGGGGAGATCACGGACGTGGCGGTCTCCCAGGCGCTGGACGGGGTGGAGACCTTGTGCACCTTCAACGGCGATCGATTCGATCTCCCGCTGCTGGAGCGGCAGACGCGCCTGGATCTCCGGTTGCAGTTCCGGTCCCTGGACCTCCTGCGGGAGTGCCGGCGGGTCGGGCTGAAGGGAGGCTTGAAGCGGATGGAAGAACGCTTCGGCATCGCCCGCACCACCCGGGGAATGAACGGATGGGACGCCTTGCGGCTCTGGGCGAGGTACGAGGGTGATGGGGACCGGGAGGCCCTGGAACGGCTCCTGGAGTACAATCGGGAGGATGTGATGAACCTCGTGCAGCTCGAACGAATCGTGGTGGGCGTCGGATTGGAGCTGGAGGAGCTCAGGGGCGCCTGAGGGCGGGTGGCTGAGGGCTTCAGGATGCGAATTGCATTTGCCACGGTGGGTTGCCGCCTGAACCAGTTCGAGACGGACGCGCTCCGGGGGAGGGCACAGGCCGAGGCGTGCGAGGTCGTCTCCTTCGACGCCGTGGCGGACGTGTACGTGATCAACACGTGCACGATCACCGCCGAAGCGGACGCGGATTCCCGGCAGTTGGCGCGGCGGGCCGTGCGCCGGAACCCGTCGGCGCTGGTGGCGGTGACCGGCTGCTATGCCCAGGCCGCGCCCGAGCGCGTCGCGAGTATCCCTGGTGTCGATCTGGTCTTGGGAAACGGGGAGAAGGCCGACCTGCTCCGGCACCTGCACACCGCCAGGAAGAACGGGGGCCCGGATGTCCGGGTGGGTGAGGTCGGAAGTCGTCGCCGCATCGACGCCTACGGCCCGGGGATCGATCCGGATCGGACCCGAGCCTACCTGAAGATCCAGGATGGATGCAATTACCGCTGCAGCTTCTGCATCGTCCCGGACGTCCGGGGCTCGAACCGGAGCCAGCCGCCCGAGCGGGTCCTGGATCAGATCCGACGCATGGACGCAGCAGGGTTTCCCGAGGTGGTCCTGACGGGCATCCACCTCGGGACCTACGGGCGGGATCTCACACCCGCGGCGTCGCTCTCCGGGCTGTGCCGGCGGATCGCAGACATGGATCGGTCCCCCCGGATCCGCCTGAGTTCACTGGATCCCCACGAGGTGAAGCCGGATCTCATCCACCTCCTGGCGGAGTCCCCGCGCTTCTGTCGCCACCTGCACCTCCCGCTCCAGAGCGGGGACGAGGCCATCCTGCGGCGGATGCGGCGGGGACACACGGCGGCGCAGTTCCGGGCGCTGGTGGATCGGCTGGTCGCCGAGGTGCCGGGCATCGCGGTGACCGGGGATGTCATCGTGGGCTTCCCCGGCGAGGACGAGCGGGCGTTCCTGAACACCCACGACCTGCTCCAGGCGCTGCCGATGGCTGGGATGCACGTGTTCAGCTACTCGCGGCGGCCCGGGACGGATGCCGCGGGGTATCCGGCCCAGGTCTCCCGAGGGGAGAAGGTGGAACGGAGCCGGGTGCTCCGCGCCTTGGTGAGCCGGAAGGTCCAGGCGTACCGCCGGCAGTTCGTGGGCCAGGTGCTGGAGGTCGTGGTCCTGGATCGCGACGCGGGGGAAGGCCGGCTGGAGGGCCTGAGCGACAACAACCTCCGGATCTGGTTCGCCGGGGATCCCGGCCTTCGAGGACGGATCGCCTGCGTGCAGGCGGGGGAGGTCACCGGGCGGGGGTTGCTGGGGTCGCTCTGCACCGGCCTGGCTCGAGGCGGAACGTGATGTGCGGCGCATGGCGACCTCGTCGGGGCTTCGGCAACTGCTGGCGCATGGCCAGGCATCCGGGGAAACTGTTGACAGCGCACCGGCGGTGCAGTAGTTTCTCGCCGCGTCTGTGGACGGGGGGGTCCGCCAGGGGCGGATCCCAACGGGGGAGCGGAGGAGTGTGGCAATGGGGAAGGAGATTCGGGGCATCATCCCGGCGGTGATCACGCCGTTCACGCCGGACGAGCAGGTGGACGAGACGGCATTCCGGAAGGTCCTGAACGCCTTGATCGACCAGGGCGTGCACGGCCTGTTTCCGGTGGGCACGGGCGGGGAGTTCTCCTCGCTCCGCCCGGAAGAGAAAAAGCGCCTGATGGCCGTGGCGGTGGAGGAGGCGGCGGGCCGCGTGTTCGTGATGCCCAACGTGGGGGCGATCACGACGGCGGACTCCGTGGACCTGGCCCGCCACGCCGAGGCCGTGGGCTCCGACGCCGTCTCGGCGGTGACGCCGTTCTTCCTGAAACCCTCCCAGGACGAGCTGTTCGAGCACTACCGGGCGATCTGCGCGGCGGTGAAGATCCCGGTATTGGCGTACAACATCCCCGAGCGGACCGGCGGCGTGTCGCTCGCCGTGGGCACGGTGTCCCGGCTGGCCCGCGAGGTCCCGAACTTCGCGGGAATCAAGGATAGCACGGGGGATCTGTCCAGCGCGGCGGAGCTGGTGCAGGCCTGCCCCCCCGGCTTCCGGGTCTTCATGGGACGGGATACCCTGATCTTCGGGGCCCTCCTGTACGGATGCGCGGGCGCGGTGGCGGCCACGGCCAACGTCGCGCCGGCCCTGGCGGTGGGGATCCACCGGGCGGTGGAGGCGGGCGATCTGGGGAGGGCCAGGGAGCTTCAGGCAAAGCTGGCCCCTGTGCGCAAGCTCTTCACGGTAGGCTCGCATCCGGCAGGCCTCAAAGAGGCCATGGTCCAGCTCGGCATGATCGGGTGTGGCCGCTGCCGGCGGCCCACGCTGGACCTCACGCCGGCCCAGAAGATCGAGGTGAGCAAGATTCTGGGGCAGGCCGGGCTCGTGTAATCCATGAGCCGGAGGGGGGCTCGAAGTCTTCCAGCGTCCGAGCCCGCCGGTCGGTCACAGCATTTGGCTGTAATCGGATGGATCGATCGGGACCTCGACGACGGTCGGCTGGTCTGCCTTCAGGGCATTCGTCACGGCGTCGGTGAACTCCCCCCAGGTTCCAGCCCGGAATCCTTGAGCGCCGAACCCCGGGGCGATCCCGGCGAAGTCGATGGGCTGAAAGTCCACGCCGCTCGCGGAGAACCCCTTCCGCTCCTGGTGCATCCGGATGAGGTGCAGGCTTCGATCCGACAGGACCACGACGGGGATGGCGAGGCGCAGCCGGGCCGCCGTCTCCAGCTCGGACAGCACCATGGCCAGGCCGCCGTCTCCCGTGAGGGCAACGACCGGTCGCCCCGGCTGCTCCAGTTTTGCCGCCACGGCCGCGGGCAGGGCGAAACCCATGGTGGACAGGCCGTGGGAGACGAGGTAGCTCTGGGGCTCGTACGAGGCCCAGACCTGGCCTGCCAGCAGCTTGTGGGCGCCGGTGTCCACCGTGAGGATGGTGTCTCGCGGGGCCAGATCGCGCAGGCGACCGATGACTCGGGCCGGGGAGAGGCCGAGCTGGCTCTGATCCATCGAGGGGGTGAGAAACGCGGCGAGTCGCTTCCGGAACGCGCCGATACTCTCTCGCGTCCAGGCGTGGCGGGCGGTCCCCTCTGCGCGGAGGGCTTCGAGCGTGGCGCCGGCATCGCCCACCAGCTCCAGATCCGGTGCGAATTGGCGGTCCGCCATGCCGTATTCTGCGATGGACAGGAACGGCCGCTCGACATAGAAGGTGCGGATGGCCTCCACGGGATCGAAGCCGATGCCGATCAGGAGATCGGTCTCCCGGACCAGCTCGACGAAGAGCGTGTCCCCGGCCATGCCGGTGCCGGTGGCCACGAAGAGGGGGTGATCCTCCGGCACGAGCCCCTTGGCCTTTGGCGTCGTGGCGGTCGGGATACCGGATGCCTCGACCCAGCGGAGGAGGGCGGGCTGGACCTTCCTCGGGTCCACACCGATGCCGACGATGGCCAGAGGTCGCGAGGCCTCTGCGATCATTCGAGCCGCCCGACCGAGGTCTGCCGTCGCGACGTGGGAGGCGTGGGGCGAAGGGCCGGCCGCGGCAAGATCGCCGGGCCGATCCGGTCCTCTGGCGACGTCGCTCGGCAGGCTGAGATAGACGGGTCCGGGCCTTCCCTGGGTGGTGATATCCAGGGCCCGCTGGACGGCGGCCGCGGTGTGGAGGCCGGTGAGCGTGTGACTCCACTTGGTGATGGGGCGGAAGAGCTCCTCCAGGTCCAGCCGCTGGTGCGGCAGGATGGGCGACAGATCCGTGGGAAGCTGGGCGGAGATCACCAGGAGCGGCGCGCGCTCGAGCAGGGCATTGGCCACGCCGTTGACCAGGTTGGTGGCGCCGGGCCCCAGGGTGGCCAGGGCGACCCCGGGCCTGCGGCCGAGCTCGCCCGTGACGCCGGCCATGATGCAGGCGGCGTTCTCGTGACGGGTGAGCACGAACTCCAGGCCGGCAGCCTGGCAGGCCGACATGAGCTCTGCGATCTCACCCCCGGGGAGACCGAACAGGCGCCGGATGCCGTTGGTCTTGAGAGTCGCGGCAATGACCTCGGCTGTGCTGGGCACGGGCTGCATCCTCGCCGGTGACAAAAGGGACTTCTTCTAGCATCCGAGGTGCAGCCTGTCAAGGAAGCACGTGGTATGGCCGGCAACGGAGGGCGGTGGGCAGTCACCCGTGCCTGATTGTGCCGACGGGGCCTGCTCCTCCGTCCGTCATTCCGGCGAACCCCGGATCGGAGTCCGGGGCAGGCGCCGGAATCCAGGTTCTTGAGGAGACTGGACCCCGGCTGGAGTTTACCCCGGTGAAAACCGGGGCCGGGGGTGACGACCTAGGATAACAGGTGACGTGAGCGCTCATGGAGGGCGGACCGATGGCGGACGGGTCATGGCAGAGCGAATGATCGGGATCATCGGCGGCAGCGGGTTGTACGAGATGGAGGGGCTGGAAGCCATCCGCGAAGAGGCAGTCCGGACGCCGTTTGGCGATCCGTCTGACCGGTACATCCTGGGGCATCTCCAGGGTCGTCCGGTGGCGTTCCTGGCCCGGCATGGCCGGGGCCATCGCCTCATGCCATCCGAGCTGAACTACCGGGCCAACATCTTCGGGTTCAAGGCTCTGGGGGTTGAGTGGATCCTCTCGGCCTCGGCCGTGGGCAGCATGAGGGAGGAGGTCAAGCCTCTGGACATCCTCATCCCCGATCAGTTCTTCGATCGGACGAATGGCCGCCCCAGCACCTTCTTCGGCAACGGACTGATCGCCCACGTCAGCGTGGCGGACCCCACCTGTCGCACCCTGGGGGAGATCCTGTACCGCGCCGGGGTGCAGGTCGGGGCAACCATGCACCTGGGCGGGACCTACCTGTGCATCCAGGGACCCCAATTTTCCACCCGGGCCGAGTCGCGAATCTATCGGAGCTGGGGGGTGGACGTGATTGGCATGACGAACTTGCAAGAGGCGAAGCTGGCCCGCGAGGCCGAGATCTGTTACGCCACCATGGCCATGATCACCGACTACGACGTATGGCACGAGACCGAGGACGATGTCAGCGTCGAGGCTGTGGTGCAGATTCTACAGAAGAACGCGGAGACGGCTCGGGCGATCCTCCGGAAGGCGGTCACGATGATCCCGGGGGAACGTAAGTGCTTGTGCGCCCACGCATTGAAGGACGCCATCATCACGCCGCGGGAGGCGATTCCGGAGCAGGTCAGGCGGGACCTGGCCCCGATTGTGGGAAAATACCTCGGTGCGTAGTCATCGGGAAGGTGGATGTGCTGGCCGGATCGTCGAGCAGCCCGCAAGAAGGACCGCGTGCAAGGCTGACGAAATGACAAGACGGGCTGACAGGCTCGGCCGCCCCGGCGCGGCCGCGTGACCAAACCCATCCCAGGAAGATGCAGGGAGCAGAGTGAGCATCCTGGTGGTCGGCTCGGTGGCGTTCGATACGGTCAAGACGCCATTCGGCCACGTGTCGGACGTTCTCGGGGGATCGGCCACCTACTTCTCCACGGCGGCAAGCTTCTTCGCGGAGGTCCGTCTCGTGGCCGTCGTGGGCGAGGATTTCCCGGAGCACCACCTGGAGTTCCTGCGCAGCCGCAGGGTGGACCTCGACGGCCTCCAGCGCGTTCCGGGCAGGACATTCCGCTGGAAGGGGGAATACGGCTTCGCATTGAACGAGGCCAGAACCCTGGACACGCAGCTCAACGTCTTCGCCACGTTCGCGCCCAAGATCCCCGAGGCCTACCGGGACTCGAAGATCGTGTTCCTGGCAAACATCGACCCGGACCTGCAGCGGGAGGTCTTGCGTCAGGTTCGACGGCCGGCCCTCGTCGCCGCCGATACCATGAATTACTGGATCGCGGGCAAGCCGGGCCCCCTCCGCGAGACCCTGGGCCTGGTGGATATCCTGATCATCAACGACGCCGAGACCCGGCAACTGGCCGAGGAGGCGAACCTGGTCCTGGCCGCGCGGAAGATCCAAGCCTGGGGGCCTCGGGTCCTGGTCATCAAGCGAGGGGAATACGGGGCCCTGATGGTGAACCGGCACGACTGGTTCGCGGCGCCCGCCCTGCCGCTGGAAGGAGTCCAGGACCCTACCGGCGCCGGAGACTGCTTCGCAGGGGGCTTCGTCGGGTACCTGGCGAAGGGCATGTCGTTCGACGGCGCCAGCCTGCGCAAGGCCGTCATCATGGGGTCGGTGATGGCCTCCTTCAACGTGGAGGCGTTTTCGCTCGACCGGTTGCGGAGCCTGACCGACGCGGAGATCGACGCGCGGTATCGAGCCTTCAGGCAACTGGCGCATTTCGAGGACCTCTAGGTCGCATCGAGGGAAGCTGGGATAGGCGGACCGTTCCGGTACCACCTCTCACAGGGGTGCACCCATGGCAGATTGGCGCGTCCTCGTGGCGGATGACGAACCGTACGTGCTCCTTGCCATGAAGCAGGTTCTGCAAGGTCTCCCCGCCGTTGTCCTGGAAGCCCCGGACGGCGAGCAGGCCCTGCGTCTGGCCAAGGCCAAACGACCGGACCTCGTCATCCTGGACGTGAAGATGCCGCGGATGGACGGGTTCCAGGTGGCGGAGGCCATGAAGCAGGATCCAACCACGGCCGAGATCCCGGTCATCTTCCTCAGCGCCCTGCGGGAATCCCACGTGAAGGTCCGTGGCCTGATCCTGGGTGCGGAGGACTACATCGGCAAGCCCGTCGACCCGGAGGAGCTGAAGGCCCGGGTTCGACTGGTCCTGCGTCGGGCCCGCCCCCAAGAGCAGGCTGTGCCGTCCGAGAAGCATGGGCAACTCCAGGACCTCGGCCTGGCCGCCCTGGTCCGGATGCTGGAGGAGGAGCGCTGCACCGCTCGGCTGCTGCTGACCCGGGGGGCGGAGCAGGGCGAGATCGTTTTCGTGGACGGCCACATCGCCCAGGCGGTGCAGGGGGTCCGGAGCGGAGAGACGGCGGTCTATCATCTCCTCACCTGGCCCGAGGGAACGTACCAGACGGCGCCACAGGACCCGTCGAGCCAGATCGGCGGCGAGGTGGCGGCGCCGAACCAGGGGCTCCTCCTGGAGGGACTGCGCCGTCTGGACGAGATCCCGGCCCTGCGAGCCCGCCTGCCCGGGGAGAAGGTTGCCCTGGAGGTTCCGGCCCCCTTGCACGCGGCCGTCCAGCAGCACGCGACCGCCGAGGCGGCCAGGCTGGTGTCGTTGCTGGACGGGTCGCGGGACCTGGACCAGATTCTCTCCGACAGTCCGTATGACGCCTGGACGACCCTGAAGATGCTGCATCGCCTGCTGGCCGTGGGGGCGCTGGAGAAGGCAGCTCCGGGAGTTGAACGCCGCGGGGGCCCCCGCCTGAAGGTGGAGGTCCCCATCGAGTACCAGCGGATGCAGCCGGTCCAGGAGGCGGCGTCCTTCAATCTCTCGACGTGGGGGGTCTTCATCCGGACCGCGACCCCCCTGGAGGCGGGAGAGCGGGTCCACCTCCGTTTCTTCCTGCCGGGTCACGAGGCCCGGGTAACGGTGACGGGACAGGTGGTCTGGCGAAACCTGGATCCCAACAAGTGGGGGGGCGCCGGGATGGGCATCCGGTTCCTGGAACTGTCGGCGGCGGACCGGGAGACCATCGAGACGCACCTCGCCCGCCAGATCGCCACCCAGCTCAGCGGCGCCGTGCAACCCTCCTAGGGCGAGGGAAACACCGGCAAGACAGTCGGAGGCGGGGCAAGGATCGAGCATGGCTGCGTGGCGCGTGTTGGTGGCAGAGGATGAAGCCCTCATGGCCCAGATGATGGTGGACATGCTCAGCGAGCTTCCGGTCGAGGTGAGCGTGGCCAAGAACGGGCGGGAGGTGCTGGAGCAGGTGCAGCAGAGCCGTCCGGACCTCATCCTGCTCGATTGCGTGATGCCCGAGCTGGACGGCTTCGAGGCGGCGGCTGCCCTCAAAGGGAACCCCGCGACCGAGGACATCCCCATCATCTTCATGACCGCGCGGGTCCGCATGGAGGACAAGCTCCGGGGTCTGGAGCTGGGCGCGGAGGACTACCTCATCAAGCCTGTCCGCCGCGAGGAGATCCTTGCCCGGGTCCGGAACGTGCTGCGGCGGTCCGAGGCCCGTCGCGCCTCGGTCCCGCCCGAGTCCTCCCTGATGCGGGGACGGCTGGAGGTCATGGGGCTTCCCAACATCATCCAGGTGCTGGAGGCGGAGCGGCGGACGGGTACGCTCCGCCTGATATCCGAGGGTCGCCGCGGTGAGATCCTCTTCATCGAGGGACGAATCGCCTATGCCATGCAGGGCCCACGGCAGGGAGAGTCGGCGGTCTACCGCCTGCTGGCCTGGGACAAGGGCGACTTCGAGCTGGAGCTGACATCGGGGAGCGCCCCTCCAGAGGCCCAGGTCGTCCGGTCGAATCAGTCCTTGCTCAAGGAAGGGATCCGGCGGCTCGACGAGCTCCCTTCCCTGCGTCAGGCCCTGGCCCAGGTGGATGGGCCCGTGAAGATGTTCCCGGTCTTCCGGGAGGGACTGATGCGGCGGACGCTGCCGAGCGGCTTCCGGCAGCTCGTCGAGCTGTGTGACGGCAGCCGGACGCTGGCGGAGCTTCTGGAGGCGAGCAGTCTGGACCCATGGGGCACGCTGAGCTCTCTGGGCCGGTTCCTCCGGCTGGGGATGCTGGAGCATGGCCAGGCGGCCAAGCGCGCCTTTCCCCGATTGGGGCTCCAGGTCTCGGTGGACTTCCAGAGCCTGAAGGCATTCAAGCCGGCCCGCAGTCTGGATGTATCCGCCCGCGGGATGTTCCTGAGCACCTCCGAGGTTCTGCCGGTCGGGGACGAGGTGATGGTCCACTTCAAGCTGCCGGGTGTGGTCCTTCCTTTCAACGCGGTCGGGCGCGTGATGTGGAGCAGCCCCACCGACACGCCCCAGGGACTGCCGGCGGGGATGGGGGTCCAGTTCCTGGATCTGGGCACGCATGGCCAGGGGGTCATCGAGCAGTACGTGGTCGACCTGCTCCTCGACCGGGCCCTCGTGGAGGGTCCGGGGATGTGAACCCCGGGCGCACCCGACTTGACTTCAGGGACGTGAGAACGGACGGGCAGACCCAAGGGTCTGCCCGCTTTCTTTTTCCTCTTGCGCCACGATCCAGAAGAAGGTTCCCGACCCCCGGGGGCTTGTCCATCGGTATTGCTATTCATAGCCTCTTTCCTATGATGAAGCCCTGGTAGAAGCTGGGATCAAGACTTCAGACGCGCGAGAACGAGGTTCCCCACCTCCAGCGGGAGGGGAGGCCACGGATGCACTTAATGGGTTGAACGTCTGGGGCGCGGCCGGTGCTGAAGGGGAGACGGGAGCGACCAATGGTTGACTTGGTCATCCTCCGACAGCCCTGTACTGGAAGTACACTCGATAGCTGATCCGACCTTGGGGCAGGGGAGGGGAAGTGATGCAATCGGCTCCCAGGGACTTGAAGGGTGGTCCAAAGATCGTCTCGCTATCATTACTCCAGGTCTCCTTCTCGTCAATCGACACCGTGATCCGCCACCAGTACTCGGCGGCTTGGATCTTGGGGGCCAGGCACAAGTCCACCCCGCGCCCTGCCTCTCGGCCCTCCCTCACCCACAACTCGTAATTCGGGTTCTCCTTTCGCTCACCGGAGGTCGTGAGGGAGCTCATGGGGATGCGCACATAACCCTGGCCTCGGAGGTTATCCGGATCGATGGTTCGTCCAGCGCAACCAGCGAGCAGGAGCAGGGAAAGAATGAGCGGCTTCATGGTTGTTCTCCCCAGGCTCCGAGGTTGCCTCGCCACTTCGCAGGGCATCTTGAAGGTAGGATCGGGGTCACTGATAGTAGGTGTACCGTACGCCATAATTGATGCGTCCCTCGGGGAGTGGGTCAGTGTCGATGCAGCTAATTCCCTCCATGCGTACCTTGGGCCGGTCGTAGCTCCAGACCTCCTTGCCCTCGACATATACACTGATCCCCCAGAAATACCCCGCCGATCCGCGTTTCGGAACCAAGCAAAAGTGCGCGCGCCGACCACTCTCTCGACTCTCCTTCACCCACACCTCGTACTTGTCCTGCTCGCGGCGCTCCCCGGTCGCGGTCACGTAAGTTATCTTGGTACACTCATAGCCCATGGCCTTCAGGGACTCCACTGTTCCTCGACTTGTAGCGCAACCAACGAAAATGACGACAGCCAGCAGGGATACGAGTCCGATTGCTTTCCCGGCAAACGATGATCCCCATCTTGCCGTTGCCGGCAACCCCCCCCATAGGCTCTCTCGCATTGCTGCCCTCCTTTCCGGGATCCCTTCCACTTGGAAAAGACTCCAGAGGCACCCTCCATGGAGAGGCTATTCCCTATGCCCACGCCTTCATGGCAAACCCGCCAGCTCGAAGCGGAGCAGGAGGAGCGTGGAGGGTTCGGGGACGGGGACAGGATTCGATTCCACTATCGTTCGGATGTCATACCCGCCTTCAGGTTCGCCTGCGTTCATGCCGCGTAGCGGAATAACGGTCAGGTGCAAAGCGTCAATGCTCCCCGAACATAGTTTTCAACATCTCTTCGAGAACCGGCCAGTAGTACTCAGGTTTTATGGTCGTTCGTACGGATTCGATGATCCCCGGGCAACACGGTCATTGTCTTGAGTCCCATCGACGGTGAGGTGCATAACCGCGTGCGGACTGAGGTCAACGATGAACCTCGCGGGGATGCGGTAATACTGCCCCCCTATCATGAACCCGGCAGTGGCGGCCTTCCATTTCCACGTGGCTGGCCCCGCCGACTCAAACGGGATCACCTCAACACCAGTGAGGGTTTGACCCAAGTTCTGCTCATACATACGGGTGATCATCGCCGCGACTCGCTCCACCAGACTTGCCCCTTCGACAGACTCAAGAGCTTGGGCCGTCATCATTTGTACCCAAACAAAAGCTCGCTCATCCTTCGAGCGAGCCTCGCGTCCATCTTGAGCACCCCGCGCCGCCTTCCAAGCGCCCGGTACCATG
>DATIFO010000140.1:0-81478 GCA_035455275.1 Methylomirabilis sp. (SeqCode) | reverse complement strand
GGCCTGTATGCGGCGCAGGCGCTCCGGTCGGCCCCGGTGGACGTGACCCTGATCGACCGGCGGAACTACCACCTGTTCCAGCCCCTCCTGTACCAGGTGGCGACGGGCTCGCTCTCGCCGGGCGAGATCGCGGCGCCGCTGCGCGGGATCCTGGGTCGCCAGAAGAATACCCGCGTCCTGCTGGGCGAGGTGGTGGATATCGATCCGAAGGCGAAGCAGGTGGTGTTACGGGACGGGGCGCGCTTCCCGTACGATTCGTTGATCGTGGCGACGGGCTCCGAGAGCTTCTATTACGGCAACGAGCAGTGGCGGGAATGGGCGCCCAGTCTGAAGAGCGTGGAGGAGGCGACCGCCATCCGCCACAAGATCCTCTACGCCTTCGAGGCAGCCGAGCGGTTGTGCGGACCGGGGGAGCGCTGCCCCTGGTTGACTTTCGTCATCGTGGGCGCCGGGACCACGGGGCTGGAGCTGGCAGGCGCGCTGGCGGAGATCGCCCGGCATACGCTCAAGCACGACTTCCGGTCCATCCAGCCGGAGGCTGCCCAGATCATCCTGCTGGACGGGTCACCCCGCGTGCTCCCGACATACCCGGAGGATCTCTCGGCGAAGGCGGAACAGGCGCTCCGCGAGCTGGGTGTGCAGGTGCGGGCGAAGGTGCATGTCACGGAGATCGACGCCGACGGTGTCACCTTCCGGACCGATGCCGGGTCCGAGCGACTGGCCGCGAAGACCGTGCTGTGGGCCGGTGGGGTCACGGCGTCGGCCTTCGGGCGGACCCTCGCCCTCCGCTGCGGGGCGGAGACGGACCGGGGCGGCCGGATCAAGGTCCAACCCGATCTGACCCTGCCCAAGCACCCGGACATCTACATCGTCGGGGATCTCGCCTTGGCGCACCGCCCCGATGGCCGGCCGTTGCCCGGCGTTGCCCAGGTGGCGATGCAGCAGGGGGCGTATGCGTCGAGGGCCATCGTGAAGCGGCTGGATGGTCCCAAGGAACTGCCGCCCTTCCGGTACATTGACAAGGGGGACATGGCGGTCATCGGCCGCGCGGCGGCGGTGGCCAATCTGTTCGGCGTCCACCTGTCGGGGTTTCTTGCATGGCTGATCTGGCTGTTCATTCACTTGATGTATATCGTGGAGTTCGAGAATCGAGTGCTGGTCTTCATCCAGTGGGGATTCCAGTACCTGACCTTCAGCCGCGGGGCGCGGCTGATCACGGGCAGCGTGGCGTCGGACTGCATCCCGACGGGTGAGCCCACGCAGAGCGTGGCGGGGGCGGTGGAGGGCCAGGCGGCCAGCCCTGGAGCGCTTGCCGAGCAGGGCAAGGGCGCCGAGAAAGCGTAGGGAGTTCTCTGAGCGGGAGACCCGGGCGCCCGCGATCTCGCTGGAAGCGCCAGATGTTCCGGTCCCGGATCGGGTGACGCATGAGCGCACCGGCCTACGAGGTCCTTGAGGAGCTGTCCCGGAGCCAGTGGTCCGCCCTCCGCCGGGGGCGCCGCCGGCAGGACGGGAGGGCCGTGCTCCTCAAGGTGCTACGGGACGGGCGTTTCCGGGCTGCCGATGTGGACCTCCTCCGGCGCGAGTATGAGATCCTCCGGGGACTTTCGGTGCCCGGGATCCCCTGCGCCCATGCCCTGGAGCATCTGGAGGGGGCCTGGTGCCTGGCCCTCGAGGATCGGGGTGGCATCCCCCTCCAGAGTCTGATCGGAGACGGCCGGACCGACCTCGGCCGCTTCTTCGATATCGCCACGCGGCTCGCAACGATCCTGGCCGAGCTCCACCGGCGCGACGTCATCTGCCGGTACCTCTGCCCCCGCAGCATCCTGGTCCACCCCACGAACGGGGAGGTGTGCCTCTGGGACTTCGGCCTGGCCGTGCGGGCTTCTGCGGCCACGGGGGCGAGCCAGACCCCGCTTCCGCCCCACATCCTCCGGGACGCCCTGGTCTATCTGTCGCCGGAGCTGACCGGACGGATGAATCGGGGGATCGACTACCGGACGGACTTCTACTCCCTCGGCGTGACGCTCTACGAGCTGCTGACAGGCGAGCCGCCGTTTCGGTCGGACGATCCGCTGGAATTGATCCACTGGCACATTGCCAAGACCCCACCCGCCCCGTCCGTCGTCCATCCCGCGATCCCGGAGCCCCTCTCGCGGATCGTGATGACGCTCCTGGCGAAGACCGCCGAGGAGCGATACCAGAGCGGCCTGGGGCTTCGTGAGGACCTGGAGACCTGCGCCCGCGACTGGTCTTCGCGAGGACGGGTCGCCCCCTTTCCCCTCAGAGGGCGGGACGTCTCGGACCGGTTCCTCATTCCGCAGAAGCTGTACGGGAGAGAGCGGGAGGTGGAGGCGCTGGTCGAGGCCTTCGACCGCACCTGCGAAGGCCCGTCGGCCATGATGCTCGTATCCGGCTATCCGGGGATCGGCAAGACCTCCCTGATCCAGGAACTGTACAAGCCCATCGTCCGTCAACGGGGGTACTTCATCGCGGGCAAGTTCGACCAGATCGTCCGCAACATTCCCCACGGGGCCCTCATCCAGGCATTCCGGGCGCTCATCCGGCACCTGCTCACGGAGAGTGAGGACCGGCTGGCCCTCTGGCGCTCCCGGCTGGGCGATGGCCTCGGTACCAGTGGCGGGGTCCTGGCGGAAGTCATTCCGGAGATCGAGCTGATCCTGGGCAGGCAGCCGCCACCACCGCCCCTCGGCCCCACGGAGGCTCAGAACCGATTCCAGTTCGTGTTCCAGAAATTTGTCCGGGCCCTCGCGCGGCCGGAGCACCCGCTGGTGGTCTTCCTGGATGACCTGCAGTGGGCCGACACCGCAACGCTCGGCCTCCTGCAGCCGCTGCTGACAAACCCGGAAGTCCGGTTCCTCTTCGTGATCGGTGCGTTTCGCGACAGCGAGGGCGAGGCGGGCCATGCGTTGGCGAGGAGCCTGGCGCTGCTCGAGGCGGGCGGTGTCCTGGTCCACCGCATCGTCCTCGGACCCCTCCGCCTCCAGGACCTCACCCTCCTGGTCGGTGACACGCTGCACGGCGAGCCCGCGACCGTCGAGCCGCTTGCCGCCCTGGTGCAGCGGAAGACCGACGGGAACCCGTTCTTCGTGCTCCAGTTCCTGAAGATGCTCCGACAGGAGGGGCTGGTCGCGTTCGATCACGCGGAGGGTCGCTGGACGTTCCGCCTGGAGGATGTCGCCGCGGCCGCCATGACAGACAACGTGATCGACCTCATGACCCACAAGATCCAGCGTCTGTCCGGGAAGACCCAGCATGCCCTGACGCTGGCGGCGTGCATCGGGAACCCGTTCGACCCGGAGACGCTGGCGATCGTCAGCCAGCAGCCGTACGAGGCGGTGGCGGATGACCTGGCGGAAGCCCTGGAGGAGGGACTCATCCTCCCGGCCGGGGGTCCCTACGATCCCGCCGCGTCCGCCGGAGCCGGTCCGACCGAGGCTGCCCCCACGTACACGTTCCTTCACGACCGGGTGCAGCAGGCCGCCTACGCCTTGATCCCGGATGACCGGAAGCAGCTCGTGCACCTGACGGTGGGCCGCTTGCTCCGCGAGCGATGGGATCCCGCCACCGCCGAGGGGCGGCTCTTCGACGTCGTCCACCACCTGAATCTCGGGAGCGGTCTCGTCACCGAGGAGGGCGAGCGGCTGGCCCTCGCCCGCCTCAATCTCCAGGCAGGGCGCAAGGCGAAGTCCTCCACCGCCTTTCAAGCGGCCCTGGGCTACTTCGCGACGGGGATCGGGCTCCTCACGGCGGACCACTGGGGCAGCGAATATGCGGTGATGTTCTCCCTGCATCTCGAAGCCGCCGAGTGCCTGTACCTGTGCGGCCGGTTCGACGAGGCCGAGGGGGCATTCGATGCGTTGCTGCCGAAGGCCCGGACGCGTCTGGACCGGGCCAGGATCCACTCGCTAAAGATCCTTCAGTACGAGCACACATCCCGGTATGCCGACGCCATCCGCACGGGCCGGGAAGGGCTCGCGCTATTCGGCCTCACCTTCCCCGACCGGGCGGAGGAGCGACAGGCCGCCCTGGAGGCCGAGCTTCACGCCATCCAGACGCTCCTCCGCGACCGGCCCATAGACGCCTTGATCGATCTCCCGATCATGCAGGACCCGGAGATCCGGGCAGTGATGCAGCTCCTCAGCAACCTGCACACCTCCTGCTTCCTGTCCGGCAACAAGCCCCTGACGCTGCTGAACAACGCCGCCATGGTTCGTCTCTCCCTGTCCCACGGCAACATGGAGGAATCGGCGTACGCGTACGCGCTGCATGCCGCCATGCTGGTGGGACCCATCCGGGAGGATCACCGGTCGGCGTACGAATATGGCACGCTGGCCATGCGCCTGAACGAGCGCCTGCCCAACCCCGCGCTCAGGGCCAAGGTCCTGATGATGTTCGCCTGGGCGATCAACCTGTGGCGCATGCCCCTGGAGACGTCCTTTCCCGTCACCCGCGAGGCCTTCCGGCTCGGCCATGAGACCGGGCTGTTCGTGGACGCCGCCTGGGCCCTCTTCAACGAGATCTGGTTCGCCCTGCTCACGAGCGATGACCTGGCAGCCTTCGCGAAGCTGTGCGCGTCAAACGTGGACTACAGCGTGCGGATCAAGATGCCGCACATCGCCGACGCCAAGCGGGTGCTCCTCCAGTGGGGACGGGCCTTGCAAGGCCTCACGGAGCATCCCCTGTCCCTCACGGACGCGACCTTTGACGAGGCGGCGTACCGCCGGACCTACGCGGGCCAGCGACTCTTCGAGATGTTCTACTTTGTCGCCAAGCTGGCAGTCCTGTATGCCTTCGACGAGTATCAGGCCGCATGCGAGGCCGCCCGGGCGGCAGAGCGGGTCATCATGACGGACTTCACCGGCACGATCTGGGACGAGCTGCGGGTCTTCTACCATGCCCTGGCCCGCTTGGCGCTGTCGCCGGGGGCCACGGGAGCGCGGGGGGAAATCCTGGCGGAGCTGGATGCCTTGAACGCCCGGCTCCGGCGCTGGGCCGAGAACTCCCCACACAACTTTCAGCCTCAGCACCTGGTTGTCTCGGCGGAGATGGCCCGGGTGCAGGGGAAGGACATCGAGGCCATGGGGCTGTACGAGGCGGCGATCGAGGCCGCGACCACGTTCAGGCGCCCACGGGAACGGGCCCTGGCGAACGAGCTGTACGCCAAGTTCCTGCGCGACCGGGGCGAGGTGCGGCTGGCGGCCGAATTCCTGACCGAGGCCCGGGACACCTACGCCCAGTGGGGGGCGGCGGCCAAGGTCGGGGCGCTGGAGCGCCGTTACCCAGATCTCCTGACCCCACAGGGAAGCGAGGGTCCGGCCGCACGGGCGGACGCCCTGGAGGCTGCGCCCAGGGCGGAGCCGCCGCCCCCGCGCACTGAACCCCTGGACATGTCCACGGTCATGAAGGCCGCCCAGGCCATCGCGGGGGAGATCGAACTGGGGAAGCTGCTCGCCAAGCTGATGCGCATCGCCATCGAGAATGCCGGCGCCGAGCGGGGCAGTCTCGTCCTGGAGCACGGGGGGAGATGGCTGGTGCACGCCGAGGGATCGATGGAGGCCGTCGAGGTCAGGTTGCGGGATGCCACCCCTCTTCACGAGGCCCAGGGACTGCCCATCGGCCTGGTAAACTACGTGCGGCGCACGTCGGAAAGCCTGGTCCTCCGCGACGCCAGGAGCGACGAGCGGTCCGGCGCCGACCCGTACATCCTGCGCCATCAGCCCCGCTCCATCCTGTGCGTGCCGGTGCTCCATCAGGGCCGCCTCATGGGTGTCCTCTACCTGGAAAACAACCTGACCAGCGACGCGTTCACGCCCGAGCGGATCGAGCTGATGCAGATCCTCGTCTCCCAGGCCGCCATCTCCCTGGAGAACGCCAGGCTCTATGACGACATGCGGCAAGAGGTGGCCGCCCGCCGGCGGGCCGAGGAGGATCTGCGCGTGGCCCTGGCCGAGGTGGAGAGCCTCAAGAACCGGCTCCAGGCCGAGAATGTGTACCTGCAGGAGGAGATCCGGCGGGAGCACAATTTCGTGGAGATGGTCGGGAGCAGCCCCGCGCTCCTGGCTGTCCTCCGCAAGGTCGAGCAGGTGGCCCCCACGGATTCCACCGTCCTCATCTCCGGGGAGACGGGCACCGGGAAGGAGCTGATCGCCCGGGCCATCCACAACCGGAGCGCCCGCAAGGACCGACCCCTGGTCAAGGTAAACTGCGCGGCCATCTCCGCCGGCCTGGTGGAGAGCGAGCTGTTCGGCCACGTGAAGGGGGCCTTCACGGGCGCCCTGGAGCGGCGGGTCGGCCGCTTCGAGCTGGCCGACGGAGGCACGATCTTCCTCGACGAGGTGGGCGAGCTGCCCCCGGAGACCCAGGTGAAGCTCCTGCGGGTCCTGCAAGAGGGGGAGTTCGAGCCCGTGGGGACCAGCAAGACCACCCGTGTGGACGTGCGGGTGATCGGCGCGACCAACCGGGACCTTCAGGAGGCGGTCAACGCCGGGCGCTTCCGCGCCGATCTCTTCTACCGGCTGAACGTCTTCCCCCTGGAGGTGCCCCCCCTGCGGCAGCGCCTGCCCGATCTTCCCCAGCTCGTGATGTACTTCGTCTCGCGCTTCGCGCGGAAGTTCGGCAGGAAGATAGACGCCGTGTCTCAGGAAACCATGGACCGGCTTGCCGGGTACCCCTGGCCCGGGAACATCCGGGAGCTCCAGAACATCATCGAGCGCGCCGTGGTGCTGTCACAGGATCCGATCCTCAGGTTGGGCCAGGATCTGCTCCCGGCAGAGCCGGTGGGGGCTCGTCATTCCAGCGACGCAGGTTCAGCGCCGCCCGAGAAGATGACCGCTCAGGGCGGGGCTGGTTTCCCTCCGGACGGCGCGATGGTTGCCGGAATCGCCACCCTGGAGGATATGGAGCGGCATCACATCCTGGCCGCCCTGCAACAGACCCGGGGAGTGATCGAGGGTCCGAAGGGGGCGGCAAAGATCCTCAACCTGCACCCCAACACGCTCCGAAGCCGAATGACGAAGCTTGGAATAAAGCGGTCACGCCACGAAATACCGTAGTTCTCCCCGCAGACCCACTCCGTCTCTTCAGTGGTCTCCCACGAGATATCGTGGTCCTGGCTGTTACGATACCAGGCTTACGAGACAACTGCTGGATTTTCCAGGACTCTCAACCTCGGTCCGACCGGGCTCCAGCCGGCACGCCGCTTGCCTTTCAGGGAAGCTGCGCGATGGAGACTCCGGAAATGCTCAGAATCCAGTGCGATGAGAAGATGGATGAACGGTTGACCATCCGGCTGGAAGGCCGGGTGATCGGCCCCTGGGTCAACGAGCTTCGGCGAACGTGCGAGGAGTGCTTCTCCACGGGCACCAAGTTGTGCCTGGATCTCTCCGAGGTGTTGTTCCTCGACCGGGATGGCGTGGAGTTGCTTCGATCCTTGAGAGAACGGGACGTGCGGTTTCTCAACTGCTCGCGCTTTGTCGCGGAGCAGCTCAGAGCATAGGAGCGACAGTGGCAACGGTAATGAGGATGAGGACAGAGGGGGAGGCGGACCACCTGCTCCTGGAGCGGCTGCGGTCCGGTGATACCTCCGCCCTGGAGGCGCTGATGGACCGCCATGCCGGACGCCTCTACCGCCTGGCGCACGGCATCACCCGTAATGAGGCGGACGCGCAAGAGGTCGTCCAGGACGCGTTCCTGGCCGCGTTCCGAAAGATCCATACATTCCAGAGTCGAGCCGCCCTGGGAAGCTGGCTGTATCGGATCGCGACCAATGCGGCCCTGGTCAAGGTGCGGGGCCGCCATTGTGACCGGGAGGTCCCGCTGGAGGGCAGACTCCCGGAGTTTCTGCCCGATGGCCATCGCGCGGGCGACCCGGCCTACCTGAATGCGGACTGGTCGCAGACTCCGGAGGAGGAACTGCTCTCCCAGGAGACTCGGGCGATCCTGAACCGAGCGATCGAAGGTCTGCCGGACCAGTACCGGGCGGTGCTGGTCCTGCGGGACATCGAGGGGCTGTCCAACGAGGAGGTGGCCGAGGCAGTGGGCGACACGCTGGCGGCGGTCAAGTCTCGACTCCACCGGGCGCGCATGGCGCTCCGGGAGGAGTTGACCCGACATCTCGGGTCCAGGCGAGAGGGAGCGCCCGCATACCTCAGATCCTTGACGCATGCTACGTAGCGGCTTAGACTCCGGCTCCGATCGCCACCGTGCCCCCCGGTTTGCTGCCTGGTGCCGGAGCCGCACGACAGGCCGTCTTCTCACGGGCGGGGATGGGGAGGAGGATGGAAGAGCGGGCCGTCATCGAGCGCTTGCGGGGCGGGGACGCCGCCGCCCTGGAGACGCTCATGGACCGCTATGCCCCCCGCCTCTACCGGCTGGCTCACGGGATCACCCGGAACGGCGCGGACGCCGAAGAGGTGGTGCAGGACGCCTTCCTCACCCTGTTTCAGAAGATCCACACCTTCGAGGAGCGCGCCGCGCTGGGAAGCTGGCTCTACCGGGTCGCAACCAATGCCGCCCTGATCAAGGTGCGGGGGCGGAAGGCCGACCGGGAAGTCTCCCTGGAGACACTGCTGCCGACCTTCCTTCCAGACGGCCATCGCGAGGGCGACCCGGCTTACCTGAATGCCGACTGGTCGCAAACTCCGGAGGCAGAGCTTCTCTCCCAGGAGACGCGGACGATCCTCAGCCGGGCGATCGACGGTCTGCCGGACCAGTACCGGGCAGTGCTGGTCCTGCGGGACATCGAGGGGCTCTCCAACGAGGAGGTGGCGGACGTGGTGGGCGACTCGGTCGCCGCAGTCAAATCCCGGCTCCATCGGGCGCGCATGGCGCTCCGGGAGGAGCTGACCCGGCATTTTGGGCCGCGGCAGCGAAGGGAGAAACTGACGGCATCGGACACCGAAGGAAGACCGGCAGGGCGATTGCCCGTTGGTGACAAGCGGTTGCCCGGAAAAAGCAATCAAGGGGGGTAGACAGCAGGTGGGCAAGGTGACCTGCAAGCAATTCATCGAGGACTTCCTGGTCGACTACCTGGATGCCACCCTGAGTCCCGATGTCGTGGCGGACCTGGAGAGGCACCTGGCGATATGTCCCCCGTGTGTGGCCTATGTGAAAACCTACAAGAAGACGCGGAACCTCATCGGCCGCGAGGCCGCAGCCGAGATGCCGCAGGAGATGAAGACCATCCTCCGCAAGTTCCTGCTGGAACAACTGACGAAAGAGCAGTAGGGGCATCCGCCCCCTGCAGTTCCAGATTCGGCACAGGCGGTGTCGGCTGCCGTGAGTCGGGGGTCGGAAGCCGGTTTTCGGTTTCCCACTGCCGGATCTCATCATCCCCTTGTCCGGACCAGCCTTGGCCCAACACCGTTCACATGAGATTGGAGGATGGCGTCGCGTGCGTGCAGCCGCCCCCCGTGTCCCCCTTGCCAGAAATCCCCCCTGTCCCCCCCTTTGACAAAGGGGGGCACAGGGGGATTTGGCAGGCTGACGGTCTGTGTGAGCGGTATTGAGCCATTGCCGCGACTGCTTTCCCGGGGGTCCCGGTTTTCGCCTGAACTGCGTGTCTGTCGAATCTCCTGGGGCCTCTGGCGCGTCTTACCTTGTGGAGGGCAAGGATCATCCGGGCCTTCGGGAGCCGGGAGTCGGGGTCGCGGGCCAGGCCTTCACTCGCAGGAGCTGACGATGTCGGACCAGGACAGGGAACTTGCCCAGCGGATTCCGCCGGGGCAGCACCTGACCCAGAAGTGGCCGATCCTCACCTACGGCGCGACCCCGCGTTTGGACCTTCGTGGCTGGACCTTTCGATGCTTCGGCCTGGTGGAGCAGGAGGTCCAGTGGACGTGGGAAGAGTTTCTGAGGCTCCCGCGGGTCGAGATCACCTCGGACATCCACTGCGTGACGCACTGGTCCCTGCTCGACAACCGGTGGGAGGGGGTGCACATCCGAGAGGTCCTGAAGCACGTCCGGGTGAAGCCCGAGGCGACCGCGGTGATGGTGCACGCGGACCCGGACTACACGACCAACGTCGCCCTCAAGGACCTCGTGGACGATGATGTCCTGCTGGCGCTCCGGCACAACGGGCGGGATCTTCCGCCCGACCACGGGGCCCCCTGCCGTCTCGTCATCCCCAAGCTGTACTTCTGGAAGAGCGCCAAGTGGGTGCGGGGGTTCGAATTCCTGGACGTGAACCCGCCGGGCTTCTGGGAGGTCAACGGCTATCACATGCGCGCGGACCCCTGGCAAGAAGAGCGGTATTCGGATCAGGAGACCCGTGCCATGCAGCAGATGCGGGCCGAGGCGGCCCGAAAGCTCCGGCAGCGGTAAGATCCCGCGGGGTTCCGAACCGCGCGGCCTCGTTCTCCCTGGGAGTCACACGACCGTGACACGCCTGACCTGCAAAGAAGTGATCCTGGACCACCTGGAAGGGTACCTGGACGGAACGCTCGACCCCGAGACGGTCGCGGATTTCGAAGGACACCTGGGGCGCTGCCCGTCGTGCGTGGCGTACC
The DNA here is from genome assembly GCA_035455275.1 of Methylomirabilis sp. (SeqCode). GTDB lineage: Bacteria > Methylomirabilota > Methylomirabilia > Methylomirabilales > 2-02-FULL-66-22 > 2-02-FULL-66-22. The sequence continues at coordinate 70,952 of DATIFO010000140.1, read as the reverse complement.
TGAACACCTACAGGCGGACCCGCGAGTGGGTCCAGGGAACGGGCGCGGCCATGCCGGAGGCCGTGCGTTCTCGTCTGCGCCAGTTTCTGCTGGCGCGCCTGGCCGAGGGGTAGGCGCCAAGCCGATCGGGCGTCCATCGTCTTTCGACGAACGAATCCATTGCGGGGCGAAGCGCTTCCAATCCAGTGTGAGGCAATGGGCGCTGGTCAGTCAACAGAAGCGTGAGGAAAGTGAGGGGGGGGACGCATGATGTACCAACCGTTGAGAGGACAGAAGGCGTTGGTCACGGGCGCCAACTCAGGCATCGGGGAGGGGGTGGCGCTGGCCTTGGGCGCCGCGGGCGCCGACGTGGCGGTCAACTTCGTCACAAATCCCGACTCCGCCAGGGCAGTGGTGGACAAGATCAGGGGGGGCGGGACCGAAGCCCTGGCGATCCGTGCGGATGTCTCCAAGGAGGATGAGGTGCAGGCCATGTTCCAGGAGATGTACAAGGCCTGGGGTACCATCGACATCCTCGTGAACAATGCGGGCCTTCAGCGGGACGCCCCATTTCCGCAGATGACGCTGGAACAGTGGAACCTCCTCCTGGGCGTGAACCTCACCGGGATGTTCCTCTGCGCCCGCGAGGCGGCCCGGGAGATGATCCGCCGGGGCGTCCGTCCCGAGATCTCGCGGGCGGCCGGGAAGATCATCTGCATGTCGTCGGTCCACGAGAAGATCCCCTGGGCAGGCCACGTCAACTACGCGGCATCCAAGGGCGGCGTGATGCAACTCATGCAAAGCATGGCCCAGGAGTTGGCGCCGCACCACATCCGGGTCAACTCCATTGCCCCGGGCGCCATCCAGACCCCCATAAATCGCGCGGCCTGGGAGACGCCAGACGCCCTGAGCGCTCTGCTCAAGCTCATCCCCTACGGTCGCATCGGCCTCCCCGAGGACATCGGGAAGGCGGCGGTATGGCTCGCCTCCGACGACTCGGATTACGTCCAGGGCCAGACGCTCTTCGTGGACGGCGGGATGACACTCTATCCCGCATTTGCCCACGGAGGGTAGACGACCGGCTTCGCGCAAAGCGCAAAGCGCAAAGGGCAAAGCGCCAAGCGCAAAAGGCAGAGCGTGTAGAGTAAGACGCTTTGCGCCAGACGTGGAAGGGGGAGGATGAACGGAGAGGCGAAGCGGCTGGAGGAGGCGCGGGCCCGCACGGCCCACTGGAAGCGATGGGGCCCCTATCTCTCCGATCGCCAGTGGGGAACGGTCCGGGAGGACTACTCCGCGTCCGGGAGCGCCTGGGAGTACTTCCCGCACGACCACGCCCGGTCCCGGGCATACCGCTGGGGGGAGGACGGCATCCTCGGGATCAGCGACAATCACCAGCGGATCTGCTTCGCCCTCGCCCTCTGGAACGGGAAGGACCCCATCCTGAAGGAACGACTCTTCGGCCTGACCGGCTCCCAGGGAAACCACGGCGAGGACGTCAAGGAATACTATTTCCACCTCGACTCCACACCGACCCACTCGTACATGAAGGGTCTCTACAAGTACCCCCAGACGGAGTACCCGTACACCCGCCTGGTGGAGGAGAACGCCCGCCGGGGGCGCAGGGACCCGGAATTCGATCTGCTGGAGACGGGTGTGTTCGATGGGGATCGGTACTTCGATGTCTTCGTGGAATATGCCAAGGCCGGAACCGACGACATCCTGATCCGCATCAGCGCCTGGAACCGGGGCCCTGCTCCGGCCGCACTCCACCTCCTGCCGACCCTCTGGTTCCGGAACACTTGGAGCTGGGACCCCGGCGCCGAGCGTCCGAAGCTCTGGCAGGCCCCGTCAGGGGACGGGACGGTCGCCATCCTGGCGAAGCATCCCGGGTTCCCCAATGCCTACCGGCTCATGTGTGAGGGAACGCCCGACACCCTGTTCACCGAGAACGAGACGAATCATCTTCGCATCTTCGGCACTCCCAATGGCCAGCCGTTCGTCAAGGACGCCTTCCACGAGTACCTGATTCACGGCCGGATGGAGCCGGTGAACCCCGCCCGGGGAGGGACGAAGGCGGCGGCGCACTATCCCGTGCAGGTGCCCGGGGGAGGGAGCGCGGTCATCCGCCTGCGCTTGAGCGACGGCGAGCCTCACGGGGACCCTTTCGGGGAGGATTTCGACCGGCTGTTTGCCGAGCGCCAGCGGGAGGCGGACGCATTCTATGCCACCGTCATCCCGACCCGTTTGTGCGACGACTCGAAGGGGGTGATGCGCCAGGCCCTGGCCGGGATGCTCTGGTCCAAGCAATGGTACCACTACGACGTGCAGCGCTGGCTGGCGGGCGATCCCACCCAGCCTCCCCCGCCGCCGGAGCGGGCGCACGGCCGGAACCACGAGTGGGCGCACCTCTACAACGAGGACGTCATCTCGATGCCCGACAAGTGGGAATATCCCTGGTACGCCGCCTGGGATCTGGCCTTCCACACCGTGGCCCTGGCCATCCTGGATCCGGACTTCGCCAAGGAACAGTTGATCCTCTTCCTTCGCGAATGGTACATGCACCCCAACGGCCAGATCCCCGCCTACGAGTGGGCCTTGGGGGACGTGAACCCCTGCGTGCATGCCTGGGCGGCCTGGCGGGTGTACAAGATCGAGAAGCGCATCCGCGGCAAGGGCGACCGCCAGTTCCTGGAGCGGGTCTTCCACAAGCTGCTCCTGAACTTCACCTGGTGGGTCAACCGGAAGGATCCCGAGGGACGCAACGTGTTCCAGGGGGGCTTCCTGGGGTTGGACAACATCGGGGTCTTCGATCGCAGCGCTCCGCTCCCCACCGGAGGCCACATCGAGCAGTCCGACGGCACCGCCTGGGTCGGCATGTTCTGCCTCAACATGCTGGCCATTGCCTCGGAGCTGGCGTGCAAGGACCCCGCCTACGAAGACGTGGCCTCGAAGTTCTTCGAGCACTTCGTGTACATCGCGCACGCGATGAACAACATCCACGGCGAGGGGATCGCGCTCTGGAACGAGGAGGACGGCTTCTTCTACGACGCCCTCCACCTGCCGGACGGTTCGGCCTGGCCGCTGAAGGTGCGGTCCATGGTCGGCCTGATCCCGCTGTTCGCCGTCGAGACGCTGGAGCCCGAGACCGAGGGCTACATGCCCAACTTCTGGCGCCGGATGAAGTGGTTCATCCGCAATCGGCCGATGCTCCGGAACCACATCGTTCCCCAGACCACTCCCGACGGAAGGACCCGGCGGCTGCTCTCCCTGGTGAACGGCGACCGGCTCCGGAGCGTCCTCCGCCACATGCTGGACGAGGACGAGTTCCTCTCGCCCCACGGGATCCGGGCACTCTCGCGCTACCATCGGGACCACCCCTATGTCCTCACCCTGGACGGTCACGAGCACCGGGTGGAGTACGAGCCGGCCGAATCCACCACGGGCCTCTTCGGGGGAAATTCCAACTGGCGCGGACCCATCTGGTTCCCCCTGAACTATCTCATGATAGAATCGCTGCAGAGGTTCGACCACTTCTACGGCCAGGAGCTCCTGGTGGAGTATCCCACGGGGTCGGGGCGGCGGCTGTCGCTCTGGGACGTGGCGGCCGAGCTGTCGCGCAGGCTCACCCGCATCTTCCTGCGGGGCCCGGGCGGCCGCCGGCCGGTCCACGGGGGCACGGAGAAGTTCCAGACCGACCCCCACTGGCGCGACCTGATGCTCTTCTACGAGTACTTCCACGGGGACAACGGCGCCGGCATCGGGGCCAGTCACCAGACCGGCTGGACGGGCCTGGTGGCCAAGCTGCTCCAGCAGAGCGGCGAGTAAGCCGAGCGCTTCTGGAGGGGAGAGAGGGGAGTCCGTGGGTTTGCAGGAACAGCTCGAGGCGCACAGGGCGCGGTTCGAAGCCAAGGCATCACCGGAAATCCGGGCCACCATGCACCGGGCCACGGAGGATCTTCGACGCTCCGGCATCCTGGAGCGCGTCCTCAAAGTCGGGGACAGGGCGCCGGAGTTCGCCCTGCCGGACGGGAACGGCACGCTCGTGCGCTCCGGCGACCTGCTCGCCCGGGGGCCGCTGGTCGTGAGCTTCTACCGGGGGGTGTGGTGACCCTACTGCAACCTGGAGCTGGCAGCTCTGCAAGCAGCCTTGCCTGAGATCGCGGGAACCGGGGCCGGCCTCGTGGCGATCTCGCCGCAGCTCCCCGAGAACACCCGCAAGATCGTCGCGCAGCACCACCTCACTTTCCCCGTCCTGAGGGATCAGGGGAATCGAATCGCCGGCCAATACGGCCTGGTGTTCTCGCTCCCCGAGGACCTGCGGCAGGTCTACCGCACGTTCGGCGTGGACCTCCCGAAATTCAACGGCGATGAGTCCTGGACATTACCCATGCCGGGCCGCTTCATCATCGGCCGGGATGGGACGATCCGGGGCGCCGACGTGGATCCCGACTACACCATCCGTCCCGAGCCGGCCCGCAGCGTGGAAGTCCTTCGGAGGCTGGCGGGGGCGGATGAGAGGATCGAGCCGTGATCCTGGCTGGCGACATCGGCGGGACGAACACGCGGCTGGCCTTCGCCATGGTGGACGGCGAGCGCCTGAAGCTCGTCGAGGAGGCGACCTTTGCCAGCCGGGAGCACGCCGCTCTGGGGGCGGTGCTGGAGCGGTTCCTGTCCTCGCGCCACGCGCCCGTGGAGCGGGCCTGCTTCGGGGTCGCTGGTCCCGTTCGGCACGGCCGGTGCGAGGCCACCAACCTCCCGTGGGTGGTGGACGCCCGGGACGTGGCGAGGCAGCTGGGCTTCCCCCAGGTTGGATTGATCAACGACCTGGAGGCGAGCGCCCATGGCATCGCCCTCCTGGAGGCGAAGGATTTCTGTGTCCTGAACGAGGGCGCTCAGGACGCCCCGGGCAATGCGGCCATCATTGCCGCGGGGACGGGGCTCGGCGAGGCTGGGCTCCTCTGGGACGGCGCCCGGCTTCGGCCCTTCGCCACGGAAGGGGGGCACGCGAGCTTTGCGCCCCGCACGCCGCTGGAGATCGGGCTGCTCCGCTACCTGCTGCCGCAGTTCCAGCACGTCAGCTTCGAGCGCGTGCTTTCGGGGCCCGGTCTCCTCAACATCTACCGGTTCCTGCGGGACACGGGACCTGGCGACGAGCCAGCCTGGCTGGCCGAGGAGATGGGCCGGAGGGACCCCGCCGCGGTAATCGCCGAGACGGCCCTGCAGGGCAGGAACGGGCTCTGCAATCAGGCATTGGAGCTGTTCGTCGGGATCTACGGGGCAGAGGCCGGCAATCTGGCCTTGAAGGTCATGGCCACGGGCGGCGTGCTCGTCGGTGGTGGGATCGCCCCCAAGATCCTTCCGAAGCTCAGGGAGCGGACGTTCCTGGACGCCTTCAGCGGGAAGGGTCGGATGAAGTCCCTGCTCCTCCGGATGCCCGTCCGCGTGATCCTGAACGAGAAGACCGCCCTGCTGGGGGCGGCCCGCTTCGCTGTTCTGTCGGGGGCCACCGATCCCGCATCCGCCGGGGGTCGAGGAGCGATGCGATGAGCACTCGGGCGATCACCCTGAACCGGCACATCCTGGAAGAGGAGCGACTGCACCCGGGGGCCGCGGGGGAGCTGACGGAGCTGCTGGTCCAGCTCGGCTACGCGGCGAAGATCCTGGCCCGCGAGATCGGGCGGGCCGCCCTGGTCGGCCGCCTGGGCCTGGTCGGGGAGAAGAATGCGACGGGCGACAGCCAGAAGAAGCTGGACGTCTTCGCCAACGACACGGTGGTGGAGGCCTTCGCCCAGACGGGCCTGGTGGCCGGTGTGGTCTCGGAGGAGCTGGACGAGGTCAAGCAGATCTCCTGCGAGGGCAAGGCCAAGTACATCCTGTGCGTGGATCCCCTGGACGGGTCGTCCAATACCGACATCAACGGCGCGCTGGGCACGATCTTCGGAATCTACCGTCGGGACCCGGCGGGCGGCGGCGACCAGCTTGGCGATGTCCTCCGGCAGAAGGCGGCGCCGGTGGCGGCCGGCTACGTGATGTACGGGACGAGCACGATCCTCGCCTATACCTGCGGCCACGGCGTGGCGGCCTTCACGCTGGATCGCGATCTGGGAGAGTTCCTGCTGTCCCAAGAGAACATCCGCTGCCCGGCGCGCGGCCGCACCTACAGCGCCAACGTCGCCCGGATGGCTGAATGGCATCCCGACATCCGGCGCTTCATCCAGCATATCACCCAGACGGATCCCGCCACCGACCGCCCCTACTCGCTGCGCTATTCCGGAGCCCTGGTGGGCGACGTGCATCGCTGCCTGATCGAGGGCGGCCTCTACTTCTATCCCCCGGACCCCGGCCATCCGGATGGAAAGCTCCGCCTGGTCTACGAGTGTGCGCCCCTGGCCGCGCTGGTCGAGGCGGCGGGGGGACGGGCGAGCGACGGTGCGCGGCGCATCCTGGACATCGGAGCGGAGACCATCCACCAGCGGGTCCCGCTGGTCATCGGCAGCGCCGGGGACGTCGCCCTGTACGAGGCGTTCCTGCGGGGAGAAAGCTCGTAAGAGGGCGGGAGGGAGCGCCCGTGGAGGCACGCAGCTTCGAGGTGCGGGTGCTCGCCGACGCCGAGGCGCTGGCCGGTGCCGCGGCAGCGGAGTTCGTGCGCCTGGCCGATGAGGCGACGCTCAGCGGGGGATCCTTCACGGTCGCGGTGTCGGGGGGCTCGACGCCCAGGGCGCTGTTCAGGTTGCTGGCCGGCGAGGGGGATGCCTCGTATCGGGGTCGGGTACCCTGGGAGAAGATCCAGGTCTTCTGGGGGGACGAGCGCCACATCCCGCCAGAGCACCCCGAGAGCAATTACCGGATGGCCAGCGAGACCTGGCTGTCCCGCGTGCCCGTGCCCCCGGCGAACGTTCACCGGGTCCGGGGGGAGCAGCCGGACGCCGGCAAGGCTGCCGCGTCGTACGAGCAGACCCTCCGCGAGTGCTTCCGGCTTCAGGGAGACGAGCGTCCGCGCTTCGACCTGATCCTCCTGGGGATGGGTGCCGACGGCCACACGGCGTCGCTCTTTCCAGGCACCCCTGCCATCCGGGAGCGGGAGCGTCTGGTGCTTGCCCAGTGGATCGAAAAGCTCCAGGCCTATCGGATCACCCTCACGCCTCCCGTCTTGAACAACGCGGCCGCCGTTATCTTCCTCGTGAGCGGTGAGGAGAAGGCGGAAACGCTGCGGACCGTCCTCGAGGGGGAGTACCGGCCGGATCGCTTCCCGGCGCAGATCGTGCGCCCCACGAAGGGGAGGCTCCTCTGGCTGGTGGATGGCCCAGCGGCGCGAGGCCTGAATCAGACTCCGCAGCGGTAGCCTCCCCTCCTCCTGACATCGGTGTGCGGGGCCTCGGCCATTCCACCCCTCATCCCATCCTTCTCCGCCAAGGGGAGCAGGCGAGGTTGAGGGGAGTGGTTTCTCGATTCAGATCCATCCGAATCGCCGTGGGTGTGGCCGGCGTCTTAGGTGGTAGAGGACGCGGCCTCGGATGAAACCACCAAAAGACAACATGGACGCTCACACCCAAGGAGGATTCGATCGATGAAGAAGACACATGGCATTCGCCTGCTCGCGGGCGCGGCGCTCTTGGCTCTGGGTCCCATGGTCAGCGCGGGTCACGCCGCCGCGCCGGCCCAGCAGTTCAGGGTTCGCATCGAGAACGTGTCCACCGAGAATACCCTGAGGCCATCCACCGGTGCCAAGGCGCCGGCCGCGGTGGCGCCGGTCCTGTACGTGATCCACACGAACAGCGCTCCGCTGTTCACCTCCGGCAAGTCGGATCGCGGCAAGGGCCTGGAGCAGCTGGCCGAGGAGGGCAACCCGGCGCCACTCGCCGAGTCCCTGCGGAACGGCGCCGGCATCATGGCAGCGGGCGTCACCGATACCCCGGTGGGGGCCGCAGGCCCTGGGCCGATCGGTCCCGGGGGCACCTACGAGTTCAGCTTCTCGGCGACCCCGGGATCCCGGCTGTCCATCGCCATGATGTTCGGGCAGTCCAATGACCTCTTCTACGCGCCTGGCGAGGCTGGCATCGCCCTGTACGACAGTGCGGGCAAGCCGGTCTCCGGGGACATCACCTCCCAGATCATCCTGTGGGATGCCGGGACGGAGGTGAACGAGGAGCCGGGGGCGGGTCCGAACCAGGCGCCACGGCAGCCCGCTCCCAACACGGGCCCGCGGGAGAACGGGGTCGTTCGCCCCATCGCCCAGGTGAATGACGGCTTCAAGTATCCGGGCGTCTCCGAGGTCATCCGGGTGACCATCAACCCCATGCAGCAGTTGGCGCGGTAAGCACCGCCTCACGCCGATGGCCCCCCTCACCCCCGACACCTCCCGCAGGGGGGAGGGGGGCCAAGGCTGAGGGCGCGATTTCGTTGAGCGGCAGGCAAGAGGGGGAGGGTTAGATCGTGCTGAAGAGCCTGAGGCATCACTGGCCCGAGTACCTGATGGAGGCGGCCGGGCTCGGCAGCTTCATGCTCTCCGCATGCATCTTCGCCGTGATTCTGGAATACCCCGGATCCGCCCTCCGCCAGGCCATCTCCGATCCCACGATCCGCAGGGTCCTCATGGGGGTGGCCATGGGCCTGACCGCCGTCGGCATCATCTACTCGCCGTGGGGACAGCAGTCGGGGGCCCATCTCAACCCCTCGGTGACCTTGACCTTTCTCCGCCTTGGCAAGGTCGCTCCCTGGGACGCCGCGTTCTATGTCATGGCCCAATTTCTCGGGGGGCTCGCCGGGGTGTGGCTGGCCGTCATGGTGCTTGGACACCCAATCACGCAGCCACCCATTGAATACGTGGCCACCGTTCCAGGCCCGGACGGGCCGTCGATCGCCTTCCTGGCTGAATTCGTCATCTCCTGCATCCTCATGGCAGTGGTGCTCCTGGCCTCGAACAGCGGGGGCCTGGCGCGCTTCACCGGCCTCTTCGCAGGAATCCTGGTCGCGCTCTACATCGCGCTCGAAGCCCCGCTGTCCGGCATGAGCATGAACCCGGCGCGCACGGTCGCATCCGCCCTCCCGGCCAACCTGTGGACCGGGCTGTGGATCTACTTCACGGCGCCGCCGGTCGGCATGCTCCTGGCGGCGGAGGCGTACCTCCGGCTCCGGGGGGCGGGGAGGGTCTCCTGCGCGAAGCTGCATCACGACAATGGTAAGCGCTGCATCTTTCACTGCGGCTACCGGAAGGGATAGGAGGGGGACATGGCGACGGCGAATCACTTCGACGTGATCATCATCGGCACCGGGGCCGGCGGCGGGACGCTGCTCCACGCCTTGGCGCCCACGGGCAAGAAGATCCTGGTGCTGGAGCGGGGGGACTTCGTCCCGCGCGAGAAGCGGAACTGGGACTCGCGCACCGTCAATGTCGAGGGCCACTACAACACCAAGGAGGTCTGGTACGACAAGGACGGCAAGACACTGCACCCGCACACGAATTACTACGTCGGGGGCAACACAAAGTTCTACGGGGCGGCACTCTTCCGCCTGCGCGCGGAAGACTTCGGCGAGATCAAGCACCATGGGGGAGTCTCGCCGGCCTGGCCCCTCTCCTACGACGAACTGGAGCCTTACTACACGAAGGCAGAGCGTCTCTACCACGTCCACGGCACCCGCGGCGAGGACCCCACGGAGCCGCCCGCCAGCGCCCCCTACCCCCACCCGGCCGTGAGTCACGAGTCGCGCATCCAGGCGCTGCACGACGATTTCGTGCGGCTCGGCCGCCGGCCCTTTCACACCCCCCTCGCGATCATGCTGAACGAGGGGGATCGCCACGCGAGCAAGTGCATCCGCTGCGAGACCTGCGACGGCTTCCCCTGCCTGGTGGAGGCCAAGGCCGACGCCCACGTCTGCTGCGTCGAGCCGGCGCTGGGGTCCCCCAACGTCACGCTTCGCACGGGTGCCTTCGTCCCGAGGCTCGAGACCAGCGTGTCAGGCCGCGAGGTGACGCGGGTCCACGTCGAGCGCAACGGCGCCAAGGAAACGTACTCGGCGGGCATCGTGGTCGTATCCTGCGGGGCGATCAACTCTGCGGCGCTCCTCTTGCGCTCGCGGAGCGACAGGCACCCGCACGGCCTTGCCAACGGCTCCGGCACGGTGGGGCGGCACTACATGGGGCACACCAACTCGGTCCTGCTCGCCATCTCCAAGTGCCCGAACCCGACGATCTTTCAGAAGACGCTGGCCCTCAACGACTTCTACCTGGGCGCGGAGGACTGGGAATACCCGATGGGGCACATCTCGTTCGTGGGCAAGCTGGACGGCGTGGCCCTGAGCGCCGGCGCCCCGGCCATCGCGCCCGGGTTCACCCTGGAACTGATGGCCAAGCACTCGCTGGATTTCTGGCTGACCTCGGAGGATCTCCCCGATCCGGACAACCGGGTGACCCTGGATCGGAACGGCAATATCGTCCTGGCCTACACCCCCAACAACCTCGAGGCCCACAACCGCCTGCGGGCGAAGCTGGAGCGGCTGATGCAGCAGCAGGCCAAGTGCCCCGTGCACGGGCATGAGTGCCACCAGGGCCTGTTCGCCCGGAGCTTGTTCATCGGGGAGCGCATCCCGCTCGCCGGGGTGGCCCACCAGTGCGGGACCGTTCGGTTCGGGCACGACCCCCAGACCTCCGCCGTGGATGCCCACTGCAAGGCGCACGACCTGGACAACCTCTACGTCGTGGACGGGAGCATCTTCCCCTCCAGCGGGGCGGTGAACCCCGCCCTCACCATCATGGCGAACGCGCTCCGGGTGGGAGACCATCTGCGAGAGCGGTTGGGGTGAAAGGGATACCGGGATGAAATACGACGCCATCGTGATCGGCTCCGGCCAGGCAGGCAATCCGCTCTCGCAGGACCTGGTGGATCATGGCTGGACGGTAGCCCTCGTCGAAAAAGCGCACCTGGGCGGCACGTGCATCAACACGGGATGCACGCCGACCAAGACCATGGTCGCCTCCGCCCAGGTGGCCCACTACGCCCGCAACGCCGTCAAGTGGGGGGTGCGAGCCGGCAAGGTGTCCGTGGACCTGGGGAAGATCGTTGCCCGCAAGAACGCGATCGTGGAGCGATTCCGCGGCGGGCAACAAGGGAACGTGGACAGCCGCGAGAAGCTGCACCTGTACCGGGGCCAGGCCCGATTCCTGGGTCCCCGGACAGTTGCGGTGGGTGACCAGGTGCTGGAGGGGGAGCGGATCTTCATCAACACCGGCACCCGCTCCGAAGTCCCCTCGGTCGATGGCCTGGACTCGGTCCCATACCTGACCAACGCGACGCTCATGGAGCTGACCGAGCTTCCCAAGCATCTGATCGTGATCGGCGGGGGATACATCGGGCTGGAATTCGGACAGATGTTTCGCCGGTTCGGCAGCCAGGTCACCCTGGTTCATCGAGGGGAGGTTCTCCTCACCCGCGAGGACCCGGACGTCGCCGAGGAGCTCCAGAAGGCCCTGGAGGCCGAAGGCATGCGCTTTCTCCTCCGCGCCACGCCGACCCGTGTGGCGATGAAGGCGGGGAAGGTCGCCGTGAGCCTGAAAGCTGGCGGCGCATCCCGGACGGTGACCGGCTCCCACCTGCTCGTCGCCACAGGGCGGCGGCCGAACTCGGACGACCTGGGGCTGGAGAAGGCCGGGGTGGAGACCGATGAGCGCGGCTTCGTCAAGGTGAACGGCAAGCTGGAGACGAACGTGCCCGGCATCTGGGCCCTCGGGGATGTGAAGGGGGGACCGGCCTTCACCCACATCTCGTACAACGACTACCAGGTCGTCTTCGGCAATCTCATGGATGGCAAGGATCTCAGCATCCGGGGTCGCATCGTGCCCTACTCGGTCTTCACCGATCCGCAGCTTGGACGGGTCGGGATGACCGAGAAAGAGGCCAGGGCCAGCGGCCGAAAGCTGAAGATCGGCAAGATTCCCATGACGTGGGTCGCCCGCGCCATCGAGCGGGATGAGACCGCCGGCCTGATGAAGCTCGTCGTGGACGCCGAGAGCGACCGGATCCTGGGGGCCGCCATCCTCGCGACAGAGGGCGGTGAGCTGATCCAGATCCTGGGGGCCCTCATGCTCGCCCAAGCCCCGTACACCTTGCTCAAGGGGGCGATCTACATCCATCCGACGCTGGCGGAAGGCTTCTATGCCCTGATGGATGACGTGAAACCGGTGGACCAGCGCCCAGACGCCTTGTCGGACGGATAGGCCGCAGGTGATGATGGGGATGGCAGACATGAGGCACACATCACGACTCCGGGCAAGACGATCTCTCACGGTCCTCGTCGTTTGGCTCTGGCTCGCGCTCGGTCTGTTCCTCCCGCCGGCGCTGGCACAGGAAGCGCCGGCGAAGGCGCAGGTCGTCGCGGTGGACGCCGTCGGGATGACCGTGTCCGACATGGACCGTGCGGTCCAGTTCTACTCGAAGGTCCTCTCCTTCGAGCAGGTCTCGGATGTCGAGGTCTCCGGCGAGGCGTACGAGCGCCTCCAAGGAGTCTTCGGATTGCGGATGCGGGTGGTGCGCATGCGGCTGGGGGATGAGTTCCTCGAGCTGACAGAGTACCTGGTACCGCGCGGGCGGCCGATCCCCGTGGACTCTCGGAGCAATGACCGCTGGTTCCAGCATGTCGCGATCATCGTCAGCGACATGGACAAAGCCTATGCCTGGCTCCGGCAGCACAAGGTCGAGCACGCCTCGTCAGGCCCCCAGCGGCTGCCCGACTGGAACCCAAAGGCGGGAGGCATCCGGGCGTTCTACTTCAAGGATCCGGACGGTCACCCCCTGGAGGTCCTCCAGTTTCCCCCGGGAAAGGGCGATGCCAGGTGGCACGGACCGAGTGACAGGCTCTTCCTGGGGATAGATCACACGGCCATCGTGGCGGCCGACACCGACGCCAGCCTGAAGTTCTACCGGGACCTCCTGGGGATGCGGGTCGTGGGGGAGAGCGAGAACTACGGCCCCGAGCAGGAGCACCTCAACAACGTCTTCGGCGCCCGGCTGCGCATCACCACGCTCCGGGCCGCCGCGGGGCCCGGGATCGAATTGCTGGAGTACGTGGCGCCGCGGGACGGCCGGCCCATACCTGCCGATGAGCGGGCCAACGACCTGGTGCACTGGCAGACGAGACTGCTCACCCGCGATGCGGGAGCGGCCGCGCAGGGTGTGCTCGGTGCGAAGAGAGCCCTCGTGTCGTCCGGGGCAGTGAGCGTGCCGGACGGGCGGCTCGGGTTCGCGAAGGGGGTCCTGGTGCGCGATCCGGATGGGCACGTGATGCAGGTCGTGGAGCCGTGAGGTGAGACTCGTCTCGGTGAACGTGGGGCTGCCCCGCGAGGTGGCGGCCAAGGGGAAGCGGGTCAGGACCGGCATCTTCAAAGAGCCGGTGGATGGTCGGGTGCTACTGCGAACGCTGAATCTTGAGGGCGACCGGCAGGCGGACCTCACGGTGCACGGCGGGCCGAGCAAGGCGGTGTATGCCTACCCGTCCGAGCATTACCAGTACTGGCGCAAGGAACTCCCCGACATGCATCTCCCCTGGGGGATGTTCGGCGAGAATTTCACGACGGAGGGACTGCTGGAAGGGCAGGTGCATGTCGGCGATCGCTTCCGGATCGGGTCGGCGGAGGTGATGGTGACCGAGCCGCGCCTGCCCTGTTACAAGCTCGGCGTTCGATTCGGACGGGAAGACATCATCAAGCGCTTTCTCCACAGCGGTCGAACCGGCTTCTACTTTGCAGTCCTGCGTGAGGGAGAGGTCGAAGCCGGGGATGCCATCGAGGTGATCGGCCGCGACGACAGCCGCGTCACGATCCCGGACATCGTCCGGTTGTACCTGCTCAAGCGCTACGACCGGGCGGACGAGGAGAAGGTTCACCGCGCTGTCCAGGTGGAGGCGTTGCCTGAAAGCTGGCGGAGCCATTTCCGGAGGCGGCTGGGCCTGTCGAGCGAGGAGGGAACGCGCTGAATGCCGCGAGTGAAGGGGACGGTGGTCCAGGGAGGGGGTCGGTCATGACTGCACCGGTCGTCCTGTACGGTCGAGAGATCTGCGGCACCCTCGCGGTCGCGGAATCGCGGGAGTGGCTGTGCACCAACGGCATCGGCGGTTTCGCCTCGGGGACGGTGGCGGGGCTCCTGACGCGACGATACCACGGTTTCCTGGTGGCGGCCCTGCAGCCACCCCTGGGGCGGACGCTGCTGGTGGCCAAGCTCGACGAGCGGGTGGAATACGGGGGGGCCGGCCGGCCGCTCTCTGCGAACCGGTGGGCGGACGGGACGGTGGATCCCCACGGCTACCGCGAGATCGAGGAGTTCCGGCTGGAGGGGACGACGCCGGTCTGGACGTTTGCCTGCGCCGACGCGCTCGTCGAGAAGCGCATCTGGATGGAGCAGGGGGCGAACACGACCTATGTCCGGTACCGGATCCTCCGGGCGGGCGGGCCGGTTGGACTGGAGCTGAAGGCCCTCGTCAACTACCGGGACTACCACTCCACCACGCGCGGCGGGGGGTGGCGGATGGCCGTGGAGGCGGTCCCGCACGGACTCCGGGTGAGGGCCTTCGACGGGGCCCGGCCCTTCATCCTCGCGGCGCAGGGGGCCGAGGCGGAGACGGCGCATGCCTGGTACGAGGGCTTCGACCTGGCCAGGGAGCGGGAGCGGGGGCTCGACTCGCGCGAGGACCAGTTGCACGTGGGGACGCTTCGCGCCGAGCTTGCCCCCGGCGACGACCTGACCGTCGTGCTCTCCGCCGAGGCCGCCCCGTCCCTGGACGGCACGGCCGCCTGGAGGCGGCGGCAAGGGCACGAGGAAGACCTCCTGTCCCGCTGGCGCTCGGGCCATCCGGCCTCCCGGCAGGCGCCGCCGTGGGTCGAGCAGCTCGCCCTGGCCGCGGATCAGTTCGTGGTGCGCCGACCCCTCCCGGACGATCCGGACGGCATGTCGGTGATCGCGGGCTATCACTGGTTCGGGGACTGGGGCCGGGACACCATGATCAGTCTGCCCGGGCTCCTCCTCACCACCGGACGGGCGGATGCGGCGGCCCGGATCCTCACCACCTTCGCCCGCTTCGTGGATCGGGGGATGCTTCCCAACCGGTTTCCCGATGCGGGAGAGGCCCCCGAGTACAACACCGTGGACGCCACGCTCTGGTACTTCGAGGCCGTCCGGGCCACCTACGCGGCGACCAAGGATGACGCGCTGCTGAAGACGCTCTATCCGGTCCTGCAGGAGATCGTCCGATGGCATCGCCAGGGGACCCGGTACGGCATCGCCGAGGACCCGGCGGACGGCCTGCTCCGAGCCGGCGAGCCGGGCGTCCAGCTCACCTGGATGGATGCCAAGATCGGGGACTGGGTGGTGACGCCGCGGATCGGCAAGCCGGTGGAGATCAACGCCCTCTGGTACAATGCCCTCTGGAGCATGGCCGGCTTCGCCCGGCTGCTCGGGCAATCGGGGGAGGAGTGGGACCACCTGGCGGCCCGCGTGCGGACGGCCTTCGGGCGGTTCTGGAACGAAGAGGCCGGCTGCTGCTACGATGTCCTGGATGGTCCCGCCGGAAGCGACGGCACGCTCCGCCCCAACCAGATCTTCGCCGTGTCGCTTCCCGAAAGTCCGCTCACGCCGGAGCAGCAGAGCCGGGTCGTGGACGCTTGTGGCCGACACCTGCTCACGTCCTTCGGCCTGCGAAGCCTCCTCCCGGGGCATCCGGCGTACCGGGGACGATACGTCGGCGGCCCAGGGGAGCGGGACGCCTCCTATCATCAAGGACCCGTGTGGGGCTGGTTCCTGGGTCCGTTCGCCCTGGCGCACCTGCGTGTGTACGGGGATCCGAAGGCGGCGCTTGCTTTCCTCCGACCGCTGGAGCATCATTTGGGAGACTACGGCGTGGGGAGCATCGCCGAGATCTTCGACGGGGATTCACCCTTCACCCCGCGGGGCTGCATCGCCCAGGCCTGGAGCGTTGCGGAGACGCTACGGGCCTGGCTGGAAATCCAGGCCACGGCCTCACCCGCGGGGAACGGGATGCGGCGGCACGTCTCTCCCGGCAGGCAGGTTCCATCAACCGATGGTCGCACGTCCCTTCTCGATCATCCTTCCGGTCAGGAACGATGCGGAGGCGCTCGGTCGGACGCTCGACCAGCTCGTGCGCCTGCCGGGAATCGAGGCCGCCGAGATCATCGTAGCGGCCTCGGGTGATCCCGGCGGGACCAACCGCGCCGTCGGGGGGCGGGCGCGGCTTCTCCGGCTCGACGACTCCAGCCGGGCCTCCCTCATGAACGCGGGGGCCGACGCCGCATCCGGGGATATCCTCTTCTTCCTCCACGCCGACTCCTTCCCGCCGAGGGACGCCCTGAGGCTGATGCGCGAGGCCCTCTTCGACAGCAGGGTGGTGGGCGGGGCCTTCGAGCATCGCTTCAGCGAGCGCGACTGGCGCCTCCGCGCCATCACGGGGATCAACCGGATCCGCTACCGGCTCACCCGCAACTACTACGGGGACCAGGGCATCTTCGTCCGCGCATCCACCTTTCGCCGGATGGGCGGGTACGCCGGGCAGCGGCTCATGGAGGATCTGGACTTCAGCCGGCGGCTGAAGCGGATGGGGCGATCGGTGCTGATCCCCGTCCCGCTGCAGACCTCGGGTCGCCGCTTCCTGGCCCGGGGGCCGTGGCGCACCTTCCTCTTCATCGTCTGGCTGCTCTTCCTCTACACCCTGCGTCTGGACACGGAGCGGTATGCCGAGCGCTGGCGCGGCCCGGATGACCACCCGCCAGGGAGCCCATGGCCCCGCGGCCGGCTGCCGGAAGCCGGGTCTCACGCCGACAAGGATCGGGTAGGCATTCCCCATGAACGATGATTCGGGAAACGGCGCGGCCCGGTTGTGTTCACCTGTGCTGGTGACGGGGGCGACCGGCTTCATCGGTCGCGAGGTGGTGCGCCGCCTCCTCACGCTGGGGCGACCGGTCCTCGCCATGGCGCGCGCGGGGGATGGCCGCTCGGCCGCGGACCGTGTGGCCCGCGCGGCCACGGCGGGGGCGGCGGACGGTCGCCTCGAAGTCGTCGAGGGCGATCTGACGCTCCCGGGATGCGGTCTCTCGATGAGCGACCGCGGGCGTCTCTGCGAGTCGGTCGAGACGGTGATTCACTGCGCGGGGGAGACGGATTTCTTCCTGGCGGCGATGCCCCCCTTCCGGGCGACGCATGTTGACGGTCCGCTGGAATTGCTTGCCTTCCTCGGGGGCGGCCGCCTCCGGTCCTGGGCCCATGTCTCCACCGCCTACGTCTGCGGCTGCCGGACGGGCTGGGTTTACGAGCACGAAGGCGATGTCGGCCAGGAATTCCACAACCCATACGAGCGGGTGAAGCTGGAAGGCGAGGGGGCCGTGCGGGAGGCTGGCGCCAGGCTGGGGGTGGACGTCAGGGTCTTCCGGCCGAGCGTCGCCGTGGGGGCGGAGGCAGAGACTCGAGGTGCCGCCGTCTCCAACCTCTTCGTGGCGTTCATTCGTCTGATGGGCGCGCTCGCCGATGGGCGTGACGGCGGCTACCTGCCCCTGCGGATCGAGGGGAGGCCGGAGGCTCCCTTCAACATCGTGCCGGTGGAGTATGTGGCGAGGGCGCTGGTGGCCCTGGCGGACCATCCGGAGGGGGCGGGCAAAGTATTCCATCTGGTCGCGTCGAAGCCTCCCACCCAGGCAGCCGTCCTCTCCGCCATCACACATCGGCTGGGACTGCACGGGGTGGAACTGCTCGACGGCCGGTCCGGTCCACTCGCGGACCCGTCTCCACTGGAGCGGAAGATCTCTCGCCTGCTGCTCGGCTACCGGGAGTATCTCGGGCAGGACGTGCGCTTCGACGACCGCAACGCCCGCCGACTGCTGGATCGTTGCAGCCTTCCGGCCCCCAGGCTTCCTCTGGACGTCCTGAACGGGCTTATCGACCGGGCCCTGCTCCGCGAAGGTCCCCTCGCCGTCCGGGACAGGTCACGGAGCGGCGGAGAGATGCATTCGGCAATACTGGGGGAGTCGGCCAGTTGACTCGGATGAGGTGGATCCTTGGTGCAGCGCTTCTCGTGGCGCTGATCGCGGCCCCGGCCCGTGGGACATCGCCGCTCGTCGCCGAGCTATTGTCCTTCTTCAACCGCTACCACGAAAACCCGGCCCGGCTCGACGCCATCCGGGCCGAGCTGGAAGAGGCGGTCAAGACCGATCCGGATGTGCCGAACCTCCTGGCCCTGGCGCAGGTGTGCTTCATCTGGGGGGATATCCGGGCGACCAGCGAGGAGCAAAAGCTCCAGGCCTACGACCGTGGCCGGCAGGCCGCCGAGCGCGCCGTGGAGCTTGAGCCCAAGAACGTCTGGGCTCACCTCTGGTTTGGGATCAACACCGGGCGGTGGGGGCAGACCAAAGGGGTGGTGCGATCACTCTTCCTGCTGCCGACGGTCAAGCGGGAGATCGACACGATCCTGGAGCTTGACCCCAAGCTCCCGCCCGCGTACGCCTTCGCCGGCAACGTGTATTACGAGGTCCCGGGGCTACTGGGCGGCGGCCTCGACACCGCCGAGCGGATGTTCCGGAAGGGCCTGGAGCTGAACCCGCGGTTCACCTCGATGCGGGTGGGCCTGGCCAGGGTGCTGATCAAGCAGGGACGCGTCGCCGAGGCCCAGCAGGAGCTGCAGCGCGTCCTGGACGAAAGAAATCCCGAGAACCTGGCGGACTGGACGATGAAGGACAGCAAGCGCGCCCGCGCCCTGCTGGATTCCCTCAACAAGCCCTCCTGACCCGATCCGAGAACATCAACCGCCAAGACGCCAAGGACGCCAGGACTCCCATGAGATATTTTAGGATTCTCATGACGATGCCGATGAACCGGCTGATCTCAGACTCGGGCGGGGTCGTGGCGCGGCGCAGGGACGAAGTCTTCCGACCTCGTACCCATTACCTTGTACCAGGCACGTGCCGAATCGAACCGCACGCCGGCTCCAGACCTTCGCTATGCACTGCGCCGTGACTGGGTGCGACGCGGTTGGTGCTTCCGGATGATACTCGCGAGCGCTCGCAGGGCTTCGTTGGCCATTCCCGCGCTGGTAAAAACGGCGGCGACATCCGGATCAAGGGTCACGACGATGCTACCTTTTCCATAGCGCGATGCGTACCTATTGGGACGAGCGCGCCTAAAATCGTACTCGGGTAGGATCTCATCCATTGGGAGCCGGTCAATCTCCGAAGTCTTAGCCTTGCCTTTCTTCATACTCTCTCCGCTCACGAGGCGTAGCCTTTCGTGCACTGATAAGGCGGATCACCTCGCCCCGTTCGGTAAACATGACCGCAAGGAGCCGCTGACGTTCCGAATGGCCAAGGAGGACGTAACGTGGTTCATCAGGAGAGTGACGCGGATCGTCGACGATACGACCGAGTGGATCCCCAAAGACCGTTGCTGCCTCCTCGAACGACACCCCATGCTTCGCGAGATTACCCGCAGCCTTCCCCGCGTCCCACCCGAAGCTCAGGGCCACTGGTCACCCACCGCCTCTTGGCCACTTCTCATCCGCACAACGAATACACTCTCGTCCGGCGGGTTCCACCCGAGATAGGGTGGTGATCCAAGAAGCAAGCCAGCCGGGTAGAACAGGTCGAACAGGGTATCACCCCCAGGGCGTAGCTGTGACGACTCCGCACCACCCCACGGGGCTGCCGACGCCCTTGCGGGTACGATTGAATCCAACGGTTGGCCAAGACACTGCCACATCCACACACTTTTTGTGGATTGCGAGGCGATGAGAGGAGGGAGGCGGAGAGGGGCGGGGCTGGAGGGGCGCCGTCTTCGGGGTCCGTGGGGGGATCCACCGGGTTGTCCCTGGCCGCTCCCATGGTGTTGTCTCCGGTGTGGCGAGGGGGGTGCACTGGCGGGGAGCTTACGCTCCTTCCGCAGGCGTGTCAATGCACCCCCGACGGATTGGCTGGCACAGCAGGACCGATCGCCCCTTGGGCCACCCCCTTGCCTCTCTGGACATCCCGTGACCGCCGGTGGGCTCCCGCGCGTGCTGGCGCTTCGGAGACGGCACGACCCGGCGGGAGATGGGAAAGGGTCTTCGCGGAAAGTGCATGCCTGGTGAACGCCTGACTACAGGACTGCTTCTACTCGATCAGCAGGAAGGCGTAGCGGTTCATGGCTTGATGGTAGTCGGGCAGCACCTCGATCGGGTAGCCGATTCGGCCCACCGTCGAGAAGACGTCCACGGCCATGGCCTCGGGGGTCGGCCGTGCGGACCGCGGCACCTTGCACTCCTCCCGGGCGCCAGCGCAGTCCTTGCACAACCCGCAGCTATCCATGAAGAGCAGGAAGGCCTTCGGATGCCCGGCCAGGAAGACGTCGCGCTCCAGGGCAAGGAGGGCCGTGTTGACGCCCCGGCTCCATTCGTGACGGTGTTCCGGTGCATCCACAGCTTTTGCGAAATGAAAGACTGCGGCCCGCGTGTATTCATTGAAGAACTCGCGGGATTCCGGGACCGAGGGCACGTTCGGCGGACAGGTAGCGTTTTGACCGAACTCGGAGCAGCCGAACATGCACTTGAGGCGCACCCACTGGGCCACGACGATATCCTTGGGATCGATCCACCTGAAATCGGTGTATCCGTGCTTCGCGAACAACGCTTCCAGGGCCAGGCTCTCGCTCATGACCGGGTAGCCTCCTTGCAGAGTATCTCTGCGCTCGAACACTTCTCCAGTGAAGGCGGGCGCGCGTGGCTTGGGGCTTCTTGGGGGAATCTTGCCGCAAACGTATTCAAGGTGACGCGGCGTGTCAACGGCAAACGGCCTGGATCCAGCGGTTGTCCGGGTGTGTGTGATATGGGACCGCAGGTCAGGTTTGTCCTTGTTCTCGTTGGTCGGTTGATCGGAGTTCAAATTTGTCTGACGTGACCATTCGACGTCCGGCGCTATCGGAAAGAACTTGAATCGCCTGCCGTCCGCGAAGCGTCTTAGGAAATAGACGGACGCGCAACCGGTTCAGCTCTTCAACCAGGTTAGCGGGTATTTCTCATGCCGACAGCAGTAGTCGAAAGTCGCCCCGCCACCGGTCATGTCCTGGCCCGGCCCTCGACGTCGCTGGCGCCTCGCATCCTGATCCTGGGTGGAGGGTTCGCTGGGGTGACCACGGCGCTGGAGCTGGCCAAGCGGTGCGCCGGGGTGCTGCCGGTCCACATCACCCTGGTGAGCGCGCAGAACTTCTTCCTGTTCACCCCGATGCTGGCCGAGGCCGCCACGGGGGCCGTGGAGACACGGCACGTCCTCTACCCGATCCGTCCCCTCTGCGGCGAGCTGGGGGTCGAGTTCGGGGAGATGTCCGTGGAGGCGATCGACCTCGACCGGCGCCGGGTGATCGCCCGCCATAGCCGGTCGCAGGTCCGCCAGCACGTCCACTACGACAAGCTGGTACTGGCTCTGGGGGCAGCCCCAAATGTCTCCATGGCGCCGGGGGCCGCCGTGCACGCCTTGACCTTCAAGGGGGTGGGCGACGCCGTCCGCATCCGCAACCGGGTGATCGACCTGTTCGAGGCGGCTGCCCTGACGGACGACCCGTGGGCGCGCCGGCGCCTGCTCACCTTCGTCGTGGTCGGGGCGGGGCACGCGGGCACCGAATTGATGGCCGCCCTGGAGGAGCTGACCCGGGGCATCCTGCTTCGCCACTATCCCTCCATCCCACCCAGCGATGTCCGGCTGGTCCTGGTCGGGAGCGCCGTTCTCCCGCAGACCGCGACAAACCTTGCCGCCTACGCCCGGGAGCAGCTTCTGAAGCGGGGGATCGAGCTGGAGACGAACCGGGCCGGCGGGGTATCGGCCGAGGGTCTCTCCCTTTCGGACGGGCGGTTCATCCCGAGCAACTGCATCATCTGGACGGCCGGAAACCGGGTGAGTCCCGTGATCGCCGATCTGCCCCTGGCCAAGACGCGCGACGGCCGGCTCCTGGTGAACGAGTTCTTCGAGGTGAAAGGGGCTCCGGACGTGTACGCCCTTGGCGATAACTCGGCCCAGACGGACTCCCACACCGGGGCCCCTTACGTCGCCACGGCCCAGGTGGCCATCCGCCAGGCGCGGGCGCTGGCCGGACAACTGGAGGTGGAGCTGACCGGGCGGGAGCGGCGGCCGTTCCGGTTCAAGCTCCTGGGTGAGATGGTGCCCCTCAGCCGGCGGACGGCCGTCGCAGACCTGCGCGGTCTCAAGCTCATCGGGTTCCCCGCCTGGTTCATCTGGAAGACGGTCTACATGCTGAAGCTGCCCACGCTCGCGGCGCGCGTCCGCGTCGTGCTGGACTGGACGGTGGAGCTGTTCTTCGAGCGGGATGTCTCGGAACTGGCGGTGGACGAGGAACAAGGGGCATAAGATGTCAGAACAGGCTGCGGGAATCGCCAGACACGCGCGCTTGCCGGTCTGGCGCCGATTGGGGTGGCGGCTCACCGCCAGCCTCTTGCTGCTCACCGCTCTTGGCATCCTGCTGAGCGGCTTCCTCCAGTATCGGGCCCAGGATCGTCTGCTGCGCCAGTCCCTGGGGTCGCTCCTCCTGAACATCGCCCGCACCGGCGCCCTGCTGGTGGACGGCGATCTGCACCAGGCGGTGGTGGACGGGGGACGGAAGGACGCGCCCGGGTACGCGGCGATCCGGGCGCAGCTCACCAAGATCCAGGAGACGAACCAGTTGAAGGACCCGGTGTACACGCTGGTTGATGTCCGGGGGGATATGTCCCGGTTCGCGGTCATCAGCATGTGGGATGTCCCCCTGGGGGAGCCGTACCGGCTTGTCCCGGACATCCAGCCTATCCTGCATCGGGTGCTGAAGGACGGGGCGGCCGCCTATACGGACATCTACCGGAACGAGCACGGCACCTGGATCACCGCCTTCGCCCCGGTCAAGAACGCCGCGGGTCGGACCGTGGCCGCCCTGGACGTGGATTTCCGAGCTGATGTGTACCTGGCCGAGCTGGCGGCGGTGCGGCGCCGGCTCTATTTCCACTCGCTGGCCGCTGCGGTCCTAGCCCTCGGGGCAGGGATTCTCCTGGCGCGCCACATCACGCGACCGCTGGCGCAGCTCGCGTCCGTGGCGCGAGGCGTGGTCGAGGGTGATCTCACCAGCCGCGTGCACGTCAGCGCCCGGGATGAGATCGGCATGCTCGGGAACGTGTTCTATCTCATGGTCGAGCGGCTGCGCGTCTCGTACCGGAGTCTGACGGATGTCGTGGTCCGGGCGCTGGAGGCCCGGGGGGGCGAGAGCGGCGCGCTGTCGCGAGTGGCAAAGGCTGCCATGGCGGTCGCGGACAAGCTCGACCTCTCCCCGACGCAGCGTGAGGCCCTGGAGCTGGGCGCGCTCCTCCACGACGTGGGCGAGACCCGGACGCCCGAGGCGATCCTGCAGAAGCCCGGTCCGCTGACCGCCGAGGAGCGACGCATCCTGGAGCAGCATCCGGCGGCAGGCGTGGACATCCTGGAGGCGGTGCCTCTCCTCACGCCGGCCCTGGACGTGGTGGGATGCCACCACGAGCGACACGACGGCGCAGGCTATCCCCGGGGACTGCGAGGCGAGGAGATTCCGTTCACGGCCCGGATCTTCGCCGTGGTGGATAGCCTCGAGGCCATGACCCATGACCGGCCGTACAGGGCCGCGCGTCCTGTGGCCGAGGCCTTGGAAGAAATTCGTAGGGAGTCCGGGAAGCAATTCGACCCGCGAGTGGTGGAGGCCGTCCTCGGAATCCCGCAGGAACAGTGGGCCACGCTCCTCGGATGCGTGGCGGCCGGCGAGCCCGCTCGGGTCGCGTGATCCGCCGCCGAGTCATGGCGTGCGCTCAGGAATGCCCCTGGCGTGAATCCAGAATCAGCAATGTCTGACCCCGAAGGGGGAGGAGGGTGACATGAGTGACGAGAGAAACGAGATGAGCGCGGCCGGCCCGTACGTCCTGGCGGTCTTGCGGATCGGGTACGGTGTCCTGTGGATCCAGCAGGCCATGTGGAAGATACCGCCGGACTTCGGCCTGGCCCGCGGGGACGGGCTCTTCTACTGGACCAAGGAGATGGTGAAGTACTCCTTCCTGCCGCCCCACCGGTTCTTCGTGGAGTCCGTGGTGCTGCAGCACTTCCTGCTGTTCGCCTGGATCACGCTCCTCACGGAGCTGTTCATCGGGTTCTCGCACCTCCTGGGGATCGCGAGCCGGCTGGGGGCCCTGGCGGCCCTGGCCATGTCCACGAACCTGCTGATCGGCTTGGCCCGGCACCCGAACGAGTGGCCGTGGAGCTACCTCATGCTGATGGGGTACGGGCTCCTCTTCCTCAGCACCCATCCGGGGCGGGTCCTGGGGCTGGATGGGGTCCTCTCGCGGCGGCTGCAGGCCCCGGCCCAGGCCGACCGACCGTGGGCCCGTGCCCTCGCGCTGCTGACGTGATCCGCATGGCGGGGGTGCGCTCCATGTGACGCCCCGTATTATTCGGCGTGCCGCATACGCACAGCCCTCCGGTCTCATGGCCGGAGGGCTGTTCTGTTTTTCGCGGCATCCCAGCCGCGCGGCCGGTCCGATTCCGCCGGCGAGTCATCACTTCAGTGTCGCGCCATAGAAGCTCATCCACTGATCGGGGCGCGGGGTCCAGTCCAAACGCTCGCGCATGGCGTAGATGTCCACCTGCTGCATCAGGAACACCCAGGTTGCATCCTCGACCATGGTCTTGGCGAGATCGCTGTAGATCCTTCGGCGCCTGGCCTGGTCCATGGTGCCCCGCCCGGCGTCGAAGAGCGTGTCCACCTTCTCGTTCTTGTAGTAGAGACCCCTCCCTTTGGAGGAGACGAGGTTGTACAGCTCATCGCCGTCCTGCATCGGCCCGCCGAGGCCGAGGAGATAGGCGTCCGGGAACTGCTTGCCGAGGTACCGCTGAAAGTAGGCCCCCCATTCCGCCACCCGGACCCTGGGCTTGAATCCCGCCTTCTGCCACTGCCCGGCCAGCGCCTCGGCGATCTCCTTGTCGCCCTGGTAGCGGCCGTCGGGCGAGTCGAGCGTGATCTCCACCCCGTCGGGGTACCCGGCCTCGGCCAGGAGACGCCTGGCCATGGCAGGGTCGTACGCGTAACCCTTCACGCCGGGATCGTAGCCGAACATGTGGGGAGTGAGCGGGCCGGGCGTTCGCCGGCCATTACCCTCCAGGACGTTCGTGACGATGGCGTCCACGTCGGTCGCATAGTTGAGCGCCTGGCGCACCCGGACGTCGGAGAGCGGCTTCTTGAAGGCGTTGAGCCCGAGATAGATGATCCAGGTGCTGGGCACGCGCAGGACCTTGATGCCTGAGGCGTGTTCAAGCTCGCGGGCCAAGCTCGGCGGCACGTTGGTGATCAGGTCGAGCTGGCCGGTCCTGAGGCCGGCAACCCGGGTGGAAGGCTCCGGGACCGGCTTGAAGACGATCCGGGAAATCTTGGGCGCACCCCGCCAGTGCTTGTCAAACGCCTCGACCACCAGCCGGTCGTCCCGGACCAGCTCCACGAACTTGAACGCCCCGGTTCCCACCGGCGCGGCGGCAAACGTCTGATCCCCCTTCTGGGCAGTGTACTTGGGTGGAAGGATCGGGAAGTCGAGGAGCCGGTTCAGGAGCGGCGCGTAGGGCTGCCGGGTGACCAGCCTGACGGTGAAGTCATCGACCACGTCGATCCTGGTGATCTCGGCGATGTTTGCCCGGTTGGGGGACTTCTGGCCGGGATTGAGCACGCGCTGCACCGTGAAGCGCACCGCCTCGGCGTTGAAGGGCTCGCCGTTGTGGAAGGTGACGCCTTTGCGGAGCCGGAACTCCCACGTGTTGTCGTCCAGGAGCTTCCAGGACTCAGCCAGCTCGGGGATGATTCGCCTCTGCGAGTCCCTGCCCACCAAGGAGTCGAACAGGCTCGCCCCGACCTGCGCCCGGATGGAGGAGAGGTTCATGCTGGGATCGAGATTCTCGGGGGTCCAGGGGATGGCCACGTGCAGCTCTCTCTGGGGCTCGGCAGCCTGCGCCGGCGAGAGCAAACCCACGACGACCACGGTCAGAACGATAAGGATTCGATGCGTCATGATGCACCCCCTCCCGCGGTATCGATACGCTCGACATGCGCCTCGGGATGACCGAGGCGCGCGGATTCTCCTATACGCGGTGGCCAGTTCGTCGGCGTGTCCTCAGGAACCAACCAGGCCCTCCACCGCTTCCCGGGCGGCAGCCAGGTTCGCCTCGGGAACCTGGAGGTCGATGACGCATCCGGGTCCCACGATGAGACGACGCCCGCGGCACTGGGAAACCGCGTCGCGAACCTGGGCGCGGATCGCCTCCGGCGTGTCCGTGATCATGGAGCCGCGCTCATCCAGTCCTCCCACCAGGCATTGCGGCACCTGGCCGAGGGCTTCGAGGAGAGACGGCGAGGTGCGCCGGTCGTGCCAGTTCAAGGCCTGAACGGGATACCTCGCGGCCAGGCTGATCACGTAGGGCCGGTCCCCGTGCAGGTGGAACAGCACGATCGCCCCCCTGCGTCTCGCGGCCGCGAGGACTCGCAGATCGTACGGCTCCACGTATCGTGTGTGCTCCTCCGGTGTCATCACCTCGGGCGTGGCGGTCTGACTGGCGAAAAAGAAGCCGTCGGCCCCGGCCTCGAGGCACGCACCCAGGTACGACTCGACCGTCCCGCTGATCGTGTCCAGGGCCGCGTGCAGGCGGTCCGGGTCGCGCACCATCGTCTCCGCCACCAGATCCGGCCCCGCAACCTTTCGGGCCAGGGTGAAGGGAGAAAAGATCGTCTGGAGCGCGGGCGCATCATCCCCTCGCCCGGCGCAGACGGCTCTGAGACACTCAAGCTCTCGTCCCAGGGCGCCGGCCGACGGGTCGAGGGGGCGGAGACGGTCCCAGTCCTCGATCCGCCGCACGGCGTGCCGGACGCAGGTCCGGGCGCCCGAGGATCCTCCCTGGTAGGCAATCTCACAACCCCAGTCTTCCACCCCGTACACTCCATTGGGCATGAGCTTGATGAAGTCGAGGTCGTACCGCCGGTGGAAGGCCACCAGGGCCTCGGCCAGGGCCAGCGGGTCCAGGTCGCGATCCGGGAAGTGGCGCCAGAGACTGATCGGGATGCGATCCACGGGCTTACCCGAGAGGGCCGCGTGCACGCGTTCTCGCTTGGTCATGGGTTCCATGAGGCCTCCATGTGGCGTCAGCCGCGGTGGGGAAACGGTTCCACTCCCGGCTCTTATAGTACGAGGAGGGCCTCCGCCGCAATAGCTTGATGGTCACCGTCGGCTCTTGCCCACCCACGCAGCATGAACCCCCCTCACTCCTTCGCTCTCCCCCAAAATGGGAGAGAGGGCAGGTGAGGGGGATCTTCTGAGCCGGGTGAAGTCCGACGCTCCGTGACCACAGCCACCGCGACATCCGCGAGGTCGTTGACCCCTTGTGCTGATCGCCTCACGGATTACCCCACCTCAACACGGGAGCATCCTTCAAGAGAATCCGCTCCCACGCCTTGCATCTCTGAGGTGTCGCGTCCAGGCGTGATTGTCTGACACGTCCGGATCCCGCCAGCGCTCTTTTCACATCGCTCTTCGGACCCGCGTTCGTTCCAGCCTGCCCGGGGCAATCCAAACCGAGGCGCGGGGTCGTATATGAGGTGTCCAGGCGAATGCGGAATCAGGCGAAGACCCGGGTCATTCACCTGACCGCCGATCGCAGACCGGAAATCCGCCAGGGCCCCCAGGACCGTACAGGTAGGTGTCCGAGGAGAGTCGAACTGAGTCGTGGCGTGCCATGCTTCAAGACGAGGCAGGCATGCCGAGGCAGAGAATGAGCCCCGGGGATGACTGCCGGGGATGGGAGGGGAACCATGAGACGAATCAGGAAGCATTGGCTCTTTCAAGTCATGGCCACGCTCTTGGCCGTGCTCAGCGTGAACGCCGGCACGCCGGTCGCCTGGGCGGCCAGCCACCGGGAGGCGCCGCTCATCGCCCTGGATCCTCCGGCGGATATCACCGACGTGTATGCATTCCGGAGCTGGGAGGACCCGGGCAAGGCGGTGTTCATCCTGAACGTGATCCCGGGCCAGGAGCCCAGCTCCGGACCAAACTACTTCAACTTCGACGACGACGTCCTCTACGCCATCAACATCGACACCAACGGAGATGGGAAGGCCGAGGACATCGTGTACGAGGTTCGCTTCACGACCGAGATCCGAGGGGTCGTGAACGACCTCGGCCTCCCCGTGTCCTACGCAGCGGTGCCACCCATCACGAGACTCGATGGTCCGGGGTCGGAGGGGCTGGGCCTGCGGCAGCGCTACACGGTGACCGAGGTCCGGGGCCGGCATCGAAAGAGCCTCGGGACCGGGGACATGTTCGCCGTGCCGTCCAACGTCGGCCCCCGCACGACGCCGAGGTACGAAGAGTTGGCGGCGCAGGGCATCTACCCCTTGTCGAACGGCGGCCGGGTCTTCGCCGGACAGCGGGCCGAGACCTTCTACATCGATCTCGGGGCCGTCTTCGACACCGTGAATCTCCGGTGCACGCCGCTCCCCTGCACGCCCATCCTGACGGCTGCGGACGACGCGGACGATACCAGGGACCCCTTCGGCGTCAATGCCTTCTCCGGCTTCAACGTGAGCAGCATCGCCATCGAGGTGCCGATCCAGGAGCTCACGAACAACCCCAGCGCGACGATCGGGGTGTACGCCTCGACCAGCCGGCAGAAGGTGCGGGTGCTGAAGGCGGATGGCGACTCGACGGAGTCGGGGAAGTTCCAGCAGGTCGCGCGCATGGGCAATCCCCTGGTGAACGAGTTGATCATCGGGACCGGCTCCAAGGATTTCTGGAATGCCACCGAGCCGGAGGCGGAGGCGCAGTTCCTCGACTTCTACCTGAACTCGAGGCTGGCGACGGTCCTGAACATTCTGTTCGGCACCTCCTTCCCCATGACAGGGCGCAATGATCTGGTGGCCGCCCTCCTGAAATACTCAGGGCAGGACCCGGGTGCGTGCTCGCGCCGGAATCCGTGTGCCGAGCTGCTGCGACTCAGCCTCGGCGTTCCTCCGACGGCGCCCGCGGCGCAGAAGCGGCTGGGTCCCCTGGCGCATGACGCCGCCGGGAATCCGACGCCGGATCCGGCCGCCTGGCCCAACGGGCGCCGCCCGAACGACGATGTCACCGACATCGCCCTCCGCGTGGTCGCCGGGGCGCTGCTGGGACCCGTCCCCAATCTCGGCGACGGCGTGAACTTCAACAACAATGCGCCGGGCTCGAACGTGACGGCCAATGGCATCACCACCAAGTTCCCGTTCCTTCCGACGCCGAACGATGGGCGCAACCGGAGGCATATCGACTGCGGAGAGACGGGGGCGAATCCCTGTAATTGACCCTGATCCGGACCTACTTCACCACCAAGGCACCAAGACACCAAGGAAGGAATGGGTGGAAGATGTGGAATCGAACGACTGACAACCCAACGGGAATGTCTCTATGGGGTCCCATTCAGCGTCGGTATTCTCCCTCTCCTTGGTGCCCTGGTGTCTTGGTGGTTAATGAATTTCTCGGCTCCGGGTCGGGAGACGAGCGGAGGTGGCACATGCGGTCTCGTTGGCACTGGGTTGCGGCTCTCGCACTCTTTCTCATGGGAGCCTGGGTTAGCACGGTCTCGGCAGGGGCCATGACCTCTGATCGGGCGATCCTGCTCGCCCAGCGGATGCTGCAGCGAAATCCCTTCGAGGCGGGCGCCTACTACCGCTTGGGGGATGCGTACATCGAGAAGGCTCGGGAGATGGGGGATGCCGCGTACTTCGACCTGGCGGAGCGGGCCCTCCGGAAAGCTGCAGACCTTGCGCCGCGGAACAGCGGGGCCGTCCGCCACCTCGCCTATGTCCTGTACTCCCGGCATGATTTCCAGCAGGCGGCGGAGCAGGCGGCGAGAGCGATCGAACTGGACCCGACGGACGGTCATGCCTACGGCATCCTCGGCGATGCGCAACTGGAAGTGGGGAAGTATGCCGAGGCCCGAGAGACCTATCAGCGTATGATCCGGCTGCAAGCGGATCTCTACTCGCTCAGCCGTCTGGCAGGCTTGAAGAGCATCCGGGGAGATACCAGGGGGGCCGTGCAGGATCTTGAGCGCGCCATCCGATCGGGCAAGGCCGACGGTCGCCCGAAGGAAAGCGTTGCCTGGGTCCAGTGGCAGTTGGGGACCGATCAGTTCACCTTGGGGAGCCTACGGGAGGCAGAGAACCAGTTCCTCGAATCGCTCAAAACGTACCCCAACTACTACCGGGCCCTGGCGGGTCTCGGCCAGGTCCGGGTGGCCCAGGAGAGATACGAAGAGGCGATCGAGCTCTACCGGCGGGCCGTCGCGATCCTGCCGCAGCCTGACTACATCGCCGCGCTGGGGGACATCTTCAGCCGGATCGGTCTTCCGGTGGAGGCCAGGCGGCAGTACGACCTGGTGGAGTACATCGGACACCTGAGCGCCCTCAACCAGGTTCTCTACAATCGCGAGCTGGCGCTGTTCTACGCAGATCACGAGGTGAAGCTGCCGGAGGCGCTGGCGCTGGCACGGAAGGAGCTGGAGTACCGTCGGGATGTCTATGCGTATGACCTCCTGGCCTGGGCTCTCTACAAGAACGGCCACGACCCGGAGGCGCTCGCCGCCATCGCAGAGGCCCTCAAGCTGGGCACAAAGGATGCCAGGTTATTCTTCCATGCAGGGATGATCTACAACCGCATGGGCGACGCCGCACAGGCGGCGGCCTACCTGCAGCGCGCGCTCGAGACGAATCCCCGGTTCCACATCGTCTTCGGGGAGACGGCGGCGCGCACCCTGGCAGCACTCAAGTGCCGTCCGGAAGTGTCTGTCGCAGAGGAGCACGGCCATGCGCATTGATCGACGAAGGCTGCTGTCGCCGCTGGCGCTCCTACTGCTCGTTGGGGTCCTCCTCGCTCCACTGCCCGGCTTCGCCCATCCCATGGGGAATTTCAGCATCAGTCATTACGCCGGGATCCAGGTCGGGGTGGACTCCATCGAAATTCGCTACCTCCTCGACATGGCGGAGATCCCGACCTTCCAGGAGATGCAGGAGACGGGGATCGTTCCCGAGACCGGACATCCCAGTCTGAAGGGATACCTTCTCGAAAAAGGGAAGTCCCTCGGTAGGGGCCTCGTCGTGGAGGTCAACGGGCGACGGCTCGACCTGCGGGCCGTATCGCAGGACGCGATCTTCACCCCAGGCGCAGGCGGCCTTCCTACGATGAAGATCGGGGTCGTGTATCGCGCGACGCCGGAGGACGCAGGTGGGTCCGGACTCTTCGACTTGCGCTATCGCGACGAGAACTTCCCCAACAGGGCGGGCTGGAAGGAGGTCATCGCGGCGGGAGCCCCCGGGGAGACGCTCGTGAGCAGCTCGGTTCCCGACACGGACCGGAGCCTTCAACTGGCCAACTATCCGACGGATCTGCTCAACAGCCCGCCGCAGACGGTGGAGGCTCGGGTGATCTTCAGCCGGAGGGGATTGCCTCCGGTCGTAGCGGCGAGCGCACCACAGAAGCCTGCCTCGCCGGAGCAGGGGCGGCAGGAGAGATCAGGCCGTCCATCTGCAACGCCAGCTCCTAAGAGCGAGCCCTCATCGCCGCCGCCTTCCGGGGGCAACGAGGCGGGTCGTCCGAATGGACGCGCAGCTCAGCCCGCGGAGGCCGCGGAGCCAGCCCGGACGGCCGTCGAGTCGGTCCCCCATCAGGCCAACAGGCAGGGAACACCGAGAAGTGCATTCACGGAGCTGGTGGCGGCAAGGCAGTTGGGTTTCGGAATGCTCCTGATCGCTCTCGTAGTGGCCGCTGGCTTGGGGGCCTTCCATGCCCTGGAGCCGGGACACGGCAAGACGGTCGTGGCGGCGTACCTGGTGGGGTCCCGCGGGACCGCGTGGCACGCCCTGTGGCTGGGTCTCATCGTGACCGCCTCGCACACGGCGGGAGTGTACTTGCTGGGGTTCGTGACCCTCTACGCATCGCGGTACGTGGTGCCGGAGCGTCTGTATCCCTGGCTGGGCGTCGTCTCGGGCTTGACCGTGGCGGGGCTGGGAGTCGTGCTCTTCCTCCGGCGATACGCCGGCTCGGCCCACGGGCAGGCACATGCCCACACCCGTGGCCACGGGCATGACCACTCTCATGAGCAGCCGTCTCACCACCATGAAGCGGATCACACCCACGTCCACGGGGCGCACGGCCACCATCACGGGAGGCCCGGCGAGTCGATCTCGGCGTCGGAGCTTCTGGCGCTGGGCGTGAGCGGCGGGATCGTCCCGTGCCCGGCCGCGCTGGTGGTCCTGCTGAGCGCGGTGTCTCTGCACCGGGTGGGTTTCGGGCTCCTGCTCATCGTGGCCTTCAGCGTGGGTCTGGCCGCGGTCCTGATCGTCATTGGTCTTCTGATGGTGTGCGCGCGGCGGTTCATGTCCCGGTTCCAGGGGAACGGACCCATGATCACGCGCTGGCTGCCGCTGACATCCTCGGCGGTGATGACGCTGCTGGGCCTGGGGATCGCCATCCAGGCCCTCATGAATGCGGGGATTCTTCAGGTCCGGCTCTGATGAGCCTCGGGAAGGGGGGAATCATGGACAACTCGCTCACCGCCGCGCTCGGCCTGGGGCTCCTGCTCGGGGTCCGACATGCCACGGACGCTGACCACGTGGCCGCCGTCTCGACCCTGGTGTGCCAGCACCGGAGCCTTGCACGCTCGTGCATCCTGGGAGCCTGCTGGGGCGCGGGACACACGCTGGCGCTGCTCGCCGCCGGGATAGCCGTCATCAGCTTCAAGTTGACGATCTCCCGGGAGATCGAGCAGGGACTGGAGACCCTGGTGGCCTTCGTCTTGATCCTTCTTGGCGGACACGTGCTCCTCAGATCCGTGGGCGCCTGGACCCTTCACCGGCACGAGCACTTCCACGATGGGCACGCTCACAGCCACCTGCACCTCCACATCGGCGGTGCGGATTCGCCGGGGCAT
This sequence comes from Methylomirabilis sp. (SeqCode), assembly GCA_035455275.1. Taxonomy (GTDB): domain Bacteria; phylum Methylomirabilota; class Methylomirabilia; order Methylomirabilales; family 2-02-FULL-66-22; genus 2-02-FULL-66-22. Next base: position 37,972 of record DATIFO010000140.1, on the reverse strand, counting down.
GTTCACCTGCTCCGCCTGGGCGGACGGCCGTTCCTGGTGGGTCTGTTGCACGGGATGGCCGGCAGCGCGGCGCTCATGCTCCTGGTCCTCACCACCATCCCTTCCCCGCTGGGAGGGCTCCTCTATATTCTCGTGTTCGGGGTCGGATCCACCGCAGGAATGCTGGTGCTCAGTGGTCTCATCGGCATCCCGCTCCTCCTGTCCGCCCGGCGGTCGCACACCGTCCACGTTGGCATCCAGGCACTCGCCGGCGCCGCCAGCCTGATCCTCGGCCTGGCGTTGGTGCTGGAGTTCGTGAAGATCGCGTGACGAGACGGCGGTCTGCGATTGCCGGGCTTCCCGGCTGGAGGACGTTGTGGAATCCCTCACGCATTGGTCAACTTGTGCCAGCCTTCGGGTTGACAACGGAGGAAGAAATTAGATAGCGTCGCCCCACTTCGAGGACGCGCCGGCTCTGGGAGGGGGGGCGATGTCGCTCGGCAAGGACCCGTGCGCGGGGAAGGGGGATCCTCTCTCCTCGCGTGCGTGGAATCAGGGCCCTCTCGGGGTATCCCATACCCCGGGTGGGCCCTTGTTTGTCTTGACCGGACCCACCTCGACCGCGCCCGGCCTCACCCGCTTTCGCAGCAATTCACCCGTGCGTGCCCCACCACCCATGGTGCACATTTTGGGCGCTTCCGCGTTCAGGCATCGCTCTATACAGGCCCACCGTGCACGACCTCTCGAGTATGGTGAGCGTTCAGCCACCCAGAGGATACCCGGCATTCAGCGGTTCGGTGGCATACGGCCGCCGCTTCACGGAGGAGAGAAATCATGAAAGCCGCAACGCTTGTCGGAGTCCTCGTCCTTGCCATGTCGTTTAGTGCAAATGCCCAGGTCAGTGAGGAACTGTACGGAACGTGGCGGCTTGTGAGCTTTACGTGGCAAGTGGTCGGGACGGGAGAAAGTTCAGACTTGTTCGGCAAGGCACCGTACGGATTCCTCAACTACGGCCGTGACGGCCGCATGTTCGCCATCATCGTCAAAGAAAACCGTCCGAAACCCGCGGATCTGGCGAAGATCACGGACCAGGAGCGGGCCGAACTCTTCAGGACCGTGATTGCGTACGGCGGCACGTTCAAGGTCGACGGCAGCCGGGTCGTTCACAACGTAGACATATCGTGGAACGAGAACTGGACTGGTACCGCTCAGGTGCGCAACTTTCGCATCGAGGGCCGCAGGCTAATCATAAGCGTCGACCCACAGGTCGGGACCGAGGGAAAACTGATCACCGCCGTATTGACGTGGGAGAAGCTACAGTAGTTGCTCTTTCTGTTAGGCAGCCGCCGAACCAGCCCATGCACCGGACCGCATGGCCGCGGCGGGTTTCCGCCCGTCCGCATGCGGCCGCTGATGCGCGCCGTTAGCCGCGGAGGGGCCATCCGAGCCGATCTGTGGTGGACGCATGCGTCTGTCCTCTGAAGCTGAAAGCTGATCGCTGACTGCTGAAGGCTCGCCATGCGAGAAAGGAGTAGAGGATGGGCTGTCCAGCGAAGACCGGACCACGAAGGATTGATGCCGATGGGGGCTGGAAGGACCCGGCGTCGGCGTCGTTCTGGAAACAGCGAGGGGTCTCACGGCGCCAGTTCCTGGGATTCTGCAGCGCCATGGCAGCCACCCTGGCGCTGCCCGACCGGTACATCGGGCGGATCGCCGAGGCGCTGGAGAACGTCCGGCGCCCCTCGCTCGTATGGCTGGAGTTCCAGGACTGCGCGGGAAACACCGAGTCGTTCCTCAGGGCCAGCAAGCCCACGGTGGCCGAGATCGCCCTGGATATCCTCTCGGTGAACTACCACGAGACCATCATGGCGCCCGCGGGGAAGGCGGCCGAGAAGTCACTGATGGACACGGTCAAGAACGAGAAAGGCAAGTACCTCGTGGTGGTCGAGGGCTCCATTCCGCTGAAAGATGGAGGCGTCTACTGCACCATCGGCGGCCGGACGGCGCTGGACATCGCCCGCGAGGTCTGCGGAAACGGCTTGGCCACCATCGCTGTCGGCGCCTGCGCCTGGGACGGAGGCTGGCCGGCGGCCTCGCCCAATCCTACGGGGGCGGTGGGGGTCCGCGAGGCCGTGCCCGGGATCAAGCTGATCAACCTCCCGGGCTGCCCCATGAACGTGCAGAATCTCACGGCGGTCGTGGTCCACTTCCTGACGTTCGGGGGGCTGCCGGCGAGCGATCCGCAGGGCCGGCCGCTCTTCGCCTATGGGGAGCGGATCCACGACCACTGCGAGCGGCGGGGCCATTACGACGCCGGCCACTTCGTGGAGGAGTGGGGCGATGAGGGCCACCGGCGCGGGTGGTGCCTCTACAAGATGGGGTGCAAGGGCCCGCAGACTTACAAGAACTGCCCGATCATCCGCTGGAACGATGGGGTCAACTGGCCGATCGGCGCGGGCCATGGCTGCATCGGCTGCGCCACCGCCAACTTCTGGGACACCATGTCCCCCTTCTACCGGCGGCTCCCCCAGGTTCCCGGCTTCGGGGTGGAGACCACGGCGGATCAGATCGGGGTGGGCCTCACCGTCGCGACGGGGGCGGCCTTTGCCGCTCACGGCATCCTGAATATCATCCGGAAGAAGGCGCGCGGGACGCAGACCGGCACAGGAGAGGAGGGGAGCCATGCCCAAGATCGTCATTGATCCGGTCACCCGGATCGAGGGACATCTCCGGATCGAGACGCAGGTGGAAGGAGGGAAGGTAGCCGAGGCCTGGAGCTCGAGCACCATGTTCCGCGGGATGGAGCTGGTGCTCAAGGGGCGCGATCCCCGCGATGCCTGGGTCTTCGCCCAGCGCATATGAGGGGTCTGAACTACGGTTCACGCCGGCTGCTCCGTGCGAGCAGTAGAAGATGCCCTGGGAATCAAGATTCCCGAGAACGCCAGACTGATCCGGAACCTCATCGCGGGCATCCAGTACGTCCAGGACCACGTGATCCATTTCTACCACCTCCACGCCCTGGACTGGGTGGACATCACCAGCGCGCTCAAGGCCAACCCGGAGGACACCGCGAAGCTGGCCCAGTCGATCTCGGATTGGCCGAAGTCCAGCATGACCTACTTCCGGGGGGTCCAGGAGCGGCTGAAGAAGTTCGTGGAGTCGGGCCAGTTGGGACTCTTCGCCAACGGATACTGGGGGCATCCGGCCTACAAGCTCCCGGCGGCGGCGAACCTCATGGCCGTGGCGCACTACCTGGAGGCGCTGGAGTGGCAGCGGGAGGTGATCCAGAGTCACGCCATCCTCGGCTCCAAGAACCCGCATCCCCAGACCTACCTCGTCGGCGGGATGGCGATCCCCGTGGACCCGAACAGCCAGACAGCCCTGAACGCCGAGCGGCTCTCACTGCTCCGGAAGCTCTTTGCCCAGGCCAAGGAGTTCGTCGAGAAGGTGTACATCCCCGACCTCCTGGCGGTCGCCTCCTTTTACAAGGAGTGGGCGGCGATCGGCGAGGGGCTGGGCAACTATCTGGCGTACGGCGACTTCCCCCTGGACACGAGCGGCGACCCCCGCAGTCTCTGGCTGCCTCGCGGGATCATCCTGAAGAAGGACCTGAGCAAGGTCCACCCGGTGGACCACGCCAAGATTACGGAGTATGTCACCCGATCCTGGTATGAGTATGCCGATGGTGACGGGAAGGGCAAGCATCCCTGGGACGGCGAGACGAATCCGAATTACACGGGCCCTCGCCCGCCCTACGAGTTCCTGGAGTCCGACAAGAAGTACAGTTGGCTCAAGGCGCCGCGCTACGAGGAGACCCCCATGGAGGTGGGGCCCTTGGCCCGCATGCTGGTGGCCTATGCCTCGGGTCATGCGCGCGTGAAGGAAGCGGTGAATAGCGTCCTGCAGAAGCTGGGGGTCGGGCCGGCGGCACTCTTCTCCACCCTCGGCCGCGTGGCCGCCCGGGGGATCGAGACCCTGGTCACGGCCGAGCGGTCGCTCGGCTGGCTGGACGAGCTTACCGCCAACATGAAGGCTGGAGATCTTCGGATCCACATCGGGGACAAGTGGGATCCCGCCAGTTGGCCGAAGGAGGCCAAGGGTTGGGGATTCTACGAGGCCCCCCGCGGGGCCCTGGGGCACTGGGTGCGGATCAAGGACGGGGCCATCGCCAATTACCAGTGCGTGGTGCCGAGCACCTGGAACGGCTCGCCCCGGGATGCCCAGGGCCAGCGAGGCGCATACGAGGCGGCCTTGGTCGGCACGCCCGTCGCCGACCCGGAGCGGCCTGTGGAGATCCTGAGGGTTGTCCACTCCTTCGACCCCTGCATGGCCTGCGCCGTCCACGTGGTGGATGGGGGGCGGAAGGAAGTCACACGGGTCCGGGTGGTCTGAGAGCGTGGGAGGGACGACCATGCGGCAAGACGTGTACGTCTGGGAAGTGCCGGTCCGCCTGATTCACTGGACCATCTTCCTCAGCCTCATCGTGCTGTGCATCAGCGGGTACTACATCGGCGATCCCTATATCGTCGTCCGGGGCGAGGCCTACGGGAGCTACCTGATGGGATGGATGCGATTCATCCATCCGGTGGTCGCCTTCGTCTTCACCTACTGCGTCCTCGGCCGGATCTACTGGGCCTTTGCAGGAAACCGATGGGCGAGCTGGCGGGAATTGATTCCGCTGAGCCGGGAGCGACGCCAGGGGATGCCCAGGATGCTCCGCTACTATCTCTTCCTGGAGCGCGACCCGCACCCCGCCGTGGGGCATAACCCGTTGGCAGGAATCAGCTACTTCTTCGTCTACCTCTCGTTCCTCTTGCAGATCCTGACCGGGTTCGCCCTCCGGTCCTCCGCCTACCCGCACGGATTCTGGCCCGGGGCCTTCGGCTGGGTCCTGACCCTGTTCGGGACGCAGCACGTTCGCCTGGTCCACCATCTCCTGATGTATGTCATCGTTGCCTGGGTCCTCCACCACGTGTACAGCGCCATCCTGGTGGACCACGAGGAGCGGAGCGGACTGATCACCAGCATCTTCACCGGCTACAAGCATCTGGAGCGGGGAGAGTCGTGACGGAGCGGACCCTGGTCCTGGGCCTCGGCAACGTCCTGCTTCGCGATGAAGGCATCGGCGTCTGGGTGGCCGAGGCCCTGCGGCGCGAGTATGCGTTTCCCGAAACGGTCACGGTAATGGACGGGGGCACGCTCGGCCTCGACCTCCTGCCGCACCTCGACGGCGTCGAGCGCCTCCTCCTGATCGATGCGGTCAAGCTGGGCGGTGCGCCTGGCGACATTGTTCGTCTGGAGGGGGGCGAGGTCCCGGCTGCCCTGGAGGTCAAGCTCTCCCCCCACCAGGTGGGCGTCCAGGACCTCCTGGCGGCCGCCCGCCTGACAGACCGGGAACCGCCCCGTATCGTGCTCTGGGGGATGGAGCCGGAATGCCTGGAGCCGGGGATGGGCTTCTCGCCGGAGGTGCGAGAGGCGCTCCCCCGGCTGGAGGCAGCGGTCCTCGGCGAACTGCGTCGCTGGGGAGTCCCCGGCCGACCGCGGGAAGGCGCGGCGCCTGGTCCCATCTGGTGGGTGACGCCTGCGGCATAGAGGTCGCCTTGACCGCGGCCGAAGTGCATCTCACCCTTGGAGGACGTCTCAGTAAGCTTCCCCGCTCGGACCCCTCGCCCTCCGAGAGGGAGAGGGACCAGGTGAGGGGGGTTGGAGTGAGTCGAAAGTCAGTTTCACGAATAATCCAAGCTAGCAAGCCAGTGCAGCGGACAGCTAAACGCCGCCGGTGACTGGCATCGCTAGGTGGCAGCTTTCGGTGTGCACTCAGGTCCGGGTTCCGCCGTCCTTCGCGTGCCTGAGACTTTCCGGGCTTTTTCGGCGTCCATGGAGTGTTCGCGCGCCGTGGTGCGGGCTCCCACTTCCCGCTGGCGCGTCATGGCGTCCCCAAAGGCACTTCACTAACCGGAGGTCAGCTATGAGCAAGCGTATGGCAGCCGGTCCCAAGAACAGTCCCAAGTCGCCGTCGGCGCGAAAGAAGCAGCCCTCCTCTAAACGGTCATCCTCGATGAAGGACCTGCCGCTGAGTACCGATCGCCCAGCGGCAGACAACGTCAAAGGAGGGATCAAAGACTCTCACGACCGGTATGGCACTGGATGACTGCAGCTGCTCCACCTGGAATAGGGGACCCGGCCACTTCTGTCCCCTCCTAGTCAGACAGCACCGTGGCCACGTGCCTGGCGTTGCGCGATGCGGGTCGGGTGGGGTAGCGTGATGCGTGCCATGCCCCGCCATCCGCATCTGGATGCGCCCAACACCCTCCACCACGTGATGGTGCGGGGGCGGGAGCGGCGTGTCATCTTGCGGGACGATCCGGACCGCGCGGACTGCGTGACCTGCGTCTCCGGCCTGGCGGAGGCCGAGGCCCTCGGCGGGACCGGTCTGTGGCTGGCCCTGGTGCTGGCTGTGACGCCGCAGTCGGTCTATCGGGCGGCGGTGCGCGGCGCTGCCAGGGCCGCGGAGTGGGCACGCCTCATCACAAGGTGACAGAGGTGGCAACTGATACGGTATGACGAACTTGGGGCAAGCCGCAGGGAATGAACCCTCATGAATTCAAATCTCTTGAGAGGAATCCGAGGGATCCCTTGTGGTCTAGTGGGGCTTGACCACCATCAGCCGCATGAGGTAGCCTTGAGGACATCAAGTTGTGCGATCAAGCACGGGTGAGCACTCGAGGACCGAGGGCCTCTCGTGGCCGAGAGCCGGTTCATCCTTCCGATCTCAGCAGGCACTCGGATGCGGCATTACCATCGCACGGACCGCGGCCGAGTCGCGGAGTTCACACTTCAGCTTGAGGTTGAGGTGGGAGGAGAGTGGCGCCCGGTAATTCGGTATGACACCGCCCATGGCTCGGCGCACATCGACCGCTTCACGTTGGCCGGCAAGAAGCGGAAGGAGTGGCTGGAATTGGATTTCAAGGAAGCCTTGCTTCGTGCGGAGCGTGACCTCAAAACGAATTGGCTCACGTACCGAGATCGCTTCTTGCGAGGGGAGTTCCCATGACCCGGGCCGAGAAGTCGCTGGCTGAGAGAAACCTGGACCTGCTGTTTGAGTTCGAGCGGTACATCCAGGAACATCCGGCATTCGCCAAGCGGATTCCCCAGGACGCCATCATTGCGCTCCAAGTCAAGGGCGATACGGCTTTCAACCGTTGGAGTCGGCGATTGGCAGAGACGCAGAATAGGGCGTCGCGACACCCCGTGGTTCAAATCACCATCACCAGGCTGGGCCCCGTGCGCTCCCGGATTGAGGCGCTTGAGATCCAACACGCCGCGTAGCCCGCCGTCCCGGTTTCCTCGTCGCGGTGAGCGGACGAGCCGTCCACCCGGTGGATTCCGCGGGGATTCGCATTGACCTTGCGCGGATGAGGGGAGAAAGTCCAAGAAAGCGTTGCCAATTCGAAGGCTATGCCGCAGGCAGGGGAGCCTCCATGTACGCGGCAGCCGCCGCCTCCAAGCCGTCATCACTCGCCCAGAGCGCGGAATCCGCCGCCGGGACGCAGCGGCCGAAGCCTCTCGACCAGCCGTGCGAGCCCCTGCGCTCCCGCCACAACAGCCCTTGCACCGAGCAGACCAATCGCCACTCGACCTGCCTGTCGCGACGCGCGGCATCTCGTCGCGGGCAGGTCAATCCGAGCTGTCTCATGCAGTCTGTAGATTCCACCCGGCTGAGGAGGTCCCCACGCCCCGAATGGGCCGGGTAATCGTTCAGGTGGTCACGCTGCCCTTCGCCGACCTCTCCGCACCACTGTTGCCGGAAGCAACGAGGGGGCGGGGTCGCCGCGCAGTGCGGCCTCGCACGCCATCGTGACGTAGTCCACGACGTTGCGGCGTTGCTGCTTGAGCGTGGCGGCCACGGTCAGCATCCGTTCCGCAAACCGGCTCCCGGCCGGGCTGTGGCTGCCGAAGCTCCCCTTGCGCCACAGGACCCCGGGGCGGAGGGCCCGCTCGGCGGCGTTGTTCGTCGGCTCGACCCCGGGGAGACGCACGAAGGTCCACAGGGCCGGGGCCAGCAGCAGGATCTCGCGGCACGTGGCTGCTGTTCGGGCGTGGCGACACCGGCTCCCGAGCCAGAGCAGGGTCTCGACCCGCCGGCGCAGGGGGCTCACGTAGGTCCGGAAGCTGCCGCGGGTCAGGGTCCCGTCGCGGACGCGGTGCCACCAGGCGAAGAGATGGTCCGTCTCGGCCAGCAGGGCGCCCCCGAGCCAGCCCGCCGTCCGGGGCGCCTCGGCGAAGGCGACGAAGTGGCGCCGCAGGTGCGCCCAGCAGAGCTGCCGCGCCCGGAGCGGCCAGCCATTGTACGCAGTCCAGCGGTCGGTGACCCGGATGCCCGCGAAGCCCCCGAGCAGCGCCCGCGCCGCCACCGCGCCCCGCCGGGCGTGGACGAGGAAGACGGTAACGGTGGCCGTCGCGGCGACCCAGAGCCAGGCCCGCCGGCGCCCCTCGCGCCAGCCGGTCTCGTCCACGTGGGCGACCGGCTACCGCTGGATATGGGCGTGCGCCGCGGCCACGGGGGCGGCCAGGGCCCGGCTGGCGGCCTGCTCGCAGGCGCTCACGGAGCCGAGGGCCACCTCGACCCCGAAGAGGTCGGCGAGCAGCCCCGCTGTCGTGCGCCGGCTCAGGCGGTAGAGGCCGGTGCACACCGCCACCAGGGCCTGGAGCCGCGGCCCGAAGGCCCCGCCCGGCGGCAAGGCCGCCCGGGTAGGCGCGCCGCACCGGCAGACCAGCGTGTGGAGCTGGTACTCGGGGGTGTGCGGGGCAACCTTCGGCACCTCGGTCACCTGGTGGCGCCAGGGCGTCGGGTCGGTGCCGTGCAAGCGCGCCCCGCAGCGACCGCAGCGGAGCGGCTGGACGGGGACCACCGCCTGGACCTGGTCGACCGGCACGAGGGCGCGGCTGTGTCCGGGGTGGCCCGGCTGGCCGCCGGGGCCGCGGGGTGGCGGGCGGGTCGCTGGAGGGCGGCCGCGAGGAGTTCCGCGAGCTCTGGGCCAGGCGTGCCTCGAGGGCGGCCACGCGCCGGGCGAGCGCCAGGAGCGCCGTGAGGGTGGCGGCGCGCCCGCGGGCGTGGATGGCCCCCGCCTCGGCCCGGGTCATGGCGCCCCCAGCCGTTCCCGCGCCCGCGGGTGCAGGGGGTAGACGAACACCTGCTTGGGCACCCCGTGGTGCCGGTATCGGTTCCCGCGCTTCCCCGCCCCCTGGGTCAGGCCGAGGTCGACCCAGTTGGCTGCGCGGTAGCAGGTGCCCCGGAAGCGGGTGGGGTCCACGAAGGTCTCGGCCAGGAGCAGGCCGTGCCCGTAGCGGGCCTGCCAGTCGGCGCTGAGGCGGCGGCAATTGGCCGCCAGGACCTTGGAGGCCAGGTGGGGGGCCCGGACCCAGGGCAGGAGGAGGAAGCGGGTGTTCTGGGCGACCAGATGCAGCCGCGCCCGCTTGGTGGGGAGGTCCCAGCCCAGGTAGGTGTCCCGGGGGCCATTCCGGTAGGCCGCCGCGCCCCAGGCGAGGCAGCCGACGAGCTCGGCGGCCAGGGTGGCGACGTAGCCGAGCTGCTCCCCGGCGCCGGGCGCGTACCCCAGGTAGTGGTAGGCTGCGAGGCACGCTTTCCAGAGCGCCCGCTCGGCGGGGGCGAGGGGGCGGACGACGAGGGCGCCGAGATCGGCCGCGCGGAGGAGTGGCCCGGGGGGCGGCGGCGGGACCAGGTGGTCCTGCTGGCAGGGCCCGTCCGGGGCCCGGCGACGCGGGGGCAGCGTGATGTGGCCCCGCTCCTCCAGGCGCAGGAGGAGATCCCGGCAGGCGTACTCCTTGAGGGCGCCATTCGGCTGCCGCCAGTCCCAGACCGTGCAGAGGAGCTGCGAGATCCGCGTGCGGCCCTCGGCCGCATGCGCGGCGATGACGGCGCGGATGACGGCGAGCTCCGCGGGCCCGATGGCGCGGGCCCGGTAGCGCAGGAGGATCGGCGTCGAGGACAGTGCCCGCTCGTCCATCGACGACTATATGCCACAACTCGTCTTTCGACGCCAGCGTTTTCTTGCACCCGTTCGAAGATTTCTACCATGAGCTCATCAAGAGCGAACTGGAACCGCCTGAACGGTTATCAGAAATGAATGTAGGCACCTGCCTTAGGGTCGGAGACTCCGTCATGGCACACGGGGGTTCCAAGTCAGCCAGGGTGTTCTTGTGCTGGTCAGGCACGCGCAGCCTCGCTGTAGCGAAGAGGTTCCGCGCCTTCCTGGTGGAGGTCCTCCCCAGACTCAGGGGCCAGGTGTTCGTCTCGACACAGCTGGAGAAGGGCGTGCGCTGGTTCGAAGAGATAGTCCGGACGCTCGAGGGTGCGCAAGCGGGCGTCCTCTGCCTCACCTCGGAGAACCTGGTCTCGCCGTGGCTGCACTTCGAGGCCGGTGCGCTCGCCAAAGGCCTGCACAAATCTCCCGATACCAGTTCTGACGAGAGCCAGAGTCCGCTGCAGAATCGGATCTTCACCTATCTGCATGGTGTCAGCGCCGCGAGCCTCGCCGGACCGCTCGCACAGTACCAGTCGACGGCCACGACACGCGAGGACACCTGGAGTCTGATCAAGGCGCTGGTCGGGGTGCTATTCCCAAACAGCCACTCCGACGCGTCCTTGTTGAACAGTTTCGAGACCGCCTGGCCGGGGTTCGAGAAAGACCTGAAGGGCATCGCTGTGACGGTCCAGGAGCTTCTGCCCGAATTCGAGGGGTGGTTCCGGCGCAAGACCTTCGACGAACCGCTTGAGCATTGCACCGACCAGAACTGGCCGGCGCGCTACGACGGTGCGCGTCAGACTCACGACCGTCTCTCCAACTGTGCCGGTCCGGTTCGCAAGGCCTGCCCGCGGTATCAGGTGGATCTTTACGAGCAGTTGCTCGCGGTCGTGGAATCGTACGCGATGGACATCCGGGCGCTGCTGCTCAAGGCGCCGACATTCAAGCTGGGGGAGTCGGGCCGGCTCGTGGTCGAACCGGAAGGCATTCTGCGCGCGTGCGAAGACCGGCGTGGGCACATTAAGGAAATCGTGAGCCGCATGCTCGACCCGCTTGCCGTTCCGGCCACGGAAGAGGCGGCGGCGTTCTGGCTGACGGACTCGTTCGACCAGCGCAAGATGCTCGTCCACCGCCTGGAGCATGCCGTCCTCGAGCAACGTGATCGACAGGCTCGGTTCACACGCGGGGCGCGACTTGAGAGCGTGGGCCGGAGCGCCGGAAGGGCTCGGGGTGAAGAACACCTCCGCCAGAAACCGGACGGCGATCTGCCTGGTCCACATGAGGCGCGAAAGCTGTTCGAGAACATTTGGGATCTCGACCGTATTTTCGGCTATCTCGTCACAGAATATCTTTATCCCGATGCCGCCGGCACGGTCGACGTGCTGCGCCAGGCCGCGGTCATGGAGCTAGAGCGCTTCCGCGCCAAGCGCGAAGGCGCGACCCTCATGCCGCTCCACTACGCGCTTGGCGCGATGAAGGCCGCCCTTGCCGAGACGAAACACGGCCCCAGGACAGGACTGCAGGCCCCTGCAGTGGAGAAGCTGCTCGCTGAGATCGGGCAGCTAATCGACGACTCCAGACCAGCGGACGGCGGTGAGCCCACGCTGGACAAGGGTCGGCAGGTGCGACGCACACTGGCCGAAATCAGATCGTTCCTGCGCCCTTCCAGGCCGCATCGCGATTCGACACGGTCGGCGGCGACCGTGCGTGCAGGACGCCGGAGGAGCTCGCGTCAAAGTACGCGACACGCTTAACGAAGGAGACTTCGCAGCGGACCCGCGGATCCGCCTGCAAGTCGTAGTTGAACTGAGCCGCTGGGACGGAGGGGGCTCTGGAAATCGCTTCGGTCCTGGGCTCTCACACGGGGAGGGTGAGTCGGGACAGGGCGGGAGCTGGCGTGGGTGGAGGCTGGATGGGCTGTGGGTCGGAAGGCGGATCGGCAGCGCGTGGACGGAGCGGTCCGGAGTACAGAGGGGTGGGGCGAGCTGGTGGCCGTGGGACAAGCGCAGGAAGCGGTCGCGGGCGATGCCCGCCTCCTGGGTGGGGGAGAATTCGTTGAGCGCCTGTGGCGCGAGGCCAGGAGGTTCGACGGCTACCGCCGTCCCGCCCACCCCTGGAGAGCGTGATCGCGCGGCTCTGCCGGCAGTCGGGGAGCACGGCAGCCGAGTTGACTTGCCCCGGTGCTGGGTGTGGCGCCGCAGTCGGTCGATCGGGCGGCGGTGCGCGGAGCTGGCGGGGCCGCGGAGTAGGGACCTTTCCTCACAAGGTGATGAAGTGGTAGGGTCCCCAACGATACCCCCGACTACTTGCCGCGTTGAGGGCTCTCCAATCTGCGGTGGTACCGCCTGACGCGGTTTCTTGACATACCATATTGAGTATGGCTAGACTGCGGCATGTGGAGGATTGAAGAGCACCGGCGGGTAGATAGGGAAATCCAGGACGTACCTCGCGAAGTCCTGAAACGATACGAGAAGTGGAAAGACATCGCCATGATCTCCGGTCCACTGGGGTTGAAGCTTATGAAAGGGTTTCACGACGAGGCCCTCCGGGGAGAGTGGCAAGGGTATCGATCATCTCGCTTGGGGCTGCAATACCGCGTGATTTATCGGGCGATCTCCGAACAGGCCTTATTCCAGGTGGTTCACATCACGCCGCATGAGTATCGGAGACGTTGAGATGAAGACGTTTCGTCCGGCGAGAAAACGGATCGACGTGTCCGTGGGGGAATCGGTGCGCATCATCCGGGAGTTGCAGGGGTACAGCCAGAATGACCTGGCGAGGCTGACCGGCATCCCTCAGGCAACCCTCTCCGCCATTGAGAATGATCGCGTCCGGCTTGGCGTCGAGCGAGCCAAACAACTCGCGCGAGCCCTGAAGTGCCATCCCGCGGTCTTGGTCTTCCCTGGCTGGGAGGTTGCCCGCCATTCAGCAGCCTAACCGGCGGTTCCAAGGGACCGCTTGCCAGCGTGGCTGCGCTGCGTTTCGCTCCGCCGACGCGGCGCCTGAATGGCAGCGTGAAGCTCCGGTGAGCGGCGTCAGAAGCGGTTCTCGTGAGCGACGTACTCGTTCGGATCTAGCGCGCGGTTCTGGCGGGACGCAAAGCCTGCAGTGAGAAGGCGCGGGTCGAAATGAGGGCGGTCGGGCTGACGGAATCTGACGTAGCGGAGTCGATCATCACTGCCTTTGCCGTTTGCGACCGGCTGCGCTTCCGATACTCATTCCGCTCCCGCCGATTCGAGTTTCCAGCAGTCATCCAGCGCAGGACCTTGTTCCCTCCAGAAGCCTCTGTGATGGCTCCAACGACGCGACCACTCCACGTGTCCGCCTGTCCGGGATGCGGGAGCACCAGAATCGGGACGGTCCGAGGCGATCGGTCCGGCGCCTTCAAGCGGAAGGGATACCCGGTCAAGGACCTGCGCGGGGGGGGCAGGAGGCCCCACGTCCACACTCCCTTCCCACCCACCCCAGGCGACCGTGACCGCGAGGGTCTACTGGCACGCGTGGGCCACGGCGGGCGGCCTGGGCGGCCCCCGAGGCTCGGGGTGACGCCGCAGTCGGTCTATCGGGCGGCGGTGCGCGGAGCTGAAGGGCAGCCGAGTGGGCACGTTGCCTTAAAAGGCGACAACAGTGGTAGCATCCCCTATTGATGGTGACGATCCATGGCCGACATTTTCATCAGCTATGCAAGTGAGGATCGGGAACGAGCCCGCTCTTTGGCGAGCGCGCTGGAGGCGTATTCCTGGTCGGTTTGGTGGGACAGAAAGATCATTGCGGGGCAGACCTTCGATGACGTGATCGAGCGCGAACTCGGGGCGGCCAAGAGCGTCGTGGTGCTGTGGTCGAGCAATTCGGTTTCTTCAGAATGGGTCAAGAACGAGGCGGCAGTCGCGGCGGAGCAAGACAAGCTGGTGCCTGCGCTGATTGACCAGGTCAAGCTGCCCATCGAATTCCGGCGTCGGCAAACCGTCGATCTCATCGGTTGGGACGGCGACACGTCGCATGAGGGATTCAAGTCGTTGTGCGACGGCATCTCGACCACGATCACCGGTGTGGCGTCGGATCGGTCGATTGTGCCACCCCCGACCGGGTTCCGATGGACTCGCCGTTGGACCTTGGCCGCGATTGCGGCGCTTGTGCCTGTTCTGTTGTTCGGTGCTTACCAGGCCGGCCTGCTGCCAAGCCGGCGAGCCCCGTCTGGTCCTCCGATCTCGGATTCCATTTCTGGCGCGTGGCGCCATAAGAGTGGGGTCATCTGGGTGATCAAGCCAGTCGGGAACTCGACGTTCTCGGTGGAACAGATGGATCCCGAGAAAGGGTTGACGATGAACGGCAGCGGGGTCCTCAAGGGCAACGAACTCGAATTCACGTATGTACTCGGGCCCGAGCGCGTGCGCGGTAACGCGCGCTTCAAAGTGTCCGCCGATGGGCAAGAGCTCAGCGGTGAGTACAGGAATGAAGGCTCGGCCGAGACCAGGGCTCTCGTCTTTCATCGCTAGCGAGTACTTCTACTCGCTGCTGACTCCACAGGAGGCGATCATGAAACGGAAAACCACCAAGGCCAAGGGCGACAAGTCGTCCAAGGCAACACCCCCACTCCGTGACCTGCCGCGCGACCAGGCCCGCACACAGGGGCAAGTCGATGCCAAGGCCCATCTCATCAAGGGCGGGGCCGTAAAGGACATAGACCAAGGAGTGAAGCGCGCAGTTGACCTTTGAGATGATCGCCTCGCGCGGCCGGCAGCGCCGGCAGGAGGGGACCATGGCGACTCGGAAGACCCGGGGCCGAGAGACAGGCAGCGTGCTCTCCCGCATTCAGGATCAGGCGGTCCGCCGGTTGCCAGCCGGCCGGGTCCAGTCCACGAATCTCTTCATCCAGCGGGAGACGCTCAAGCGCGGGCAGGCCGTACTGAGCCACCGGCGGGCCATCACTGTACCCAGCGACTCCGTGATGGTGTTCGTGGACGACCACCCCACGGCCAACTGGGCCCATCCCTGCAGGTTCCAGTTCTACGATCCGAAGACGGCGGAATTGCACACCGAGGTGCAGGCGGAATTCCCTCCGTACCTTTCGGAGCGGCCCCCGAAGAGCTACCAGGCGTTCCACGAGCCGGTGCCACTCGACCGGGTGGGGCGACTCTGGCCTGTGAAGCCGTGGTTCAAGTGTCCGATCCGATGGCGCTGGGGGGCGCGCTACGCCATCCTCTTCTCCGGGGACTCGAACAACCGCCATGTCAACGATCTCGAGTTCCTGTATCGGACGCTCATCGACATCTACGGCTTCGACCCGGCCAAGGTGTATGTCCTGAATTTCAACGGGACGCTCAACTACAGCGGAGGGCCCCAGCCCCCGGCCGCATGGCCCGGTGATGGGAGCGCCTACCGGATGCCGGTAGGCTACAGCGGGACGAAGACCAACTTCGAAGCCGTCTTTGACGACCTGAAGACGAAGCTCAAGGCTGAGGACTCCCTGCTCATCCACACCAACAACCACGGCGGCAACGCCGGAGCCGGCATGTCGTACCTGTGCTGCCAGGGCGCCTCGGATTATTACGCCGCTGATTTCGGGGCGAAGCTGGGGCAGCTCCCGAAGTTCCACACGCTCATGGTCATGATGGAGCAATGCCACTCCGGCGGATTCAACGCCCCGATCATCAACAACAGCCCGGCGACCTACACCACCGTCGCCTCGGCCTGCACCGAGTTCACCAGCTCCTGGTCCGCGCCGCCGAACTGGGAGTTCGACTCCTTCGCACGGGATTGGGTCGCGGCCATGGCGGGCCACGATCCCTATGGCAATGCGCTCGCATCAAACCCCGACGTGAGCGGCAACGGGCAGGTGTCCGCCCACGAGGCGTTCGACTACGCCGTGTCGATCCAGAACCCGAGCGACTCACCCGTGTACAGCCAGAATGTCGCCACCGCGGGAACCACGCACCTCGGGCAGCGGTACATCTGGTGGTGGTGGTACTGTCCACTCCTCGTCGAGCTGCTGGAGCCCTACTACATCAAATGGCCCATCCCGGAGTTCTACGACAAGCTGCACCGGAAGGTCCTGCCGGCGTTGGAGCCGCTGGAGCGGGAACTGGAGAAGCAAGCGCTGGCCCCGCGCGCCGAGGTGGAGCGGCGGGTCAAGGCGATTCTGGACAAAACGCTACGCTGATGGAGTCCGATGTCCGTCGCGCCATCGAGCTGGCGCTTTCGACGCTGTCGGAGCGCGAGCGCCAGTCCGCGGCTGCCTACATCGACACGCGGGAGCTGGACTCCCGAGCACGCATGACGATCGGCCGGGTCGAGACCGAGATTCCGGCACGGGGATACCTGGTGTTTGTCGATCCGTCGCCGACCGCCAACTGGGGGCACCCGTGCCGGTACCTGCTCATCGAGACTGCCACCGGTACAATCCATCGGTTCGACGCTCAGTTCCCACCCTTCCTGCGCGATGTCTCGCCGACACTCAGGCTCATCTGGAAGGGGCAGCAGGTGCCCGTTGCCGTGCTGCCGGTCACGGAGGGGGTCGAGTGACGGGGCGGCGCGCCGTTGTGAGCGGAATCCTTGATCCCGGCACGCATGGCCCCCCTCGCGGGGGACGTGCAATCGCGGCGAGACCGCCGCCGGGCACTTGCGGTGATCTGGTCGCTCGGGGGCTTCTTTCTGCGGGGGTGGATGATGATGAAGTCGTTCGCGTGGCTCGCCTGGCTGCCTTTGCTCGGTGCGTGCACCGCGGCGCACATGCTTCGGCCCGATGTCGTCAAGGACCTCGCGCCCACCGGCACGCTGCGCGCGGCGATCAACTTCGGCAATCCGGTCCTCGCGCAGAAGGACCCAGCGACCGGGGAGCCGCGCGGGGTGTCGGTTGACCTGGCGCGCGAGCTGGGTCGGCGCCTCGCCCTTCCCGTCGAGCTCATCACCTACGACGCCGCCGGAAAAGTCTTCGACGCGCTGAAGACGGCCGGGTGGGACATTGCCTTTCTGGCGATCGATCCGGCGCGCGCCGCCGAGATCACGTTCACGGCGCCGTACGTGGTCATCGAGGGGACCTACCTCGTGCCCGCGGATTCGCCGCTGCGCAGGATCGAGGATGTCGATCGCGAGGGAGTGCGGGTTGCCGTGGGCAACAAGAGCGCCTACGACCTGTACCTGACACGCACTCTGAAGCGCACGCAGCTGGTCCGCGCGCCAACCTCGCCGGCGGCGATCGAGGTCTTCATGAAGGAGAAGCTCGAAGCCGCGGCGGGGGTGAGGCAGCCGCTCGTCCAGTTCGCAAAGGGCAATCCCCAGGTACGCGTGATGGACGGCCGGTTCATGGTGATCGAGCAGGCGATGGGCACCCCAAAGGGCCGGGAAAGCGGCGCGCGCTACCTTCGTGCGTTCGTCGAGGAGATGAAGGCGTCGGGTTTCGTCGCCGCCGGCCTCGAGCGGAGCGGCCAGCGCGACGCGACGATCGCGCCACCGTCGCCGATTCAGTGAAGCCCAGTCCGGAGATATTTGAACCACCAAGGCACCAAGACACCAAGAAGAATAGCTTATTCCTGGTCCAGGCAGGTAAGAACGAAGCGCACTCCTGGTGCCCTTGAGTCTTTCGGTCTCTCATTCTTCCTCGCCGTGGCATTCCTTGGCGTCTTTGTGTCTTGGTGGTGAGGACATGTCGGTTCAAGGCGAGGGCTCTGCGAGAGCCTCCTCTTGAGGGATGCGCGCGATCAGCAGACCGCACGCGCAGGAGGCCGGTCACCATCTCCATGAAATCTGAGCGAATGCTACACAGATTTCATGGATGTACCGGCGGGTAAGGGGATGGATGGGGGAGTGGGGAGGCTATTCGAGCGGGAAGCCCTCGGCCACCCACTCCTTGTCCCCTCCGTGCATGACGAGGATCCGGCGGAAGCCCAGGTGGTACGCCGCCACGGCGGCGTCCAGGCTCTGAGCTCAGGTATGGCCCCCGCAGTAGAACACCACGAGTCGTCCCCGGTCCGGAGGCAGGCGCTCGGGGTGGAGAAGCCTCTTGGGCCGGTGCATATTCACGGCGGCGAGCGGCGCGTCCTCCGCCGGGATCGAAATGGCCCCGGGGATGTGACCCGCCCTGTACCACACCTCATCCCTGGCATCCACCAAGACCAGGTCCTCGCGCATGTCCAGCCTCGCCTTCAGCTCGCGTGCCGAGATGAAGCGGATTCCCTGGTCTTCGAGTTGCGTTCGCCACGCGGGCTTCGGAGTCGAACCCGCCAGGCCGAGAGCCACCAGGCACAAGAGGCTGATCCTACCGACCCGTCGCATCCCCGCCTCCCGGGAACTGGTCGACGTACACAGCGACAGTAATCGCATCAGCAAGCGTCATTCCTGCGAAAGCGGGCATCCAGGAAGACACTGGATTCCGGGTTACGCCCGGAATGACGAACCAGAGAAGACTCATGTCGCTATGGAGACCTCATTATAGGCCAGGAAGTCCCGGCCCGAGAGACTCTTCTGGAGGGTTCAACTTGACAAGGGGGGGACAGGGGGGCCATTCTGCGTGTGCGCGGGGTGAGGGTGCAAAGCGCCGAGCGCATGGCGCCGAGCGCCGGCGAATCTGCGCGTGCGTGGGGGGGGAGGGAAACTCACAGGGGGCCAGAGTCATGACCATCGAGCAGATCCACAAGGCAGTCCACCAGATCACGACACCCTTCGGGAAGGGGGGGACCGTGTTTCTGTACCTGGTGAGGGGGGATCGCCTCGCGCTCATAGATACCGGTGCCGCCGACTCTCCCCACGGGGTGATCGAGCCGGCGCTCCGCGAGATCGGCCTGAGCTTCTCCGACGTGGGGCTGATCCTCAACACCCATGCCCATCTGGACCACTCGGGGGGCAACCTGGAAACGAAGCGGCTGTCGGGTGCTCGCATCCACGTCCATTCGGGCGACTTCCCCATGGCGCAGGCCACCGAGGCGGAGGTGGAGTTCCACTGCGCCCCGCTACGTGCCCTGGAGTTTCCCCCGGAGGCAATCGAGGAGCGGGCGGCGCATGTGCGCAGCAATGCGGGCGAGGCGGCGGGGGCGGATGTGGTCCTCGCCGATGGAGAGGTTGTGGACCTGGGGGCAGGGGTGCGCCTGCGGGTCCTCCACTGCCCGGGGCACACTCCCGGCCATGTGACCTTCTTCTGGGAAGCCGAGGGCATGGCCTTCACGGGGGACGCCGTCCAGGGCCAGGGATCGCGACCGGGCGGCTACCCGTATTACTTCGACGCGCCGAGCTACCGGCGGTCACTCACCAGGCTCCGCGAGCTGGAGCCACGGATCCTCTGCCTCGGCCATGCCTACCAGGGCGGCACGTTGATCAATGCGCCGGTGCGTAGCGGTCCAGGGGCCAGGGCCTTTCTGCAGACCTCGGTGGACGTGGCGGACACGATCCACCGCGCCGTGGCCGGGGTCATGCGAACGCTCTCGAAAGCAAGCAAGCGGCAGATTGCGCTGGCCGCCCTGGCCGAGCTGCTGTACGAGATCCCCCAGCTTCGCCTGCGCAGCTCGGGCATGCCGCAGCTTGCCGGAGCGACCTTGTTGGCGCATATTGAAGCGGTGGACGCCGGTAGTTATCCGGTCTGACGGTGCCCTGATCCCAGGGCGCGCCCAGGGGCGACCGGCGAGGAGAAGCAAGGCATACTGGGGAGGGCCAGTCCTCCCGATAGCGGAGCATGCGATGGCAACTGTCCAGAAGAAGAAGCAGGGGAGCAGGCAGGCGACCCCCGTGTCGGTCCAGAGGAAACCCGGCACCCGAGCCGAGAAGGGGCCGATGTCCGACCGGATCCCGATGCTCACGATGATGGTCCGGATCCGGGCCTTCGAGATGAAGCTGGCGGAGCTGGTCAAGAACCTGGTGATCAAGGGAACCATGCATCCCTACGTCGGCGAGGAGGCGATCGCGACCGGGGTGTGCGCCGCCCTGCGGCCCGACGACTACATCAGCAGCACCCACCGCGGTCATGGGCACGCCCTGGCGAAGGGGGCCGACATGAATCGCATGATGGCCGAGTTGCTGGGCCGGCACACCGGGTACTGCAAGGGAAAGGGTGGCTCCATGCACATCGCCGACCTCACGCTGGGGATGCTGGGATGCAACGGCATTGTCGGGGGCGGCATGGGCATCACGGCGGGGGCGGCGCTGTCCATCAAGCTGCGCGGCACGGATCAGGTGAGCGCCGGTTTCTTCGGCGACGGCGCGGCCAACACCGGGATCACTCACGAGGCCATGAACCTGGCGGCAACCTGGAAGTTGCCAGCCATCTTCGTCTGCGAGAACAACCAGTACGCGCTCTCCATGCCCTATGCGAAGGCAGTGGCCATGCCCGACATCGCCGCGCGCGGGGCCGGCTACGGGATGCCGGGCGAGGTGGTGGACGGGAACGACGTGACGGCGGTCTGGGCGGCCACCCGACGGGCCGCCGAGTATGCCCGTCAGGGAAAGGGCCCGACCCTCCTCGAATGCAAGACCTACCGCTCCCTGCAGCACAGCCTGCGGGTGAAGGGACCGGACCGGCCGGCCGAGGAGGAGGCTGCCTGGAAGGCCAAGTGTCCTATCGATGGGCTGCGGAAACAACTCAGGAAGGATGGCCTCCTGGATGATGCCGGCTTTGCCGCCATCGAGGCCGCCGCGGCGAAGGAGGTGGAGGGTGCGGTGGCCTTCGCCCTGGCCAGTCCGGAGCCACCCCTGGAAGAGATGGAGCAGGACGTGTACGCGGGGAGGTTCATCGAATGAGCACAACGCCCATGCCGGCGACAAGCACCCAGACCTCCTCGCAGGGGACGAAGCTCCGCGAGATCACGTATGCCGAGGCCATCGCCGAGGCGCTGCGCGCGGAGATGCGGCTGGACCCGCGGGTCTTCGTGATGGGGGAAGATGTCGGGAACTTCGGCGGCCTGTTCGGCGGAACCAAGGGCCTGCTGGATGAGTTCGGGCCGGACCGGGTGCGGGATACTCCCATCTCCGAGGCGGCCCTGATCGGCGCGGGCGTCGGGGCGGCCATCACCGGCATGCGGCCCATGGTGGAGATCCAGTTCATGGACTTCACCGCGTGCGCCATGGATCAGATCGTGAATCAGGCCGCCAAGATCCGGTTCATGCTCGGGGGCAAGGCCGAGGTCCCGCTGGTCATCCGGACGCCCTACGGAACCGGGCTGAAGCTGGCGTCGCAGCATTCGCAGAGCCTGGAGGCCTGGTTCGCCCACGTTCCCGGCCTGTTGGTGGCCATGCCCTCCACGCCAGCCGATGCCAAGGGACTCCTCGTCACGGCGCTCCGGGATCCCAACCCGGTCGTCTTCCTGGAGCACAAGCTGCTGTACCCCACGCGCGGCCCTGTCGCGGAGGAGCAGTACACCATTCCCTTCGGCGTGGCCGACATCAAGCGGCCCGGGAAGGACGTGACCGTCGTGGCCACCGGACTCATGGTGGGCAAATCCCTCACGGCCGCCGACAGGCTCGAGTCAGAAGGCATCGAGGCCGAAGTCATAGACCCCCGGACGCTGGTGCCGCTGGACAAGGCCGCCATCATCGACTCGGTCAAGAAGACCGGGCGCGTCGTCATCGTCCACGAGGCGGTGAAGCGTGGGGGCTTCGGCGGAGAGATCGCCGGGATCATCGCAGAGGAGGCCTTCGACTACCTGGATGCGCCCATCAAGCGAGTGGCCGGGAGGAACGTCCCCATCGCCTTCAACGAGGTCCTGGAGCAGAAGGCCGTCCCCGGCGTCGACGACATCGCCGCCGCGGTGAGATCCCTCGTAGGATAAGACAGTTCTCACCACCAAGGCACCAGGACACCAAAAAGGGCGGGTTCAGTAATCGACCAGCACAGCCCGAAGACGTCAAGAGAGGCTATTCCGCAGCAGACTGACCATGTGGCCAAGCAAGTCGTAGATGCTGCCTACGAGGTCCACCATGCGCTTGGGCCAGGTCGCCTTGAGAGCGTGTACGAGGCCTGCATGGTGCACGAGTTGATCAAGCGGGGCCTGAAAGTGGAGCGGCAGGTCGTCGTGCCGATTCTATATGACGGTGTGCGGCTGGATGCGGGGCTGCGTCTCGATCTTGGGGTGGAGGAGAAACTCATTGTGGAGCTGAGGGCTGTTGAAGCGCTGCTCCCAATTCATCAGGCGCAACTCTTGACGTATCTCAAGCTTTCTGGATTCCGGCTTGGTCTCCTCGTCAATTTTCAACGTCCCGGTCATCAGGGATGGGATCAGGCGCCTCGCGCTTTGAAGAGGTTCATCTTGGCGTCTTGGTGCCTTGGTGGTGAATGAATGTCGGAGGAGAGGCAGATGAAGCGGATGGCGGCACTGTTTCTTGGATTGGCACTGGCGGGGCAAAGCACGGCAAGCTTTGCACAGGGAAACTCGCAGGAGAGCACGGGGACGCAAATCGGAGCCGGCGTGGGCAGCGTGGTGGGTTCGGCCGTCTACTTTCCCTTCAAGGCGTCCTTCTGCATCCTCGGGGGAGTTACGGGCGGCTTCACCCTGGTCTTTGCCGGGGTCAGGGCGGCTGAAAAGGTGACGGACACAGCGTGTCGCGGGACCTGGGCTATCACACCCAATGTCGTGAAGGGAAAAGAGACGGTTCACTTCGTCGGCAAGACCCCCTGAGGTCCTCGGCCAGAGCCGCGGGTGACGAATTCGCCCCCCGTTGCTGCCTGCTGGGTCGGTGCCTGCGGCGTCAGGATAGCGTTCGTTTCGCAGCAACTCCTGCGATCCATTCCACCATGGCTCGCCAATCGGGGGAGCCTTCATCATCGGAGCGACGCTCTCGCTTGCCCGATCGACGCCGGTGTCCAGTGAGGAGCCTCGGGCGCATGCCCGCGGTCCCCGCTGACCACGCAGTGTGCCGCGGGGAGTCCCACCTTCGTGGCCCGCGTCGTCCCCCGCCAGGGCCGCCGGCGAAGAATTGGAATCCCGCCCTGGTTGGTGTCCGGTAGCGTTTCGAGGGCCGGGTCGCCCTTCCGGGAAAGGCGGGTGAGGGTCCCGCACACGCGGCGCGGCGCCTCTTCGGCTGGAGACGGGAAGCTGTACCTGTCAGGGCGCGCAGGTCCGGAATCCGGCGAAGATGTTCCGCCGGTGCCGCATGAAGAAATTTCGCCACGTGTTTCGCACCAGGCGCGAGCGGGTTGACCAGCAGCCGCCCTTGAGGACCTTCTTCTTCCCGAAGTACGGCTGTGAATACTCCTCGTACGGATCGCACACGAAGCCCGGGTAGGGATTGAACGTGTCCTCCACCCACTCCCAGACATTCCCGACCATCTGGCGGCACCCGAAGGCGCTGTCGCCCGCGGGAAGGGCGCGCACGTCCACGGTCCAGCCGGCCCGGTAGTCGAGGTTCGCGCGCTCCGGCGTCGGGGGATCATCTCCCCAGGGAAAGCGTCGCTTCCGTTTCGAGATGCCGCGACCGTCCGGGGCGGGCTCGGCGCCAGCCGCCATCTCCCACTCGGCCTCGGTCGGGAGCCGGCGGCCCGCCCAGCGGCAGTATGCCTCCGCCTCGTACCAGTTCACGCACACCACGGGGTGCCACGCGGCCAGGGGCACGATCAGGTTGAAGATCCGCTGGTACCAGCGCCCGTCCTCGCCCCGCAGCCAGAAAAGCGGATGCTCCACCCCCTGGCGCCGCCGCCAGTCCCAGCCGCGTTTGCCCCACAACTCACGGCGCCGGTAGCCGCCGTCGTCCACGAATCGCCGGAACTGGTCGTTGGTGACGGGCGCGGAGGCGATGCGGAACGGTCTGACCTCGACCGGGTGCGCCCACTTCTCGTTGTCGAACACGAAGGGCTCCTCTGGCGAGGCGCCCAGCATGAAGCTGCCGCCGGGGACGGGGACGTCGTGGGGAGCGTACGCCGGGTCGGCGGGCGGCTCCGCGCATGCGGGATCGAAGGCCGACAGGGTCGGCCTGGCATATCCCAGCGTGTGCAGGATCAGAGTGAGATTTTCCGTGTGCATGTCCTCGTGCAGCGCGGCCAGGGTGTAGAAATAGACGTCCCGGGGGGTCGGCTCGCGCGACTCCAGCCGGCCGATGCTGCGCTTGAGGACCTCAGTGATGAAGGCCTGGGTCTCCTTCCGTGTGGGATACGTGTGGCTCCAGCGCAGCTTGTAGGACACATTGAAGGAGTCGTAGATACCATCGGAGTCCGGCAGCAGGGATTCCGCACGATCCATGTGCCGCAGGAGCCAGTACTCCTGGAACCAGCCGACGTGTCCCATCTCCCAGATCGGCGGCTCCAGGAAATGGGCCTGCATACCCAGCATCTGGGAGTCGCCGAGGCCGTCCAGGAGTTCCCCCTCCACCCGGCGGGCATCCACCAGCATGTCGAGCAATTCCTCGGAGGTCACCCGCGCCTGCCGATCGACACTGTCCACCGCCCCTCCCGCTCAGGAAAGGAGAACCACCGAACAACAGGCCTGCTCGTCCATTCAGGTCTTGTCGACTGGGTGGACCGAATTGGAAGCTGGAAAACAGCCTCGGCTCGACGCCGCGGCCGGGGAGGATCGACCGACCATGGGCGGCCGAGCCGGAGCATTGGAACACCACGAGGAATTCGAACCGAGGGGAGGCTAGCACCGGCGGTTGGGCGTGTCAACCCCGGAGGCGGCAAACGCCTCGGCGAGGTCCGTGCCCAGGAGGGCAGGGCGACGGATGTGGCGAAGCCCTCTGCAGGCACAGGCCAGCCGGCGCGGCACTCTGTCCTTTCGACGTCTCGGAAAGGAGTCGCGACCCCTATGGGCGGCCGGGCAGGCGCCGGGGTCACGACCTCCGGTTGGGATGCCTAGGCAGGGTCAGGATGTGCTTCCCGCCTTTCGGGGTCCTTCCCGGCGAAGAAGGTCTGCTCGAAAATAGCCCACCGCACGTAGAGCAGGATCAGAAGATAGAAGTTAGCCAACCCACCAGTGTGCAAAATCACTCTCCACATTCTTCGACGCCCCTTCCTGAGTGCGACCACCTGCCGGGCCAGCGTGGACGTGTTGCGGGTCATGCGGAAGTGCTCCCCGAGCTTTTGGAGCGGGGATGAGAACCCGGGCCCGTGCGGGGAGCCCAGGCTTAGCACAGCGCTAGCGCCCTGCTCACCCCCAGCGCGACGGTCACGGGCATTGTGCAGCGCCTGTGCCAGACACTCCACTGGCGTCTTCGTCCGGTCGTATGCAAGCATTCCCGTCCATTCCATTTCGGACTGACATTCCGCGACACTCCATGGACGGAAAGTGATATTCGCAAGGGTTCCCTCGCATCGCCTCGTTCGCGGGAAAGTCCCTCACGCTTTCACCCGTCGGTGGTCTCGTGCGCCATCGAGGTAATGGGGCCAGGAACACGCGTCGCCGTGTCTGCCGAGGCCGCGGGGAGTCCGGCGCGCAATACACGAGGACTGCGTGAAGGTCAGCCGGGAGCCATGCTCACTCGTTACGGGAGTTCATCCTTGCGAACGGGGAGGTCATCCGTCGTCGGCTGGCCACGGTCACGTTCGAGCACGAGGGGCGGCGCGGAGGCTCGATGCTGATCGCCGGAGAGCCGGGGGATGATCCACTCCTGGGAGCCACGACCCTGGAGGGTCTTGGATGCGTGCTCGATCCATCCCGCCGAGACCTCCGGTCCAAGCAGCTTCGCTTCAAGTAATCCCGTCCGCACCCCCCAAGCCAGAGCTCAACGTAGCGTCTCGCCAGGGAGACTGTCCGGCAACCGGGTCGGGGCGCTGACTGCAAATCCTCCTTGACACGGGATATGTCTAGACAATAGAGTGACGCCCATCCCTGTGGAAACGGGCATGCGCGCCAAGACCGGCTCCCTCCCCATCCATTCCCGGGTCGAGAAGTATCTGCGGGATCATATCCGTTCGGGGGACCTCATACCCGGTGACCCGGTCCCGCCGGAATCGCAGCTCTGCCGCCAGTTCGGCGTCAGCCGCATGACGGTGCGCCAGGCCCTCTCCCGTCTCGTGTACGAAGGAGTGATTGTCCGGGAACGAGGGCGGGGGAGCTATGTGGCCGAGCCTCGCCTGGAACACACCCAGATGTTCCTGAGCTTCGAGGAGGAAATGCGGGCCCGCGGCTCCAAGACCGCCATCAAGCTCCTGGACATGCGGACCGAGGCCGCCCAGGGACGCGTGGCCGAGAGCCTGGGCCTTCCTGAGGGCACCTCGATCGTGGTGCTGGAGCGACTACGGTTCGTGGACGGGCTGATCGTGGGCTACGAGATTCGCCACCTGCCGCAGGTGATCGGGGAGGCCCTCACGGCCGACGAGATTCACAACCAGCCGCTCGTCCCGGCGGTGCGGCGCATCCTGGGCAGGCCGCGCACGCGTCTGAGCCTGCGCGTCATCGCCTCGGTCGTCGGGCGGAGGGAGGCCCGGATCCTGGAGACGAGAGTCGGCGCCCCGGTCCTCATCCGCGAGCACACCTGGTTCGTGGAAAAGCGGCCGGTGCAGTACGGGAAGTCCGTTTTCCGTGGCGATCGCTACCAGATGGCCGTGGAGTTCACGTCGGCCCCGACCCGGATGCGGGCGGGCGGCTGAGTCAGACCGGCCGGTCGCCATCGCCCCCTTGGATGAGCAGGAGCGAGGAGTGCGCCCATGAGCAAGCCGACCATCGCCGTCACGATGGGGGATCCGGCGGGCATCGGACCCGAGATCGTGGTCCGCGCCCTGGGTGAGGCCGCGGTGCGAGACTGCTGCCATCCAGTGGTCGTAGGCGACCCCCGGATCTTTGTCAAGGCAGTCGAGCTGGTGAAGAGCCGGTTGCGCGTGCGCGCGGTCGAAGACCCCCGCGGGGCCGGCGTCGATCCCGGGAGCCTGGACGTCCTCACCGCCGGCGAGGTGGACCCGGGCAGCCTCACGCCGGGGAAGCTGGATGCCCGCTGGGGGCACTCCGAGGCCAGGTGCGTCCAGCGCGCGGTCGCCGCCGTCCAGGCTGGTGGGGTTCAGGGAATCGTCTCCGCGCCCCTCAACAAGGAGACCTTCCACATGGCCGGCTATACGGCCATGGACGACATGACCTGGTTCCAGGAGTGCTTCCAGTCCCCCGACGCCTACCAGGTGGGCGAGGTGGCCGGGCTCTGGACCACCCCCGTCACGTTCCACGTGCCCTTCCGCCAGATCGCGGACCTGATCACGCTGGAGGCGGTCCTGCACAAGATCCACACGTTGCATCAGGTGATGCGGGCAGCCAAGGTCAGCCCGCTCAGGATCGGGGTGGCCGCCCTGAACGTCCACGCCGGCGAGGGCGGCATGTTCGGACGGGAAGAGATCGACGTCATCGGCCCCGCCATCAGGCAGGCCCGATCCGAAGGCCTTGACGTGGTGGGACCCGTGCCGCCCGACAGCTTCTTCCCCCTGGCCCTGCGGGGCGACTTCCGGGGCATGGTGTTCATGTACCATGACCAGGCCAACATCGGGCGGAAGATCCTGGGACGGGATCAGCCGGGCGTCAGCCTGTTCCTGGGCATGCCGGTCCCCGTGGGCACGGTCCCCCACGGCACCGCCTACGACATTGCGTGGAAGGGGGTCGCCAAGCACGCCATGATCGTCCGGGCCTTCGTGGTGACGGCGGCCCTGGCGGCTTCGAAGTGAGGGACACCCAAGCGGACGCAGGTCCGCAGAGAGGAGGCAGGGGCATGCAGCGCCGAGCGGTCGTGTGGGTGGTGGTCGCGCTCCTGTGGGTCGGGCTGGCTGCCCCGGGTCCAAGCGGGGCGCAGCAGCCGATCGTGATCAAGCTGGGCAACGTGCAGGCCACGGCGGACATCGTGCAGACCGGCCTGAAGAAGTTCGCCGACTTGGTGGCCGAGCGGACGAAGGGGCAGATCCAGGTCCAGATCTTCCCGGCCTCGCAGCTCGGGACGGAGCAGGAACTGCTGGAGGGGGTGCAGCTCGGCACCGTCCACATGTTCGAGGGGAGCACCGGCTCCGTCGGGCGCTTCCTCCCCGACCTGGAGGCTTTCGCCGCGCCGTACATCTGGCGGGATACAGACCACATGCTGAAAGTGGTCCGCGGGCCCATCGGCCAGGGGCTGGCTGATCGGCTGGTGAAGGCCAAGGGCATGCGCGTCCTCGACTTCGGCTGGCTGTTCGGCAACCGGTACCTGACCACCAAGTCGAAGGCCATCTACAAGCCCGAGGACCTCAAGGGCATGAAGATCCGCGTGCAGCCGACGGCCATCTACCTGGAGACCATCCGGGCCATGGGAGCAAACCCGACCACGATGGATTTCAAGGAGGTGTACCTGGGCCTGCAGAGCGGAGTGATCGACGGGCAGGAGAATCCGCCCTTCGTGATCTTCAACAACAAGCTGTTCGAGGTGCAGAAATTCGTGATGCTCACGGCCCACATCACGCAGAACCAGGCGATCGTCATCAACGACAAGTTCTACCAGGGCCTCTCCCCTGAGTTCCGGAAGATCCTCCAGGACGCGGCGCACGACGCCGGGAACTTCCAGAACGACCTCATCCTGAAGAGCGAGCAGGAGTACCTGGACAAGCTGAAGGAGAAGGGGATGACCGTCGTCCAGCCGGATGTGAAGGTCTTCCGCGAGGCGACCAGGGACGTGTGGAAGAAGGTCTCGGAGAAGTGGGAGCCGGGGCTGTACGAGAAGATCCAGGCGGTGAAGTAGGCAAACCAGAAGGCGTTCGGCGGTTCGAGCGTTCGGCTGTGCGGTTGTTCCAGACGAGGCGAACTGCCGAACGCTGTTGATTCTCCTGCAACCATGCGAATTCTGATGGACCGCATCGTCGGCTGGGGCCTGGCCGCCTGCCTGGCCACCATGACCGGTGTGGTCTTCGTGAGCGTCGTCTTCCGGTACGTGCTGAACAGCCCCCTGTCCTGGGGGGAGGAGTTGGCCTCGCTGCTCTTCGCCTGGATCACCTTCGTGGGGGCCTTCGTCGGCTTCCGCTCGCGCTCCCACATCGCGATCGACACCCTGGTGGTTTTCCTGCCCGGGCGGGTCCGCCAGGGTCTCGCCCGCCTGGTGGATGCGGCCGTTCTCCTCCTGATCGGGTTGTTCGTCTGGCAAGGCATGGGCCTCTGCCTCAGGACCTGGAGCCTGGAGTTTCCAGCCATGGAAATCTCCCGGGGATACCTCTACCTCTCCCTGCCGGTCGGGGCGTGCCTGATGGGGGTGGCTGTCGTCGAGGCCTGGTGGGAGGGCCGCCTGGCCCGCGGGAGGCCCGCCACAGATACGGGGGACGGGTCCTGATGGTCCTCGTGCTTGTCGGCGTCCTCCTGCTCCTGCTGGCCTTGGAGTTCCCCGTGGCCTTCGCCATGACGGGGGCCTCGGTCCTGTACCTCCTCCTCCGGGGGGATATTCCGCTGATCGTCGTTGCGCAGCGGGTGACCGTGGGTGTGGACTCTTTCGTCCTGCTGGCCATCCCGTTCTTCTTCCTGGCGGGCGAGCTGATGAACCAGGGCGGGATCACCAGGCGGCTGGTGGATCTGGCGCAGGCCCTGGTGGGCGGAATCCGCGGCGGCCTCGGCCACGTGACCGTGGTGACCAACATGATCATGGCCGGCATGTCTGGATCGGCCGTGGCGGACGCCACGGGGACGGCCGCGGTCCTCATCCCCGCCATGGAGCAGGCGGGGTACCCCCGGATTTTCTCGGCCGCCCTGGTGGGTGCGGCCTCCACCATCGGGCCGGTCATCCCGCCCAGCATCCCCTTCGTGGTCTACGGGGGAATCACGGGCGTCTCGGTGGGGAGATTGTTCCTGGGTGGGGTCGTCCCAGGGGTCCTCATGGGTGTGTTCATGATGGGGGCGGTCTATCTCGTGGCCAAGCGGCGCGGCTACCGCAGGGAGGGGTGGCTGAGCCTGGGCGAAGCCCTGCGGAACGTCAGGCGCGCCATCCCCGTGATGCTCTTCCCCGTCATCATCCTGGGGGGAATCTTCAGCGGGGTCGTCACCCCGACGGAGGCGGCCGTGGTGGCGGTCGTCTACGCCGTCTTTCTGTCCGTCCTCTTCTACCGGGAAATGACCGCCGGGAGACTCGTCCACGTCCTGACCACGGTGGCGGGGAACACCGCCAAGATCACGTTCATCATCGCCAGTGCCGGGCTGTACGGCTGGCTCCTGGCCCGGGAGGGCGTCCCCCAGCTCTTCACCAACTTCTTCCTCTCGGTCTCTCGAGAGCCGTGGGTCATCCTCCTGATGGTGAACGTCCTCCTGATCATCCTGGGCTGTCTCATGGAGACGACCGCCATCCTGGTGATCCTGACACCGGTCCTCATGGATCTCATCACCAAGGTGGGCATTGACCCGGTTCACTTCGGAGTGGTGTTCACCCTGAACCTGATGATCGGTCTGCTCACGCCGCCTGTGGGCATGGTGCTGTACGTCATGGTGAGCCTGGCCAAAGTCTCCGTCACGGAGTTCACCAAAGAGTGCGGGATCTTCATGCTGGCGCTCTTGGTGGTCCTGGTCCTGATCACCTACGTGCCCGGTCTCGTGACCTTCCTGCCGCGTCTGGTCATGGGGCTGTGATCTCCGGCGCGACCAGGTGCGGCGCGGCTTCGAACGCGGAAGGGGAGTGGAGCCATGGGACAGACGGTGGCCTTCATCGGCCTCGGCATCATGGGCGGACGGATGGCGAAGAACGTCCTCAAGGCCGGGCACACCCTGCGGGTGTACAACCGGACCGCAGCCAAGACCGAGCAACTGCGCGGCCTGGGCGCGACCGTGGCGACCTCGCCCCGGGAGGCGGCGCAGGGGGCCGACGCCGTGATCACGATGGTGGCCGACCCACCCGCCCTGGCGGCCGTCATGGAGGGACCGACGGGGGCGTTCGCCGGATGCCGGCGCGGCGCATTCGTCATCGACATGAGCACGGTGGACCCCGGAACGAGCCAGGGCATGGCGAAGCTGGCGACGGCCTGCGGGCTCCGCTACCTCGAGGCCCCGGTCACGGGCGGCGTCGGCGCCGCGGAGCAGGGGACGCTCACCATCATGGCCGGGGGAACGCCGGAGGATTTCGCGGCGGCCAAACCGCTGCTGGAGACCATGGGGAAAAAGGTCCTGCACGTCGGACCCATGGGCCACGGGTCGGTGCTGAAGCTTGCGGCAAACCTGGTGGCCGCCTCCATCATCACGTCCATGGTGGAGGCCCTGGGCCTCACGACCAAGGCGGGCCTCGACCTCGAACTCGTGGTCGAGGTGCTGGCGGAGCGTTCCCCGCTGATCGGGCGTGCTGCCCCCAGGATCCTGGAGGGTGATTTCGCGCCACGCTTCCCGCTCAAGCTCTCCCACAAGGACGTCCAGCTCGCGCTGGCCGCGGCCCGCGAGCTGGACGTCCCCATGTTCGGCCTGTCGTCCGTGGCCCAGCTCCAGGCCGCGGCCATCGCCAGGGGGTACGGCGATCAGGATCAGAGCGTGACGATGCGCGTGCTGGAGGAGCTTGCAGGAATACAAGTGCGGAAGGCCGTGTGAAAGGCAAGGAGCTCCTGGATCTCCTCATGTGTGGCGTTCCCCGGCGCGATGCTGGGCCATGTGCCAAGGCCTTGACCACCCGCTCCGGCAATCCCCAGTCGCCCTCGGTGATGGGTGGGCGGGAGCGTCATGAGAGGAGATGCGCAAGGCCGGTCGGGGTGAGGAGGGGAGGTCATGGCGGCGAGGGAATTGATCCGACCCGTGGGGTCGTGGGTGGCCCTGGTCACGCCGTTCACGACCGATGATGTCATCGACTTCCCGGGTTTCCAACGCCTGGTGGATTTCCAGGTGGCGGGAGGGACCGATGGCCTGTTGTTCATGGGGTCCACGGGCGAGGCCACATCGCTCTCGGGTGAAGAGCGACGGAGCATCATCCGGGAAATGACGGCGTACTGCCGGGGGAGGATCCCGGCATTCTTCGGGGTGACCTGCCCAACGACCCGAGCCACGGTGGACCTGGCGCAGTATGCGCAGGCCCAAGGGGCGGACGGGATCCTCCTCGTGGTCCCGCCGTATATCGCTCCGCCGCAAGGGGCGGTCCTGGAGTTCCTGCGCACCGCTGCGAGGTCCGTGGACATCGCCGTGGCGATCTACAACAACCCGAGCCGCGTCATCGTGAACATGGACCCGGAGACGATCGTTCGCCTCGCCCAGGACTGCCCCAACGTCGTGGCCGATAAGGAGGCCATGCCGAACGTCTCCCAGCTCACCGAAGTGTACAGGGGAACCGAGGGCCGGCTTCATCTGCTCTGCTGCGACTTCCCCAAGTACGACCTGATCCTGCCGACGCTGGCCATCGGCGGCCACGGGACCGCCAACGTGGCGGGGAACATCATCCCCCGCGAGATGGCATCGCAGTCGCGGCCCTGGCGCAACTGGGAGGACGTGGAGCGCACGCGGAAGCTCTACCTGGAGTTTCTGCCGATCCTCAAGGTCTGCTACGCCGCCACGAACCCGGTGTCGGTGAAAGGAGCCTTGAAGCTCCTGGGACTTCCGGGCGGCGACCCGCGGCCCCCATTACCGCGCCTGGAAGGGGCGAAACAAGAGGAAATGCGGCAGCTCCTGGAGCGCTTTCAGTTACGCGAACGCTACGGCTTGTAGGGCCTCGCTGGGCATCGTCGGTCGCTGCCTGCCCCTTCGCCCGCAGCATGTCCGTATGGGGGGACAAACTCTTGACCTGTCGATGTGCCCACATATAAAGTGCCCGCCGTCTCCAGGAGGCGTCACTTTCCCCGCCGGTCGAAGGGAGGAGGATGCGCGATGAGAACACTGCTGCGGTTCGTCCGGGTGGGACTCGTGCTCGGGATGATGCTGCAGGCCGGCGCGGCCGGGGCCGAGCCCAGCGAGTTGCGCGTGGCCAGGCAGTACGGCCTCGGCTATCTCCAGATGATGGTGATGGAGGATATGAAGCTGGTCGAGAAGCACGCCAAGGCGACCGGCCTGGGCGATATCAAGGTGAGCTGGTCCACCTTCCGCTCCAGCGACGTGATGAACGATGCCCTCCTCTCGGGGAACCTCGACTTCGCCTCCCTGGGGACGAACGGCCTGGCCATCATCTGGGCCAAGACGAAGGGCACCCCGGTCGAGGTGAAGGGTGCTGCCGGCTTCAACTTCCTCCCCCTGGCCCTGGTGACCCGGGAGGCGGGCGTCAAGACCATCGCCGACTACACCGAGAAGCACAAGATCGCCGTGCCGGCGGTCCGCGTGTCCAACCAGGCCATTCTCCTCCAGATGGCGGCGGCCAAACAGTTCGGGCAGGCCAACTACACCAAGCTCGACTCGCTCACCGTGTCCATGACCCACCCGGACGCCATGGCGGCGCTCCTGTCCGGCGCCGGCGAGGTCGGCAGCCACTTCGCCTCCTCCCCATTCCTCCAGAAGGAGCTGGACAGGCCGGGGATCCGCCAGCTCGTCAGCTCCACAGAAATCCTGGGCGGCCAGATCAACTTCAACATCCTGGCGACCACCACCAAGTTCCACGCCGCCAATCCCAAGGCGTACGCCGCCTATCTCGCCGCCATGCAGGAGGCGACGGACATCATCAACAAGGACAAGCGGGCGGCGGCGGAGCTGTACATCCGGATGACCAAGGACAAGAGCTCGACGGACGAGATCCTGAAGATCATGCATGCCTCGGGAGAGTACAACTTCAACCAACGGCCCGAGGGAGACATGCGCATGATCCAGTTCATGCACACCATCGGGTCGATCAAGGTGAAGCCGGAATCCTGGAACGACCTGCTCTTCCCCGCACCCGGCAAGTGAGGGGGGCACGGTCTTGGAGTCCTCGCCGACTCCGCTGCTCGATGTTCGGGGTGTGACACTGCAGTACAAGACGGGCGACCGCCTCGTCACCGCGACCTACCGGGTGGACTTCCAGGTGCAGCGCTCGGATCGCTTCGTCCTCCTCGGTCCGTCCGGCTGCGGGAAGTCCAGCCTGCTCAAGGCCGTGGGGGGCTACCTCGCCCCCGTGGAGGGGGAGATCCGGCTCGGGGGCGCGCCCATCCGCAAACCCGGGCCGGACCGGATGATGGTCTTCCAGGAGTTCGACCAGCTCCTCCCCTGGAAAACTGTTCGGCAGAACGTCCTGTTCACCCTCACGGCAAGCGGCCTGCTGGCGGGGCGGGCCGCCGAGGAGCGGGCCCGCCATTACATCGAGATGGTGGGGCTGGGCAAGTTCGCCGACGCCTATCCTCACACTCTCTCGGGGGGCATGAAGCAGCGAGTGGCCATCGCCCGGGGGATGGCCATGGAGCCGGCGATCCTCCTGATGGATGAGCCCTTCGGGGCCCTGGACGCCCTGACGCGTCGGAAGATGCAGGAAGAACTCCTCCACCTCTGGGAGGAGACCCGATTCACCGTGCTGTTCGTCACCCATTCCATCCCAGAGGCCATCCTGGTGGGGAGCCGCGTCCTGCTGCTTTCCCCCCACCCGGGCCAGGTCAAGGCTGAGCTGAACGGCCTGCCCCCCGGCGATGGGGACCCGGCGGCACGCAAAGCCCTGGAGGATCGGATTCACCGCATGCTCTTCACCGACCGGGTCGAGGACGAGCGCGTCCCGCCGGGGGGGAGGGAGCCATGATCCAGCCTGCACCGCCCGTCCTGCGGCCGGAACGGACCGGGATGCCGATCGCCCCGGACGCCTTCGGTGTGGTGGAGCAGCCGCTCACTCTCTGGGAGCGGGCCTGGAACAGCGGAGGGCTGCGCAAGACGCTCCTCCTCTTGCTGCTGGCGTTCACCTGGGAGGGCTACGCCCGCCTGATCAACAACCCGCTCCTGGTCCCCACCTTCAGCGCGACCCTCCAGGCCTTCTGGGAGGGGATCGTCGGCGGCGTCCTGCCCGGTCGAACGGCGTATTCCATCCGCGTGCTCATCCTGGGCTACTCCGCCGGGATCGTGCTGGCCGCCCTCCTCACGGCCTGCGCCGTGAGCACCCGGATCGGCACGGACCTGCTGGAGACCCTGAGCGCCATGTTCAACCCCCTGCCCGCCATCGCCCTCTTGCCCCTGGCCCTGCTCTGGTTCGGTCTGGGGAACCCCAGCCTGATGTTCGTGATGGTCCACTCGGTGCTCTGGCCCGTCGCCTTGAACACTCATTCCGGCTTCCGGGCCGTCTCCAACACACTGCGCATGGTCGGGCAGAACTGTGGATTGCGCAGCGTAGGCTATATCTTCCAGATCCTCATTCCGGCCGCCTTCCCCAGCATCCTGACCGGTTTGAAGATCGGCTGGGCTTTCGCCTGGCGCACCCTCATCGCGGCGGAGCTGGTCTTCGGGGTCAGCTCCGGCCAGGGGGGTTTGGGGTGGTTCATCTACGAGAACAAGAATCAGCTCGAGGTGCCGAGCGTGTTCGCAGGGCTCTTTTGCGTGATCCTCATCGGCCTCGCCGTGGAGAACCTGGTCTTCCGAAACATCGAGCTGCGCACCGTGCGCCGCTGGGGGATGCAGACGTAGGAAGTACAAAGGCGTTCGGCAGTTCGGCTGTACCGGAACCGCCGAACCGCCGAACGGTCGAACAGCCGACCGCTCTTGGATGGGTTAGGGGGCCATATGGATCTCCGGTTGAAGGATCGAGTGGCTTTGATCACCGGCGGCGCCCGGGGGATCGGCCGGGGTATCGCGCTCACGCTGGCTCAGGAGGGGGCGCGGGTCGCCGTCAACTACATGAACCGCGCGGATGCGGCTGCCGAGGTTGTTCAGAGAATTCAGCAGGCCGGCGGCGAGGCTCTGGCCATCCAGGGCGACGTCGGGCGCTACGCGGACGCGGAGCGGCTGGTGGCTGCGACGCTGGAGCGGTTCGGGCGGATCGACATCCTGGTGAACAACGCCGGGATCGTCAGCCGGAAGGCGATCTTGGACATTCCCCTGGAGGAGTGGGATCGGGTGGTCCGCACGAACTTCTACGGCTGCTTCCATTGCTCCCGTCTGGTCGGCCGGCACATGGTCGAGCGCGGTGGGGGCGGGAAGATCATCAGCATCTCCTCAATTCACGGCCGGGTCGCCAAGGCGTCCCTCGGACCCTATTGCGCAACCAAGGCAGCCATCGACATGTTCAGCAAGCAGCTCGCCGTGGAGCTGGCCCCTCACCGGATCAACGTCAACGTGGTGGCCTCGGGCACCATCAGCACCGAGATCAACATCCCCCTCTACAAGAGCAGCAAGCCGGAGGACATCGCGCTGCGCCAGGCCGTGCTGGCACGCGTGCCGTGGGGCGAGATCGGCGAGCCCGAGGATATCGGCCGGGCCGTAGCCTTCCTGGGCTCCGACGCCGCCCGGTACATCACCGGGGCCGTGCTTTACGTGGACGGGGGATACACGGCGGAGGGGACGCCGCGCGTCGTCTCTGGTGCCCAGGTGCCGTAGGAGAGACTGCAAGCCGTAAAGCGCAACGCGTTGGACGTAGGATACAATACGCGTAACCGGGATTCGAGTTACGCTCTGCCCTTTGCGTATTGGTAGAGGTCGTCATGGCTCTGTGGACGATCACCATGCTGGACACGGGGACCCAGACCCAGGACAAGGGGGCGATGACTTATCTGACGGACATGGGCCAGACGATCCAGATCCCCGTCACCGTGGCGCTGATCGAGGGGCCCGAGAAGATCCTGGTGGACACCAGCTTCCTCTCGGTGGAGCGGACATGGCAGATCCGGCGGCGGAAGATCACGCGCAGCCCCGCGCAGGAACTTCAGGCGGCCTTGGCCTCCGCCGGTGCCCGTCCGGAGGAGATCTCCATCGTCATCCACACCCACCTGCACTACGACCACGCCGGGAACAACCGGATGTTCCCGATGGCTCGCTTCTTCGTCCAGCGAGAGGAGATGCGCTACGCCCTGGCGCCGACCGCCTTCGACGCCACGGGCTACTTCGCCCCCAGTCTGGGGATCACCCCGGATTACCAGGGGACCCGGTTCGAACTGCTGGACGGGGACGCCGAAGTCGCCGACGGGGTCCGGGTGATCGCGACGCCGGGTCACACCCCGGGCCACCAGTCAGTGGTTGTGGAGACTGCGGGCGGGCGGTACTGCGTCGCCGGCGACGCGGTCCTGTGGTACGAGAACCTGGAGAAGCGGATTCCGCCCGGAATCCACACTTCCACGATCGACTGCATGGCGTCCCTGGAGCGGATCGCCCGGGAGGCCGACCAGGTGCTTCCAAGCCACGATCCCAAGCTGTTTGTGCGTCGGCCCGCCCGATTCCCGTGAGGGGCCCGGCGGACTTGGAGGAGGTGAAGCGGGGGAGGTTGCGACAATTCATTGGGGGCCTGGGTTTCTTCACGGAACGTATTCAAGGAGGGCAAGCGTCATGCGAACAGTCGTGCGGTGGGTGGGTGTGGCCGTCCTGACCATCGGTTTCCTCGGGGTCCTCTCCCCGTGGACCGGCCCGGCCGAGGCGGCCTCGAAGCTCGTCATCAAGATCGGGACGGGGGTCGCGCCGGACCATCCGGAGAACATCGGCGCCCGCAAGATCAAGGAGCTGGTGGAGAAGAAGGCCGGCGATCGCCTGGAGGTGCAGGTCTTCACCGACGGACAGCTCGGCGACCAGCGAACCATGGTGGAGAACATGCGGAACGGCACCCTGGAGATTACCTGGGTGACGGTGGGCTTCTTCGGCTCCTACGAGCCGATCCTGAACGTCATCGAGAGCGGCTACCTCTTCCGGGATAGCTGGCACTCCTACAAGGTGTTCGATGGGCCGATGGGGGAGGAGATCCGCGGCCACGTGGAGAAACACGGCGTGAAGCTCCTAGGATATTACGAGGCTGGCCTGCGCCACATCACCAACAACGTGCGGCCGATCAACACCCCGGCCGACCTGAAGGGCCTGAAGATTCGAACCCCCCAGGCCAAGTACCATCTGAACACCCTGAAGTACATGGGGGCCAACCCGGTGGCCATGTCCTTCGGGGAGCTGTACACTGCCATGCAGCAGAAAGTGGTGGACGGCCAGGAGAATCCGCTCTCCAACATCTACAAGGCGAAGTTCTACGAGGTGCAGAAGTACATCTCCCTCACCGGTCACCTGCACCTGACCCACATGGTGATGTATAGCGCC
>DATIFO010000139.1:0-57188 GCA_035455275.1 Methylomirabilis sp. (SeqCode) | reverse complement strand
GGCATCCCCTGATCCTCCACCGTCACCGCAATCGCTTCGGGTGCAAAGCGGATGGCCAGCGACACTTCGCCATCCTCCCGTCCTCCGTACCCGTGTCGGATGATGTTCGAGACCACCTCCTCCAGGACCAGATTCAGATGACCGATGATTTCCTCCTGCAGGTGCTGCGCCGCCCCCAGCCGACTGGTTTCCCCTGCGAGCCGCGCCAGCTCCGCGAGCTGCGTCTTGAGGCGGAACCGGGCAATCACGACTCCGTCCCCCGATCCGGCTGGCGGCGGAGCACCAGCACGGCAATATCGTCTGCCTGAGGGACGTCGCCGGAAAACGCCGCGACCTTGTGCAGCATCGCGGTCGCCAGATCCCTCGCGGAGCCCACGGAGGCCGCGGACAGCTCGACGCGCAGCCGATCCTCGGAGAACATCTCCTCCTGCCCGTTCATGGCCTCGGTCACACCGTCCGTGTACAGGAAGAGACAGTCCCCGGGATCGAGTTTCGCATCGAACATCTCGTACTCCAGTCCTTCCTCAATACCCAGGGCCGGCGAGCGCCCCGCCTCCAGCAGCTCGACCCCGCCTGCATGGCGGAGGACGGCCGGCGGGTTGTGGCCTGCGTTCGTATATACAATCCGCCCCGACGGGACGTCCAGGATGCCGCAGAACACGGTGACGAACATGCATGCGTCGTTATTGACGGAAAGTCTATCGTTTACCCTCGTCAGGATGGGAGCCGGCGAATGGATCGCGAGAGCGGTCGCGGAAAGCAGCGTCTTGGTCACCGCCATGAACAGGGCGGCCGGCACGCCCTTGCCCGAGACATCCCCGAGGAGGATACAGAGGCAGTCATCATCCAGGGGAAAGCAGTCATAGAAATCGCCCCCCACCTCCCGGGCTGGCTGAAGGGTCCCGTGAATCTCGTAGCCAGGAACGGCTGGATACTGCTTGGGAACGAAGCTCATCTGGATGTCGCGAGCGAACCGCAGCTCGCTGGCGGTCCGTGCCTGCGCCGCCAGGCTCTCGCGCAACGCCTCCGTCCGCAACCGGACCTGTCGCCGCAAGAGCAGGTTCATCCCCACGATCAACAGGCCCGTGGCTGCCACACCCCCGACCACCCAGAGTGGGTTGAGCCACCTCGGAAAGACGAGGGTCTGGACCCCCTCGATCCACATGTTCAGCGAGCGGTAATAGTCGGAGCGCTTGTCGGCCTTCATCGCCGTCAGGGAGCGGTCGATGGCGGCGAGCAACTCCCGCTGCTTCCCCTTCGGGGCAGCAAAGCGCAGCTCCGTCGGGCTGAACATGATCGTGCTCTTCTGGATGCGGAGCTGCCGCTCGTGAAAGGCGCCGAAAAGCCGCGGCACCAGGGCTGCGTCCGCTCTCCCCCTGGCCAGGAGTTGCAGGGTTTCCCCGTAGGTATCGACCTCGACGAACCTCGGGTACACCTTCAGGAGGCCCTGCATGCTCTTCAGCGATTCGTAGTAGATGTCTCCTCGGAGCACGGCCAGCGTCCGGTCGGTGAGATCCAGCAGAGACTGAATGGGCGAGTCGGTCCGGATGTACACCTGGCCCCAGTTCACTGCCACCGGTTGGCCGTTGAAGTCGAATTGCCGGCTGCGCTCGACCGAGTAGCCGATGGCAACGAGCAGGTCGATCTCCGCCCGCTGGAGGCGTCGAAGGCACTCCTCCCAGGACCCCTCGATATACCGGAGCGTCCACCCCTGCTCCTTTGCCACATGTTCCAAGAGGTCGATGTAGATCCCTTGGGGAAGACCCTGGGCGTCGCGAAAGACGAGGGGCTCGTCCGGATACGTCCCGACGCGGATCGTGCTGGCCGCCTGGAGAGGCGAGGGGAAGGCGAGCAGGACGAGGGTGCAGGCAAGGAGCCA
Source organism: Methylomirabilis sp. (SeqCode) (assembly GCA_035455275.1). Lineage (GTDB taxonomy): Bacteria > Methylomirabilota > Methylomirabilia > Methylomirabilales > 2-02-FULL-66-22 > 2-02-FULL-66-22. The sequence continues at coordinate 55,309 of DATIFO010000139.1, read as the reverse complement.
GAGGCAAAACCGTGACGCCCGGATCCAGGGCGTTGTCCACAGCAATGCGCGGTGGGCACACGGCAAGACTGCTGGTCGCACCCCACACGATCGTCCCGCGGCCGCATCCATTTCGCGGTCCCGTGCAAATCCCTTCGACTACTCCAGGGATGGAAGCTCCATATTAATTTGAAGATCCATCAACCGCAGCATCTGGGATTCCACCTGGTAGAACTTCGCAACCTGCTTGAGTGGCAAGACCTTTGCCAGGTTCCCGGCATATTTTCGCAACAGGCTCAGTCGCTGCTCCTGCACCTCCAGGGACTTGTCCATCAATTCCCGGGCCTTCGCGTCGTCCAGGGTTCGATAGTTCTGGACATAATCCTTGATGAGGGCTTGGAGTTGTTCGGTGTGCTGGGCCAGTTCAACTTGGTATTCCTTGTATACGGGCCAGAATGCCGCTCCCTCGGCGGGGGTGAGCAGCAAGGCCTTCGACATCATCTCCGTCTTCTTGGAAGCAAGGTTCGTGCGGAGGAGTCTCGCCATCATTTCGGCCCGGTCCTGAGCAGGAGCGATATCCACCGTGAGGGAAATAGCTGAGACCACTGCAAGCACCACGCCCAAGGATCGCTTCATTGCGCCTCCTATCCCGTCTCGGGGTCATTCCCGATACGGATGTGCTCAGGATCGACAACACCGGCGTACGGATGAAGTGCGCGAGCCGCACCGCCACATTGCAGAATCGCGATGGCCAATCAGAAGCGCTACTTCGCCGGGGCCACCGTGTAGCCGCGGCCGGCCATGCAACTCCGGTAGCGGGGCTGATCCACCACCTGGCGGGTCCCCTCGATGCCCGACACCATCCTGGTCGATTGGGTGAGACAGTCCGACGTGTCCCGTTTTAGCTGGTCATCAGTCATCCCCGGCTTCGTCCAACCACCGGAGGCCGATGAGGCGCAACCGCTCAGCAATCCCAGGCCCAAGCCCAGGATGATCACGAACGCGGCAAGCCTTTTCATGCTCGTCCTCCCGCCGCCGATGTGCACCGGCAAGTGATACGTTCGCATGATGCTACTGCTGGGTTGAGCCCGTCGTGGGATTGATGTTCCCTGCCGTTGTCGGCGATCAGCCATCGGGCTGGCGGCGGGGACATTCTCCGGAGGCGAGCTTATCTATTGCCGGGTGCGGCTGTCTATTGGACCTTAGTCCTATCGGAATCCGTCCAGGGCCTCACCTTACCGACCTGAATCCCCCGAATCCCTCTGCGTGCGCAGCAGCCGCTCGAGGGTCTGATGGTGGAGCAGCGAGAGGTGAAGCCGCAAGTATGACGCGTCCCGCAGACGCTGCCCGGAGAGGCTGCGCAAGGTAGCGTCCATGTCGCTCCGCAACTTGTCCAGCGTCTGCAGTCCCACCTTCAGCTCGTCCCGGCTTTCCGCCCGGGTCAGAACCCCCTCCACGCGGTTGAGGGATGCATGGAAATGCTTCATCCAGCGACCCGCCCGCCACATCGAGATCGCCGGAAGGACTCTCAGGAAGGGCAGCCAGACCGCGAGCAGGGGCAGGATGAGGGGCCGCAATTGGCTGGCCCGGCGCAGGGCCCAGTACGGGAGGAGGCCGGAGAGAAATGACTCGCCCGAGGTGAGATAGGTCTGGGCCGTCTCATGAACGGGGAGATCGATGCCTTCCAAGGATGGAAAACGTAGCGGGGTATCCAGGAGACCCCCCGGGGAATGGATCGCGCGACCCACCTTGAGGATCTGCTCGACCACCCGTGGGTGAGTGTCGGTCCGAGCCACCAGCATTGCCGTGGGCGCCAGCAGCGTTTTGTCCTCGCGCGGGATATCGTCCTTCAGATCCAGCAACCCCTGGTTGAGCCTGATGGTGGTCAGATAGCGGAACTTCCGTGTATAGACCACGGCCCGGGGAACGCTGAGCAGCCCCACGTCGGGTTGGCGCAGGAGCTCCATGATGGCGGGGTCACGGTCCGAGGTGACAACGAACGCCGCGCCCAGCTCGCCGTCGACCAATTGCCGGGAAGCCTCCTTAGTGGTCAGGTTGACGAGCAGCGGGCTGCTGAGGTCGAAGCCGTGCTCCGCGAGGAGGACCCTTGTGACGGCTTCGGTTCCGCTCTCTCGCGGACCCATGGAGATCCGCCGGCCTCGCAGAGCGGACAAGGATTCTGACGCCAGGCGTCCGCGGTAGAATACCCAGAGCGGTTCGGCGTAGAGGGAGGCAAGCCCGCGCAGCGTCTCGCCCGGATCCTGCACCAGCGGAGCGGTCCCCCCCTGGACGAAGGCAACATCGGCTCGCCCGTCCACGAGGCGATGGAGATTCTCGACAGAACCGTTGGTCGCGACGACCTCCACGCTCAGGCCGAGCCGTTCAAGGCGCTTCTGATACTCCCGCCCGAATGTGTAGTACCCCCCGTCCACCTGCCCGGCCGCCAGCACGATCTTCTTGGGCGGCGAGGGTTCCAGGAAATGCCCGCCCAGGACGACCAGGACCAGGGTGAGGGTAGCGAGGATCAGCCAGAGCGCGATGCTTCGACGGCGTTCGGCCCCTTCGTCGGCAATCACAGCGGTCTCTCCCCCTCGCAACGGAGCGTATACCGGGCGGGCGCCCCTCGGGTCCCGCCCGTCGAGACCTGCTTCATGGCCGGGCGATCACGTAGCGACCGCTTACTCTCGTTGGCACGGAGCCACGCCCCGATCTGAGCCCTGCTGCCGTCTCGCAGAACCGCCGGAGAAGATCATCGCAGTGCGGTCACCTCGAGGACGTGGTAGCTCCAGGGTGGCATGTCGAGATACAGGCCCTGTGAGGCGAGCTCGTCTCCATGGCGATCGTAGCTGGCAGCCCCCAGCATGTCCATGAGCCGCACCGCACAGCCGATCAGCTCGGCAGACGCCAGTCGAACGTAGCACTGGCCCTGGGTCGGCGCGTAATTCACCGCAACCAGGAGGCGTCGGCCCTCCCCCCCCTGCCAGGACCAGGCGATGAAGCCATTCCACGTCCAGTTCCCGTCCCAGGCCGGCCGGCATTCGAGGAGTTGCCACTGGCCGTCCCTGACGATCGGCTGCCGGAGCACCGCCAGGAGCGCATGGTAGAACTGCTGCAGCGTCTTGTCCATCGGCTCCAGCGGCGCCCGGACCAGGTGCGGCGAGATACGCTTCCTCCGGCCCTCGACCTGCCCCTGATGGAAGAAGCGCAGGCCAGGCGTCAGATACGTGATGACGGCCGCGGCCTCGTGCTTGCCGGGAGCGAAGGTCGCGGCGGCCCGGCGCTCGTCATGGTTCTCCAGGAACCGGGCGAGCTTGTCCTGGTAGTCGAGGTCCGCGTACAGGTGCTCGCGCACCGGCCGCGCGTGCCCCTCGCGCAGGCGGTCGTAGAGGCGCTTGTCGTAGGCGAAATCGAAGCCCTGCTGCAGCATCGTCCATTCCAGGTCCCAGTACACCTCGGCCATGAAGCAGAAGCCCGGCACCCGCTCGCGCACGCGCTGGGTCGCCCCGGGCCAGAACAGGAGCGCACGGTGGCCCCAGGTTCGTTCGAAGACCTCCGGCAGGACGAGCATCGCCATGTCGCACCGGACCCCGTCACACTGCCCGGAGATCTTGAGCAGCTCTCCGATCATGGCCTCCTGCGTGGCGGGATTGCTGTAGTCGAGCTGGAGCGTATCGGGCCAGCCGGAGAAGGAGGGGTCGCGGCCGTGGGCCAACACCCCCGGCCCACCGGGCAGCTCGACCCGGCAGTAGTTCTGGGGCGCGGCCGCAAGCTGCTCCGCGCTGCCGGGGAGGTAGTACTCGGGATGTGCCCGCACCCAGGGGTGATCCAGGCCGGTGTGGTTGGGGACAAAGTCGAGCAGCAGCCGTAGGCTGCGCTGCTTGAGGCGCGCGCGGAGCCGGGCCAGCGCCCCATCCCCGCCCAGGCCGGGAGGCACCGTGTAGCCGGTGATGGCAAACCCGGAGCCGGCGATGTCCTCCTCGCGCAGGTCCGGCAGCGTCTCCTCGAACTCCCGTCGCCATCCGGGGTTGCCGCGCGACACCCGCTGTCCGGCCAGTCCCGTCTGCCAGACGCTCAACATCCACACCCAGTCGAACCCCATCCCGGCCACCCGGTCCAGCTCGGCGTCCGGGATGTCATCCAGCGTGGCCGGCCGGCCCAGGGTCCGGGACAGCTCCGTCAGCCAGACGCGCGTGTTGATCTGGTAGAGGGCGGGATACAGGGGCTTGGCCATCTCGGCCGCTCCTTTCGCGTCAGCCCCCCCGTGCGCCGGGCAGAGCCCTCAGGGGGACAGGGGCGGACCATCGCCGCCCGCCCGCCCCGTCTCTTTGCTGGCCGGAGGCGCGAACCACCGCTCTTTCGGGACGACCACCGGCACATCCGGATCGGACAGGTAGTGGGGCGACATGATCTGCACCCCGTGCGCGTTGAAGATGTCCTGGATGTTGGCGTGGAGCGCGCTCAGCACCGCGGCGCGCCGGAGCTGGTTCCGGAGCCGCACCCGGAGCGAGTACTGCACGTAAAAGTCGGAGAGGGCGGTCTGCAGGACGTGGGGGGGCGGCTCGCGCTCGATCTCCGGCGTCCGGGCCGCCGCCTCCAGGAGCATGGCGTGGACCTGGCGCCAGGGCGCGTTGTAGCCGATGGTGACCGAGGTTTCGAGCATCGACGCCTCGGACGACGCGGGCCGCGAGAAGTTCCGCGTGACGCTGGCCAGGATCACGCTGTTGGGGATACCCACCTCTTCGTCGAGGGGGGTGCGGACCTTGGTGGAAAAGAGCCCCACGTGTATCACGCCGCCCTCGACCTCTCCGACGCGCACCCAGTCGCCGGCCCGCAGCATGCGCGAGAAGGTCAGGATGAAGCCGCCGGCCGCTTGGCTCACCAGGCCGGACGCCCCGAGGGACAGCATCAGGCCGACGAGGACGCTCAGCCCCCTGAAGGCCTCGCTGCTGGACCCGGGCAGATAGGGATACGCCATGGCCAGCGCGAAGAGCCAGACCACCCCCGTGATGAGCTGCCGGGCGGGACGCACCACGTCGGCGTCGATCCCGAAAAACCGAAGGCGGCCCGCCTCGATCGCCCGCGCGGCAATTCGCAGAATCCTGCTGGCGAGCTGGGCCAGGCTGGCGATGATCGCCACCATCAACAGGCCGGGGACGGCGTCGAGCATGGCCGCCCCCACCTGCTCGGCGATTCCCACGAGGTAGTCGGTCAGCTGATCTGCTCACGGCCGCGTGAAGGGGAACTGGCCGAACACGAAACGCAGCCACTCCTCGACGAGCACCGCGATCGCCGTGACGAAGGCGACGCCGCCGAGCGGCCGGAACAGACGGAGGATCGCCGCATGCTCTTCCTGCCCCAGGTGGAGTCGGCGGGCGAGGCGGCTGTCGACCCATCGCCCCATCCGCAGCCGGGCTCGGGCCAGGACCCAGACGACGAGGCAGAGGCCGAGTGTCGCGGCCGAGCCAAACCCTATTGCCCGGGCGAGCTCGCGGCCCCGCAGCGATTCCCGGGCGGCCGCGGCGGCTTCCTCCAGCCGCTTCCCCACGACCACGCGCGCCTGGTCGAATGTCTGACCGTCCTCGGCATCGAGGTCGCCCTCGAGGATCCTGAACACATAGGCCCCGTCGATGGTCACGTTGAGGCCCTCGGCCGTCTGGAACATCTTGACCGAGCCCGGCCCGTCCTTGGCAAGGACATGGCGGATGCGCTGGACGCCTTGCGTGGCGCGGCCGGCCGGCGGGATGCCGAAGTAGGTGGCCCTGAAGGTGACGATATCGCGGTTGAAGAAGCGCATGGCAGGCGGGACCCCCGCCTCGCCGGCGTCGGCGGCCGACGCCGGCCCGATGGTCAGAATGGCGACCACAAGCAGCATCGTCCACACGTGTCAGCGCTGCCCGCTAGGGCTTGGGGCCGCTCGCTGCACTCTTGGCCCCAGCCGGCTGGGCCGGCTCGACTTCCACGAGAGCGGCGAGCTTGCCGAGCTCGAGGACCTGCTCGGCCGTGGTGGTCGCAAACAGATGCATCCCCCGGGCGATGATGCCAGTCCATCCGGTCTGGTGATTCGCCCCGATGCCGGCCCCGTTGTCGCCGTGGAAGTACTCGTAGAACAGGAGGCAATCACGCCAGTGGGAGTCCTCCTGGAACTTCCGGATGCCGCCGTAGACCGGCCGCCGGCCCGACGGATTCCGCAGAAAGATGCTGGTCAGCCGGCGCGTGATCTCCTCGGCGACCTGATACAGGTTCATGCGCCGCCCGGAGCCGGTGGGACACTCGACGGTGAAGTCGTTGCCGTAGTACGCGTGGTACTGCAGCAGGGCCCGGATGATCAGGCCGTTGACGGGCATCCAGATGGGCCCCCGCCAGTTGGAGTTGCCGCCGAACATGCCCGTGTCCGACTCCGCCGGCAGGTACGACACCCGGTACTCCTGCCCCCCCACGTGGAACACATACGGATGCTCTGCATGGTAGCGGGAGAGGGCGCGGATGCCGTAGGGACTCAAGAACTCGTTCTCGTCGAGCATCTTCGCCAGCACCCTCCGGAGCTTGGTTTCGTTCAAGACCGCGCCGAGCAACCGGCCCGAATGACCAGGCCTGATCGGGTCATGGATGAAGGCCGTCAGCTCGGGTCGAGCCTCCAGGAAATCGCGGAGGCGTTGGCCCAGTTCCGGAAATTTCCTCCGGATCTCCCCCTCGAAGACGGTGGCCGCACACAGCGGAAGCAACCCCACCATGGAACGCACCTTCAGACGCTGGGATCGGCCGTCCGGCAGCTTGAGCACGTCGTAGAAGAAGCCGTCCTCCTCGTCCCACATCCCGGTGTCCTCGCCGGCGTGGAGCATCCCCGACGCGATCCAGAGGAAATGCTCGGCGAATTTGAGGGACATGTCGGCATAGGCGGGCCGATGCAGCGTCAACTCCGCGGCGATCTCGAGCATGTTCATGCAGAAGAGCGCCATCCAGGCGGTACCGTCAGCCTGTTCCAGGTACCCCCCGGTCGGTAACGGCGCGCTGCGGTCGAAGACGCCGATATTGTCCAGCCCCAGGAAGCCGCCCTCGAAGGCATTGTTGCCGGCCCGGTCCTTGCGGTTCACCCACCAGGTGAAGTTGAGCAGCAGCTTGTGGAAGGAACGCTCCAGCCAGTCGAGGTCGCCCCGGCCTCGCCGGAGCTTCTCCAGCCGGTACGTGAAAATGGTGGACCAGGCATGCACCGGCGGGTTGACGTCGCCGAAGTTCCACTCGTAGGCGGGAAGCTGCCCGCTCGGGTGCAGGTAGTGCTCCCGGAGCATCAGGTCGAGCTGCTGCTTGCCGAAGTCCTCATCCACCAGCGTCAGCGCGAGGACGTGGAATGCCAGGTCCCAGGCCGCATACCAGGGGTACTCCCACTTGTCCGGCATCGAGATGATGTCGGCGTTGTACATGTGGTGCCAGTGCTGGTTGCGGGGGGCGGCGCGCAGCATCGGCTTGAACGGATCCGCGCCGCGCTCCTCCAGCCACCGGTCCACGTCGTAGTAGTAGAACTGCTTGGACCAGAGCATGCCGGCCAGCGCCTGGCGCATCACGTTGGCCGCATCGGCATCGAGCGAAGCCGGGATCACCGAGGCGTAGAACTCGTCCGCCTCCCGCAGGCGAGTGCCGAATATCTCGTCAAATTCCGGGCCGAAGGCGGGGGTCTTGCCCGCTGTTCGTGTGCTCTGTCCGGCTGGGCCCGGGGTGGTGAGGCGCAGGCGCACCGTGGCCGACTGACCGGGGCCGACCATGAGCCGATAGTGCGCCGCTACCTTGGTGCCGCGCCGCTCAGGGTTCACGGCCGCCTGCTGCCCCTCGACCACGTAGTTGTTGATGCCGTCCTTCACGTAGGGACTGGCGTTCGGGTACTCCGGGAAGAGCCGGGCGTTGTTGGTCTCGTTCTCGGTGAAGAGCAGCGGCGCCTCCCCGTCGCAGTATAGAGAGTAGGTGCCCAGTTCCGGATGCACCGCCGCCATCGCCCTCGTGCCCGGCGGTCCCTCGATCTGTTCAAGTCGCGGTTTCTCGGCAGGTTTCGAGATCCACGACGACCAGTTGTTGCGGAACCAGAGCGTCGGCAGCAGGTGCAGCTCGGCCGCCTCCGGTCCCCGGTTGGCCGCGGTGATCCGCACCAGGACGTCTTCCGGGCCCCCCTTCGCATACTCCACGAAGACATCGAAGTAGCGGTCGCCCTCGAAGACGCCGGTATCGAGCAGCTCGTACTCCATCTCCTGCCGGGACCGCCGGCGGTTCGTCTCCACCAGCTCGACGTACGGGTAGGCCGCCTGGGGATACTTGTAGAGGTACTTCATGTACGAGTGGGTCGGCGTGCTGTCCAGGTAGAAGTAGTACTCCTTGACGTCCTCGCCGTGGTTCGCCTCGCTGTTGGTGAGTCCGAAGAGGCGCTCCTTGAGAATGGCGTCCTTGCCGTTCCAGAGGGCCAGGGCGAAGCACAGCAGTTGCCGGTCGTCGGAGATCCCCGCCAGCCCGTCCTCGCCCCAGCGATAGGCTCGCGAGCGGGCCTGATCGTGGCTGAAGTAGTTCCAGGCATCGCCGTTCTCGCTGTAGTCCTCGCGCACGGTGCCCCACTGACGCTCGCTCAGGTAGGGACCCCATTTCCTCCAGGGCACGTTCCGCTCCCGCGCTTCTGCCAGGCGCGCCATCTCGGCGCCCGCTCTTTCCACGCTCATGGTCAGTTCCTCCCCGGCTGAGTGTGTGTGTCTTGCATCTCTGTGCCGGCCTCGGGTCTCCGCCCCTCCGGGGGCGCACCGCTATCCGGCCGGGATCGTCACGATGGGAGGTGCTCCCTTGTCCCCGGTCTCCACCAGGGTGAAAATGAACATGAGGAAACTGAACAGGCTCTTGGACGGTATGTCGCGGTCGTCGATCCAATACCAGTGGTCCCGGTAGGGCACCGCCACGAAGGCATCGTCCGGCTTCTCGCGGCTACTGATGATCCGCACGAGTGGAGGGATGGGACCGCCCGCGCCCACCTCGCGTTCCGCCGTCGGCGCGACCCGCCGCTCCTGAACGTGGGCCTCCGGAACCGCGATGAAAGACGACAAGTCGATCAGGATGTCCAGGATCGACCGGGTGAGCATGGCCAGTTCCTTGTCGTCCGCGGCCACGGACCCGTAGACCACCCGGAACTCGCCCCCCTGGGGATCAAGACCCAGCAACTGCCGGACCGCCAGGATGTCCGCCCCGATGGCCGGATCGACCCTCTGCCGGAAGGTCAACACCACGGCCTCCTCGCGATTGACCCGCCGCACCCGCATACCGATGGCGCCCGAGTCCTGGATCCGCCGGAGCCGCGCCAGGAGCTCGTAGAATTCCGGTTCGGCCGGCCGCCGCCGCGCGACCCCGCCGAATCGATTCTGGATGCCGTTGAGCGTGTGCACCGCCAGCCGCAGCGTCAGGTCAATGGGATACCCCGCCTGGATCATGCTCAGGATGGCCGGCGGGGGGATGGGCGTCATCAGCGAGCGGGCGAACCGCTCGCCCATGAGGGGCGCGTAGGTGATGGTCGGGCGGTCGGTGAATTGGCCCTGTGCGCCCAGTCCGATGCTGCTGTTGGGAACTCCGGGCACCACGCCGCTGGTGCTGAAGACGTTCCCTGTCGCGGAGAAGGTGCTCTGCATCGTGTAACCGCTGACGATCTGCCCCACGTCCAGGAACACCGGGGTGTCGCTGTAGCGGAGCTTCACCAGGTTCAGCAGCATCTGGCTCTTCCACGATTCGGCCACGGCCCCGGTATAGTCGAACCGGTCCCGGGTCACCGTGGCGGGGCCGATGCTCGCGCATCCCACGAGGAGCAGGATCGCCACCAGGACTGTCCCCGCCGGCGTGACCGTGCGGGGCAGCAGTCCGATCCCTCGTCGTCGGCCGACCGGTTGCCTCCCCGGCCCGTCCACACCTCCCTTCATCTCAGGTGCCCGCATGTGTCCTCCGGCCTCGTCCCCGGCGTCGTCCGTGCACTGCCTCGCGTCCCCGGCGGCAAGCGTGTGGCACCTGTGCGGCAGCCAGCCCGCCTGCACGGCTCGAAATCCTTCACCAGACCAGCCGAAAATCCCTTCCGGTGCCGGCGGATCACGGGTCTCCATTCGGTTGTGATTCATCCTGCGCCCCCATGCCTCCTGGTCGCAGGACGACCTCCCGTCGCGGCAAGGCGATCTGGATACCCGCCTCTCCCAGCGCGCCGTGGAGCCTGAGGGCCAGTTCACTCCGGACCTGCAGCCATTCGCCGAAGCGACCCGTCCACGCGCGCAATTCAAAGAGCAAGGCATTCTCGCCGAACCCCACGAAGAGGGCCAGTGGGGGTGGCTCCGAGCGGATGGCGGGGTCCGCGCTCGCGGCGGCGCGCAACACCTCCAGCACTTTGTCAGGGGGACTGGCGTAGGCGACCCCGACCGCCAGGTCGATCCGTCGCATCCGATCGGATGGATTCCAGTTGGTGACCCTGTCCGACACCAGGGTCGCGTTGGGGACGATGACCTCGGCCCCCTCCCAGGTCCGTACCGTGGTCGAGCGTATGCCGATCCGCCGCACCTCTCCAGCGGTGTCCCCGATCTGTACGGGATCGCCGACCCGGATCGGCCGTTCGAAGAGCACGATCAGCCCCGACACGAAGTTGTTCACGACGTTCTGCAGTCCGAAGCCGATGCCCACACCGAAGGCCCCGCCGATGATCGTGAGCTTGGTGAGGTCAAGGCCCAGCGCCGCCACCGCCAGGAGGAAACCGAGGACGAGAATCACGTAGTGCAGCAGGCTCGATATGGCGTAGGGCACTCCCGGCGCCAGTGGCGTCCGGGGGTAGACATCCTCCTCCAGCAGGAAGCGGAGATAGCGTGAAACCAGGAACGCCAGACACACCGTGAGTGCAAAGGCCAGCACGTCCCCGAGGGTAAGACTGAGGGAGCCCCAAGCGAGGTTGGCCGTGAGTGCACCCCGGACGGTCGCCGCGACCGGCGTCAAGAGGCTGAACGCTTTGAGGGTCAGCCAGGCCCAGCCCATGACGCCGAGGGCCTGCAGGAGGCCGAGGATTCGCTGCTCTTGCAGCGCGCGATGGCGCTGGATGCTCTGGAGACGGTTGAGTGGCCGGACCCGCAGAAGCAGGACCACCAGAGCATACGCCACTCGGACGGCAGCGGCCAGCGCCAGGGCCACGTAGGCGCTGCTCAGGGTGCCATACCCGACCTGGCGCCCGAGGCTCATGTAGCCCGCGGCACCCGCCAGGAAGGCGACGGTGAATCCCATGAGCAGAAATCCTATCGCCGCATTGACTCTTCTCTGCACTCCCCCATTCCCTACCTGCCCTCGCTCTTGGGCGCCGCGATGCCGGTACAGGACCCACCCGATCACACCAGCCCCCACAAACATCTCGAGGAGGAAGAGTTGCCGCTCGAACTGGGGCGCGACAGCGAACAGGCCGCGGAGCCGGTCCGCGAGGAAGAGTGTTCCCAACCCATACAGCCAGCGGACCTGCCAAGGCGCGACGAGCGGTGCGACGCTCCGGATCACCGCCACCAGCGCGATCAGCAACACGACGGCATTGACAGGCCGGGGCGCTCGCGGGTAGGCCCAGAGGAAGATCAGCGTACAGACCACCAGGGCGGTGGCCACGGGCCGGGCAAACACCAGCTCGACGGAAAACCCCCGCTCGTCGACCAGGTGCGGGAGGTGGGTTTGCCGGCGCACTCTCCGAAGCAACAGTGCCAGCCCGACGAACAGCACCACCATCAGGGGGAGACGTCCGGACCCCTCTCGGAAGAACTCCCGGAGATGCGCGGTGCTGGCGGTGTACGACTCCCTGACGTTATCCGCAATGTCAGCCCAGGCCTTCTCTTGCGCCTCCCCGCTCCAGATGGGGGGGGTATCCCTCGTCAGGAGCGTTCCGACGTAGCCCTGGCGGTAGCCGGCGACTCGATCCAGCCCATCCTCGCAGCGGGCAAGCTGTCGGGCCAGCTGGTCCTGGAGCACCAGGATGACACTGCGCTCCGCGCGCAGGCGGTCCTGGACTTCCGGGATGGCGGCCAGGAGGCCGTCGACACGGTCCAGGACCTGTGCCGGCGCCTTTGTGGTGCGGGCATCCGCCCGGGCCTTCTTCCAGGTATCGAGCACCCCCGACAGACGCCCCAGTTCCAGCTCGAGGCGAGTCGCTCGCTGCGTGAGGTCGTCCAGGGCCTTGGCCAGCTCGCCTCGCATCCGTTGCCAGGACGTGAGCAGCCTGTCCAGGACCTCGATCGACGGGCGTGCCTCCAACTGCTGGTTCGTCTCCTCGATCCGCGTGTCCACCTGGTGGGTGACATCCGGCAGGCGCATCCGGATCGCCTCGATGTGGGTGTTGGAGGCCAACAGCGTGTCGATGCCGCGCAGGAGGGCAGCGGCCTCCTCCGCCCGCGTCGCGATCTCCGGGACCGGTATGGAAGGGGGAGCGTTCCCCGGCGGCGTCTTGTCTTGCGCCAGCGCCGGCGCAACCGCAAAGATGAAACACGCGCAGAGGCCGAGGAGCCCTTGCCCGAGTCGTCCCATCGGTTTTCCTGAGCCCCTCATCACCGGCTCGTGAAACGGGCCAGGCGGAAAGCGGTCACCTGCCCGCAGCGGGTCTCGCGGCGACACCGGATCACCTCGGCAAGCGGACACTAGCGCCCGAGCTGCATGCTCCCGGTGCCATGGCCATCCCGTCGTAGCATACCGCGCGCTCCCGGCTGCAAATGACCCGATGATCCGGGGAATACAGAGGGCTTGACAGCTCCCCCGCGTCCGTAGCGGTCATCAGCCCCAGGCCGACCAGAATGGCACCGAGCATGCTTGTCCGCCGGGTGTCCATCAGGCGCCCCCGTGCTACTTGCCTGTGCCCTCTTTCACCGCTTCCTTGGCTTTCTCGCGCTCCCCGTGCTGCTCGGTGATCATCCGGTACGCCAGATAATACTTGTAGATGTTCGACACGTAGGTCACCGTCTCCCGGCCGATTTTCTCCGCGGCGATGCGCTCGACATTGTTGAACCAGACATTGGGCTCGAGGCCGCGCTTGGCGGCCAGTCTTCGAAGCTGCTGCATGCGCCCCGGGCCGGCGTTGTACGAGGCGAAGGTGAACAGCCCCTTGTTGAGCCGATCCATCGGCTCGTTGGCGTAGAACTGGTCCATCATGAAGCGCATGTACTTTACCCCGGCGTGGATGTTGGGCTCGATCTGCGTGATGTCGCCGACCGCCAGCTCCTTGCCCGTCGCCGGCATCACCTGCATCACCCCGATCGCGCCGACCGGGCTCTTGGCTTCCTGATTGAGCTGCGATTCCTGATACCCCTGCGCGATCATCAGCAAGTAGTCCATGTCGTAGCGGTCACCGTACGTCTGGAAGAACTGGACCAACCGCTCGAACTTGGCGATCTCCTCCCTGGATGTCGCCTCCTTCGCCCACTTGGTGCTCTTCAGGTACTTCTGCAGCAGCATGTTGCGACTCGCCGAACCCTCGGGAAAGCGGGCGACGAACGAGTTCAGCGCCGCCTTGAGCTGCGGGCTGTCTTTCCGGAGCATCCAGCCGGTCTCACCGCCGGTGCGGACCGCCACCTCGGGGTGGAGGCTGAGCTTGGGAAAGACCCGCTTCCAGAAGACCGCGATATGCTCATCGGCGATGGTCACCTTGACAAGGCCGGCGTTCACCATCTCCAGGATGTCCTCGCTCTCGAGCGTCTCCGGCGCCGGCCGGACTTTCACCGGCGCCTTGCCGGTCTTGGCCAGCTCCGCATTGAGCTTCTCGATGCTCTCGAAGTAGCTGGAAGACTTGCGGATATAGACCTCCTTGCCGGCGAGATCCTGCACGCTGGCGATCGGCTCGGCGCCCGGCCCGGTGACCACGATCTCGGAGACGTTGCGTGCCGTTGGATTGGCGAAGTCCACCCGCTTGAGGCGCTCGGGCGTGATCGTCAGGTTGGCCATGGCAACGTCTCCCCGCCCCTCCAACAGGGCCGGGATGATGTCGTCGCGATCCACGGGGACATACAGGACGTGCACCTTAATATTCTTGGTCTTGAGCTTCTTGTTGAGCTCCGTCTCGAACAGTTGGCCGAGGTCGTAGGCCAGGCCGCGCTGGACCCCCCGGTCCACGAAGTAGAAGGTCTTCGAGTATGCGGTGAGGATCCGGATCTGCCGCCGCTTGATCATCCCGTCCAGGTCGCCGGTCCACTTCCGTTTGGCGACATTGGGCAGCGCATACTCCTTCTCCCCCGATGGGGCAGCCGACTTGGCGGGCGGCTTGGCAGGGGCTTGGGCGTAACTCACACCAGCGATCAGGCACGCGACAGGCAGGAGCGTCAGGAACCCGATGCGTCTCATGCGGCCACCCCCTTGTCGACTCCAGCTCATTTCGCCATGCCCTTGGACCAGGTCTGGTCAGGGTCGAAGCGCGTCATTTGACCTCCAGCCTCCGCCGTCTTGGAACCAAGATCCTTCTGGTAGATCACGCCGTCCTGGTTGACCAGGAAGGTCATGATGCCCGATATCCCATAGCGCACAGGGAACGCGACGAGGGCGAAGCCCCCGGTCATCCGGCCGTTGACAATATACTCACGCGCCCCTCCGCTCGCCCCAGGACCCTGGGCGGTGAGGATCTTGTACACGTAGCCGCGATAGACAGGCAACGCGCCTTCCTCGCTGGGCCGGTAGCCCTCCTTGGCCGCGGCCTCCGCCAGGGCGGCGATGGGACCCTCCGCCCTGTGCGACGCTCCCTCCCAGAAGAGGCCATCTTTCCGGTCGGGTGTGCTCCGAAACCTCTGGGCATACTCGCGCGTGCCGCCGCCGCTGTGGTCCTGCTGGTGGTACTCGCGCTGCGCGTCCACGAAGGCGCCCGCCATGTTGAGTGCAGTCAGCTCGGCTTTGCTGATCCGGCGGCTCAGCAGGTCCTCGTGACCCTCGCTGGGATCAAAACGCCACCGGGCGCCCTTCTTGATGATCGGAATCGGATACGGCTGACCGTCCTTGCCGAGTTGCAGCACCGCGCGGCTCTTGCTTTCGGCGACGACCTTGTGCCCCTCCTTGTAGAGCGAGAGGAACCAGGCGCGCTCGTGCCGATCGATGACCGGATCGCCGGAGAACACCAGCCGCCAGGCCTTGTCCCCCAGAATCTCGGCCGCCGTCTTGTGTTCTGCCTTCTGGTAAGCGGCGGCCAGCGCATTCCCAGCCGCCGCGGGCGTGGGGAATGTCTTCTGCGGTCCGCCCTTGAGCTGACCCATGGCCGATGGGGCTGCGAAGATGCCGACCGATAACAGGATTGCGCATGTCGCCAGCCTGCATTGCGGAACGACACGACCGATCGCACACGTGCCGATGGCAATCATTTCTCGTCTCCCTGCCGTGGTTTGATAATCCTAGCCGGGCACGCCGGTTACTGCAACGTCTCCGCGTCAACTGTGGGGACGCATCCCCGGCAAACCCTCCCGGATCCGGTTGGAGAAGTCGAGTGCTGCGTCCGCGGCCTTTGCCTTTCCGGTGATGTCGCTGCGGGCCTTCAGCTCGGGGAAGGGCAGGCTCGTGTCGATCTGCCCCCGCTCGTACCCCATCTCGTCCAGACGACCGTTCGCCAGGATGCGCCAGTCCCACGGTCGGTCTGCGCCCACCTGCTGGGCGTGGTGGCGGATGGTCGTCGTGCAATTGTGCGTGAGGGCGTTGTACCAGCGCGGCTGCTCCGCCAGGTAATTCACTTCCTTCAGGTAGTCGAGCAGGATCGCTCGCGCCCGGTCGGGCCGCAGGCGAAGCCGGTACAGGTACACGCGCTCGCCCCGGTAATTCGTCCGGAGCCGGATCACGTCGCGCTCGTCGGCCACCACGTAGTACACCTCGTACTGCCGGAAGAAGCCACGCAGCGCCGAGTACGATTCCCCCCGCTCCTTGCGCGTCTCGATGGAGACAGCAAGCGGCGGCCCCGCGTCGAACTCCCAGCTTACAATCGTGTGGGCGATGAGCGTCGGCCCCCAGAACGACAGGAACATGTCCACGCCCCGCAAACGGTCAAGATGGTAGGTGCGGGTCTCCCACCGCTCGGTGAAATCCGTCTCGGTGCGGTACTCAAAGTCCCGCACATTCTCGATCGTCACCCGGTTTCCCGCGATGGTGGCGCGAGGCAGCCGGGCCACGTCAGGAGACCAGTCGCGGTCGTTGCGCGGCGGGACGGCGAGCCACCAGGCGAGTACGGCGGCCAGGGCCAGACACACCGCGATCGCCCCGCGGCCGAAAGGCCGCACGAGGGCCAGCAGGGCCACGCAGCCCACGGCAAAACCGCCGGCAAGCAGACCGGCCAGCCAGCGCTCGGCGGGCCCGTCGAACCAGAGGGCCAAGGCACCCCACGCTACGCCGACCAGCAGGGCGGGCCAGGCCAGCACCTGCGCCGCTACTGCCCATCTGCGACTTCTCTTCGAAACCATCGCGCCTCATCTCCGTACGGGGGCCTGACTGGCGTGGCGTCCCTTCCGTCCTGCGGGAACCACCCGTCTCGGGCGACCGGTCCTGACCCCCGGCGAGCCAGGAGAAGTGCTTCGTCTCGATCCAGGCGATCACGAAGGGGGATGAGGAATCCCTGACAGCCGCTCCGCCCCTTTCCGCTTCGTGACGATCTGCCCCACCGCTCCGCCGATGGCGCCTGGAATGGCCCCGACCACCAGTACCTCCCAAAAGGTGGGAAGCGATATGCCCCCGAGGAATGCCAAGAAGCCCACGAGCATCAGGCTGCTCAGGTAGAACAGGAGGGATAATCCTGCCCCGACCACGGCACCCAGCAGGGTTCTCCCGGTCCCTCCCGCGATACCACCGATGGCGATCCCCACACTGCCCGCGACCAGGGCGAGCGGGTAACTCCCACCGAGACTGTCAGGAAGATGGAGAGCGAGGACGGTCACGCGACTGATCCCGCCAACCAGTGCGCCCACGCCGAATCCGATCCATGAGATTCTCGAAGCCATCGGAGTCTCCTTTGCCCTCAAGCTACTCGCCTGTCTGGCTCCTGCCGCATTCTGGAGGAATCCGTACCTGGGGCTCTCGCTCTGAAGGGACTTCGGTTCCGGGCGGGTGGCGTGCCCGAGTGAGTCGCAGGGCCGGACCGCGATCTCTTTCCGGGCCACTGCGTGCCCCTCACCGAGCGATATCGGATTGCCAGTTGTTCGGTCGTTCCTTGGCGCGGCGGACCATCGCATCTCCCGCCTTGCAGCCAAACGCCGCAGCGAAATCCGGCAGATTGGCGAGAGGCCCCAGGACGCGGTACCTGGGAGGGGCATGCTCGTCGGTCAGGAGGCGGGCTCGCAGCGCCTCCTCCCGAAGCTTGAACCGCCAGGTCTCCGCGTAGCTCAGGAAGAAGCGCTGCTCCGGCGTGAAGCCGTCCTGTGAAACCGCCGCCCTGTCTTCCTGGGTGCGCTTGAAGGCGTCGTACGCGACGATGAGGCCTGCGAGGTCGGCGAGGTTCTCTCCCAGGGTCAACCTGCCGTTGACGTGCATGCCGGGGGTCGGCTCGAACGCGTCGAACTGCTTCACGAGCAGCGCCGTTCGTTGCCTGTAGGCCGTTGCATCTGCGGTGGTCCACCAGTTCCTGAGGTTGCCCCGAGCGTCGTATTTCCGGCCCCCATCGTCGAACCCATGGCTCATCTCATGGCCGATCGTGGCGCCGATGTTCCCGTAGTTCAAGGCGTCGTCCGCTTCGGGGTCGAAAAACGGCGGCTGGAGAATGCCCGCGGGAAAGACCAGCTCGTTCTGGGTGGGCTCGTAGTAGGCGTTGTTGGTGATGGGCGTGATGGACCACTCGGTGTGATCCACGGCTTTGCCCACCTTGGTCACGTTACGTCGAAACTCGAAGCGCCGGGCCGCCAGGACGTTGCCGAGGTACGAGGTCCGGCTGACCTCCAAGGCGGCGTAGTCGCGCCAGACGTCGGGGTAGCCAATCTTCACGCGCATCGCATCGAGCTTGGCCAGGGCGTGCATCTTGGTGGCTCCACCCATCCAGTCGAGCCGCTGGATCCGCGCCCGCAGAGCAGCCCGGAGGTTCGCGACGAGCTCCAGCGCCTTCTCCTTGGCCTGGGGACTGAAGGCCCGCTCCACGTAGAGCTTGCCCAGTGCCTCGCCCAGGGCCACGTCGGTCTCGACCAGCACCCTCCTCCATCGGGGCGGAGGCGCCTGGATCCCCTCGAGGGTCGTGCCGTTGAAGGCAAAGGCTTCGCGCACGAAGGGGGCGCTCAGGTAGCCGGCCGTGGCGCGGAGGAGGTGCCACCGGAGGTAAGTCCTCCAATCTGCAGGGGGAACGCCCCGGGCCATCCGGCCCACATCCCGGAAGAACAGGGGCTGCCGGACGAGCAGCGTCTTGACGCCATCCAGCCCCAGGGCATGAAAGTACGCATCCCACGCAAAGCCGGCAGCGTGCTTGGCAAGGGCGCTCCGGCTCATCTTGTGATAGGTCGCGATGGGGTCGTCGGTTTGCGCGCGGGTCATCGACGCCCGGGCGAGTCGCGTCTCCAGCCGCATCACGGTCTGGGCGTTTTTCTTCGCGGTGGATGCCTCGTCACCCAGCAGGCGAAACATCCGCTCCGCATGCGCTCCATACTCTTGGCGCAGCCTCTTGGACTCCACGTCCTGCTTCAGATAGTAGTCGCGATCCGGCAGGCCGAGGCCGTGCTGCGAGATCTCCAGGATGTTGCGGGCGCTGTTCCGGTCGTCGGGACCCACTTCCAGCCGGAAGGCTACGCCGGCCCCGATCTCCTGAAGGAAGGCGATCTCGGTCGCCAGCGCTTCCCGATTGTGGACGGCGGCAATGCGGGTCAGAAACGGGTCGAGGGGGCGCGCCCCCTCCTCCTCGATCCGGGTCTCGTCCATGCCGGCCGCGAAGAAATCCCCCACCTTCTGCCGCTCCGAACCCTGGAGGGCGGACGTGTCCCTTGCGGCGCCTTCGAGGATGTCTTTCAGAATGGCGAACGTGCGCGCTTCGACCTCCTGGTCCACGCCGTACTTGGCGTATTCTGGCGGGATGGTGGTGCGCTTTTCCCAGGTACCCACCGCATACTGGAAGAAATCCGCGCAGGGATTCACGCCGGTGTCGATGTATGCGGGCTCGAAGCCGCGGGAGGCCCGCGGGGGGGCCCCCAGGGCAAGCAGGAGAAAGATGATGAAGAGATTCCGTCGCATGTGACGCCGTGACCTCGCCTGCCGGACCGGGAAGCAGCCCTCGAACGTGGGCGGGGTCGGGCCCTCGTCCTTGGAGGGCTTCGCCCCCTTGGCGGCCCGCTCCAGCGCGCAGGCGGAGCCTGGGATCCTCTGATCGGGCTGGGGTGCTCCAGGCTCAGCGTGAATCTCGGAGCCGCCTCACGGCATCATCCGGTCTGGTTTCTGGCGCTGCTTGCCGCCCATTCCCTGCATCGCCTTCTGACAGGCGGTCGAGACTTTCGGCTGATTCGCCTGAAGGCACTGGATCATCTCCTGGCGTCCCACCGAGGCGCGCGGATGGTAACAGTTCGCCACCCAGTCGTCTCGACACGCACCCAAGGGTCCGCTCACGGTCTCCTGCAGCTCGTGAAACCGCTGTGCGCAGGCCATGGACAGTTTCGCCTCGTTGTTCTTGAGGCACTGCAGGATCCGTCCGCCGCCGGGCTGAACATCGGCACAAAACGTCCGGATCTCTTCCGTGCACGGGATTTCCTGTGCGCGCACCGCAGCGGATTGCATTAGGCCCAAGACGCCGACCGCGACCGCCCCGCAGAAGAAGAGCTGCCGAGGCACGTTCATGGATTGCCTCCCTGCCGGCGCACGGGAGCAGCCTTGCCCGAAGGCTCCCCCGCGCTATGGCTTGAGCTTGGCCTTGCTCAGGTCTGCGACCACCGCCAGCGCATACTTTTCGGGGTCGAGATACTTCCGGGCTACCCGCTGGACATCGGCGGCCGTCACGGCATTGATGAGGGCCGGATACCGGTCCACGTAATCCAGGCCGAGACCGTTCTGCTCGATGGACGCCAGCATGCCGACCACCTTGGCCGAGGTGTCGAGACGCAGGGGGAAGCTCCCGGTGAGGTAGGCCTTGGCGTCAGCCAACTCCTGGGCGGAGACGGGCTGGTCACGAATGCGCCGGATCTCCGCCAGCGCGGCGTCGATGGCGTCCTGGGCCACCTCGTTCTTGGTCTGCATCGTCACGCTGAAGTCCCCGGCGTACTTTCCCGGGGCGAAGCCGCTGCCCACGTCGTACGCCCAGCCCTTCTCTTCGCGGATCTTCTGCGACAGTCGCGAGTTGGACCCGCCCCCGAGGAGGTAGTTCATCACGTAGACGGCATAGTAGTCAGGGTTGTCCCGCGTGATCCCCAGATGGCCGAAATTGATGGCGGCCTGCGTGACCTCCCGCTGGGTGGTCTTCGTCACGCCCTTCGCAAGCGGTGCGGGCGCGGCCGGTTTGGTGAGGGGCGGCCCCCCCGGGGTCCAGCCGCCCAGTCGCGCTTGGAGGCGCGACTTCAGATCGGCCACCGACACGTCTCCGACCACGGCCAGGATGGCCCGGTTGGGGCGGTAGTACGCCTGATAGAACGCGAGGATGTCGTCTCGCGTGATGGTCGGAACGCTGGCCTCGATGCCCTCGGTCGGTCGCCCGTACGGGTGGGAGCCGTAGACCAGGGCCATGAACGCTTCGTAGGACACCGTCCCGGGATCCTCCTGACTCCGCTTGATGCCCGCCAGGACCTCCGGGATCTTCTTGGCCAGCTCGGCCGGCGGGAAGGTGGGATTGGTCAGGAGATCTCCCATCAGCTCCAGTGCCAGGTCCAGATCCTTGCTCAGCACCGAGAAGGAGAGCCGCGCCGTGTCCGTGCCGGACTCCACGCTCAGGGAGCCGCCCACGAACTCTATCGCCTCGCTGATCTGCGGCGCGGTCCGGGTCGCGGTCCCCTGGCTGAGCATGATCGCGGTCAGGTTCGCCACCCCCGGCTTGGCTGGCGGATCGAACACGGCGCCCGCCTGGAGCGTCAGCGTGGCCGCCACGATCGGCACGGCCGGCCGCTCGGCGACCAGGAGCACCATCCCCGAGGGGAGGACCTCGCGCTGCGCGAGTGAGGCAGCCTCACCCTCAGCCGCGAGAGCCCCCGTCAGGAGCATGACACCGACCAGGACCCCGATCGACCGGACTCTGGAGAGATCCCATTTGCCCCGGCATTTCCAGGCACGTCTCATCACACGCCTCCTACTTTGCCGGCGGGGCGCCGCCGCTCGGCTTGGTCGGGATCAGAATGGCGACGGTCCGGTTATCCGAAAGGATGTACTGCTGGGCGACCCGCTGGACGTCCGCCACCGTCACCTTGCGGATGCCATCCAGGTAGGTCGTGAGGAGCTTCCAGCTGGCCGCCGACTCGTACCCACCCAGGAGATTGGCCAGCGTGTGGACCGAGTCCTGGGCGAAGACGAACTCCGCCTCGATCTGGTTCTTGGCCTTCT
This sequence comes from Methylomirabilis sp. (SeqCode), assembly GCA_035455275.1. GTDB lineage: Bacteria > Methylomirabilota > Methylomirabilia > Methylomirabilales > 2-02-FULL-66-22 > 2-02-FULL-66-22. Next base: position 33,889 of record DATIFO010000139.1, on the reverse strand, counting down.
GGAGCTCCCGGTCGGTGATGGGCTCTTTCTGGACCCGCTCCACCTCGGCCAGGATGGCTCGCTCGACCTCCTCCGCCGTCTTCCCCGGCAGGGGGCCGGCGCTCAGGCCGAACAGGTAGGGGTCCCTGTACACCGGGTTGTAGTCCGCCCCGGCATAGGAGGCCAGTTGCAGCTCGTAGACCACCTTCTGATGCAGCCGGGCGCTCTCCCCCCCGCCCAGGACGTACGCGAGGACGCTCAAGGGGGCGTTGTCCGGGTGGGTGAGGTTCGGGACGTGGTGGACCGCGAAGAAGATCGGCAGCTCCGCCTCCTTGCGGACGAACACCCGCCGCTCCCCGACCTGCGGCGGCTCCTCGGGGATGACCTGCGGTGGCGGCGCGGGCCCGCGGGGGATGGGCCCGAACAGCTCCGTGACCTTCTTGAGCACCTCGTCCTTCTTGATGGCGCCGGCCACGATCAGCGTGGCGTTATTGGGGGCGTAATACGTCCGGTAGAATTGCATGGCATCCTGGAGGGTCCAGCCCTTGATCTCGCTGGGCCAACCGATGGTCGGCCGGCCGTACGGGTGGGCCAGGAACGCAACCGCCCGCATGACCTCGCCGAGGGTAACGGACGGTTGGTCATCGATCCGGAGGCGCCGCTCCTCGTAGACCACGTCCCGCTCCGTCAGGAACTCTTTCTCGTCGAACAGGACGCTCACCATCCGGTCCGCCTCGAGTTCGAGGCCGAGGTTGACGCGATCCGCGGCGAAGTCCTCGTAATAGGCCGCGGCATCCCGCGCCGTGTGGGCGTTGTCCTGGCCACCGTTGCGCTGGACGATGATCGAGAACTGTTTGGGACCGGTCTTGGGAGTCCCCTTGAACATCATGTGTTCCATCATGTGGGCGAGGCCGCCCTTGCCCAGGGACTCGTTCCGGGCCCCCGCCTTGTACCAGATCTGGACGGTCACCACGGGGGCCTTGGGCTCCTCGACCAGGAGCACCTTCAAGCCGTTGGGCAGCGTGGTCTCCACGATGCGGTCCCAGATGGTCCCGGCGGTGGCAGGGACGGCCAGCCCAAAACAAAGCAGCAGCACGGCTATCCCCGCAGTGAAGCTGCGAGACTGACCCGCACATCGTTTCGCTGCGCCTGCTCGCTCCTCCTGCGTCATGGTATCCCCCTGCCTTGCGGATCGGCTCCTCCAGACGCCTCTTCGCACTCCTTACGGTTTCTGCTCCATCCGTCCGCGGATCCTGACGATGGCGCGCCGCACATCGATGAGCCCGGGCACGATCCGATCGGCGGCTTCGGCGTGGGCGAGGGCATCGGGCAGGTTCCCCGCGACGAACGCATCGACGGCCTGGTTCCATTCGCGCGTGAAGGGGCTGTCGCTGGAAGGAGCCATGCCCACCTGCTTGGCCAGGGCGTGGATGCTGTCGATGGGGATGAGGAAGTTGAAGCCCTGGATCGCCTGATCGCCTTCCATCGACGTGGAGATGAACGTGGCCAGCGCCACGACTTCCCCCTTCACGTCGAAGGCGGGTCCCCCGCTGTTCCCCCAGGAGATGGACGCATCGGTCTGCAGGATCCACCGCTCGTTCACATCCAACCGGAAGGCGGACACCCGGCCAAAGGTTATCGTCGCCTCGGCGCGCGACTTCTTGCTGAGGAAGTCGTGCCAGACAACCACCCCGGGGAAGCCCACGATGATCACCTGCTGTCCGAGGGCCACGGCTTGCCCGATGCTCGGGGCCAGTCGGACCGTGGGAAGGTTTGTCGCCTCGACTTTGATGAGGGCCGCATCGAGCATGGGCGGGTCGGGCTTGCCCTCGCCCTTGGGCAAGAGGTCGGGGTCAATGGGAGGACTGTAGGCCTTGACCACCGCGGGGAGACCTTGCCGTGCCTCCCCGGTCGGAAGGTAGACCTCGAGTTTCTTTATCAACTTGACCCCGTTCCGGTTCTCCGGATCCTTGAGGATGGCCTCCATCCGCGCCTGGCGACGCTTCTCGGGCAGCTTGGCGAGCCCGGGGCCGCAGGCGGCCTTCGCAGCCTGCTCGAGGAAGTTCGCGATGTGCTCGTCATCGTCTTTGTGGACGGGTTTGACGACGTGGCCGTTGGTGGCAATCCAGCCGTCCGGGTGGATGATGAAGCCGGTGCCGTTCTCGCGGTCCGGCTCCGGCTTCACGACATAGGTGTCATTCTTCCCACAGCGGACGCTCACCTCGGCACTGACATCCGTGAGGATGCCCACGACGCCGGGGAGGACCCGGTTGATCCTGGCGGCCACGATCTCCTCATAGCGGTCCGGCGTGACTTCGCCGGCAATCGCGAGAGCCGGTAACAGGGCGAGTGCCCCCAGGATCGACAGTAACCACAGGGTGCTTTCGCCCCGCCAGGGCCGCATGGCATGGGAAGGCTCCCGGTCGGTGGCTACGCATTTGCAGTCAGCGTGGCCCATGTTTCCCTCCCTTCACTTGAAGTCCGCCTCGTTGAATTGCAGCTTGAAGCCCCGCACCCGCGGGTCGATATCCATCTGCCGGCTCCAGGTCACCGGCGGCAGCGTCCCGGGCGGCGCGCCGGTAGGGCGCGCCACCAGGCGGAACTCACCGGGTCGAAAGGCGACCTGGATGCTGGCGCTCGGCCTCAGGATGGTGAAGGGCGCCATTCCTGGGGCCCCGGGGTCCTGGTTCAGATACACGCCGATGGTCCACCGCGTTCCGTTGACCAGAGTGCCCACAGCGACGGACTGGCCGCCGGCCGAACTCGGCCTCTGAGCCGACACGACCCGCACCCCCGGCGGGGGCGGACAGCCTGGAGAGCCCTCGTAGGCCTGGCGCACCTCCTCCTGCTGGATGGTCACCTCGGAGAGGCCGATGGTCGCCACGCCGAGGAAGAAGCGCCCGAAGTATTTCCCGTCGCGGTCCTCGATGGTATCGCAGGGCCGGACGGCCAGGCTGGCGCAGCCCGCCAGCGTCACGAGTGCGGCAAGTGCACAGACCACCTGACGGCCAACCAACCACGGCGAGCGCATATCCGAATCACCATTGACCCGCACGACGCGAACGGACCGAGAGGCGGTCATCACTCGGTCACCTCGGTCCATGTCGCGTCAGGATTGTACTCCTGCATCGCCTTGACGATCGCGCCCGTCTGCGGGCCGAGGTCCTTCTGGTATACCTTTCCATGGTGGCTGACGAGGAAGGTCATGACGCCGGTGTTCCCATACTCGGCCGGAAAGGCCACCAAGGCGAAGCCGGCGATCATGTTGCCGTTGATCACGTAACTGTACCGTCCGCCGGGCACGTGGCTCCCTTGCCGGGTCAGGACCCGGAAGAAGTAACCGTAGTACGGCTCGCCCGCCTTGCGGCCGGAGGCGAGAAACTCAGCGATCTGCGGTCCGAACGGGCTCTGCTCACCGTTCGCCACGGCCGGGTCCCAGTACAGCCCGTCCTGCGCACCGGATGTGCTCACGAGCCGCTGGGCGAACTTCCGCACGCCGCTCTTGTCCCGGATCTTCCGGGCGTAATCCCACTGGGCCCTGAGGTAGTCCCGGCAGACCGCGATGGCACGCCGCTCGTCCGCCCCGACGCGCCGATTCACGATCTCCTCCAGGCCTTCGGCGGTGTGGAAACGCCAGTCGGTCCCGCTGCGCACGAGGGGAACGGGAAACGGCCAGACGTTCGGGCCGATCACCAGGATCACCCGGTCGGCCGTGTCTCTCCGCAAGATCAATTTCTTCTGGGCTTCCTGGTATAGCCGCTCCCGGCTCTCGCGGGCAGCGACCTTGTCCTTCGAGAGCAGGTGGTCGGCGTACTCGGCCCCGAAGAGCGCGCTCAGGGCGGCATCGTCGTTGTTCTTGAGCGCCGCAAGCAAGGCCTCCGCGGCCGCCTCGGGGGTCCCGAAGCTCTGCTGGACCTGCGCCGTCGCGGCCCAGGCTGGGGTCCCGGTGGCGAGAGACAACATCAGGGCGGCCAGCGCCACCCACAGGAACATGCGTGATGTGTTTCGTATTCCACCTCGGTTCATGATGTCCTCCCGCACGTCCACAACAGTTGGACGTGGAGCCCGTGATTCACAACCGCTTTCCAGCAATCTGTGCGCCCTGGTGAGCGTGGAATGATGACACGTCATGGGCGTCACCGCCGCCGGCCGCCACCGCCACCACCGCGGCCGCCGCCACCGCCACCACCGCGGCCGCCGCCGCCACCGGAGAAGCCGCCGCCGCCGCCGCGCGACCCGCCGCCGCCGCCGGAGAAGCCGCCGCCGCCGCGCGACCCGCCGCCGCCACGATCCATGGTGGAGGCGCTGCCACCGCCGCGGCTACCACCGCCAGAGAATCCGCCGCCACCGCCACCCCGATCCATGGTGGAGGCGCCGGCTCGGCTCTGCGACCCGCGGCTGGAATCCCGCATGGCGTCGGAACCGCGCCCGCCGCCGCCGAAGGCATCCCCCCGTGAGGCGCCACTGCCGCCATACCCGGGGCGCGATTGAGACGTCCGGGCCGATGTACGCCCCTGACTGACCTCACCCGGCCGCTTTTGCGATTGCCACTGCGTCGCTCCGCCCTGACCACGACCCCCTTGCCCTTGTTGGCGGGCTTGCGCCCCTCCTCCTTGTTGCCCTCGCTGCTGGGCCTGCTGCCGGGCGTTGTCCAGCTTCTGCTGGTTCTGGGGGTTATTCCTGGCTGTTTGAAAGTTGGAAGTATTGTTGATATTGATGTTGTTCTCGACGTGGCCGCCGCCCCAGTTGGCGCCATAGGCGACCGCCGCCCCGAAGAAGGCACCGGCGGCAAAGCCGGCAAAGGCGTAGCCTGCAGGGTAGGGGTAATAGTAGCTGGGGTACGGCGCAGGGTAATACGCGGGGGGTGCTGCCTGGACCACCACCGTGCTCGGCTGATACTGCGGGACGTAGATCACCTCGGGGTCGGCCGGGACGATCTTGATGACCTCCTTCTCCTGGACGATGATCTGCTTGTCGTCGGTCTTGAGACTCCCGGCCGTCTGGGCCTTGGCTCGAAACGCTTGGATGGCCTTCAGCACGTCGCCTTGCTGGCCCACCACGGCCTCACCCAGATCCTGCGTCCAGTCGAGGTTCTGGCTCATCATCGAGATGACCTCGGGGTAGTTGAGCAAATTCCGAACGCTTTCATCCCAGCGCTCGTCCGGCTTGAGGTTCTTGTCCTGCTTGAGCTTCTGGAGGAAGCGGTCCGCCTGCACAACGTCCAGAGGAAAGGTGGACGCTGGGAGGATGATGGCCACCAGGTCATCCGGATAGAGCGCGATCTGGCCCACCAGCTCCTCCAGTTGCTCTGCGGAAAGGGGTTGGGGCGGCGGGCCCTGATCCGCCGTCGGGGCCTGCGCATGCACCGGCGGCCCGATTGGCATGCCCACCAGCGGGCCGATCAGGAGCAGGACCAGGATTCTCTTGAGAGCGACAGTACGCATCGTGTTCTCCCTTCTCGAAACCCATCTGTCATATTTGACTGACGCTCTAGGGGACCAGGGGGATCCCATCCGCCAGCTCGTACTTGATGACGGCGCGGATCTTGTTCTCGATCTGAAGGTAGCGCGCGACCTTGGTGGCCGGGAGCGCCGCGGCCAGCTTCGGGACGTAGGCCTGCTTCAGATTCACCTCCGCCTGCTCGATCGCCAGCGCCTCGTCCATGAGGCTCTTCGCCGCGTCGTCGGTGAGCGTCCTGGCTTTATACAGGTCCGCATACCGCACGATCAGCTTGCCGAGTCGCTCGTTGAGCGCTTGAAGGTCGGCCTGGAAGCTATCGTACACGGGCCAGAAGCCCTTCGCCTCGGACTCCGTGAGGTCCATGTTCGCGGCCACGAGGAGCTTCTTGTCGGCCTTGATCTTCTGGCGCAGGATCTCCATGTTGTTTGCCGGCTTGTCCTGGGCAAAGGCCGGGACGGCGATCAGGGCCACGAGCGCAATGGCGAACAGCCGCAGAAAATTCATGTCGGGTTCTCCTCTTGTGGCGAACGGCACTCAACTCTAGGTTCGGTCAGTTCAAGTCGTCGTCCTTGTAGTACTTCGTCCCCTTGGCCGTCAGCTCCAGGGCCAAGCCGGTGTCGGTGAGCTGGTAGAGCCAGACCCCGGGGGAGACGGAGAGGGCGCCCTGCAAGGCCATGCCTTCCCCCTTTACCGCTGCGCCAGCAGTCGTCTGAGCACCCAGTTCCCAGCCCGAATTCGTGAACGTGTCCAGTGCGGCCTGGGCTTCGAATACCCACACGAGCTGGAACTTCTTGACCCCGAAGCCTAGGCCGGCCTGGATCTCTACCATCTTCATGAACGTTTCCTTCTTCGAGGCGTTGCTCACGGCGAGACCCTTTCCCGAGCCCCCGCCCGCCACCAAGATCTTCATGCCGAAGTTGCTGAAGACCGCGTAGCCGGCCGCCTTCTCGACCGCCGATTTGGCGCCCGGCTGGACCTTGTACAGGCGGGCCAGGATGTCGCGAGTCGCCTTGCGGACATCCTCGCGCTGCTGGTCCTTGGAGGCCTTCCTGGCGGCGCTGGCCCCGCTCGGCAGGGCGAGGCAGATGACCAGCATCAGAGTGATGGCTCCCACGCTTGCCCGCATGAAACCACGCATTCTCCCTAGGCATCGGCGCTGGCGAATGTTCATGACGCCCTCCTGCGACGGCACCGTCATACCGTGGTTGTTTCGACCGACAAGGTCTCCAGGGCGAGTGCTCGCCGAGGCCCACGCGGCCGAAGGGTCATCGCGCCTCTGCACCCTCGAGCAGGATCCGGCGGACCTCCTCGATGGCCTCGGGGGTGGACTGGACCGAGTGCCCCGACCGGACCACCAGCTCGGACTCCACGCCCTCGATGTGCGCACTGGCATACTTCACGACACCGTCGTCCCCCCCTTCCACCGGTCCGTCTCCCTTCACGGCGATGATGGAGTGGCCGATGACTCCGGGGGCCAGGGGGGCCGGACCCAGCGCGGTCACCAGGGGGCTCCCCGGCGTCATGGCGTACACGCTGCCCACGCGGCCTTGCAGGGTGACGGCCAACCGGGAATCCTCACTGAGCACATCACCGGTGAAGCGCAGCAATTGACCAGGCAGGCGCACGAAACGCGCCAACTGGTGAGCGAGCCAGTTCCCGGCCACGTAGCTCCCTCGGTGGGGTGTGGCCAGGAAGATGACCCGCCGCACGAAGGGGAGCGGGTGATTCTCCGCGATCCGATTGAGGAAGTCGCGGAACTCTGGGGAGACCTGGAGCTCCTCGATGGAGACGGGAAAAAACGCCCGGACCTTGTCCTCCAATTCCACCACCATCAGCTTCGTGAGCAGCCCCCCTTGGCTGTGCCCGACGATCACCATCTTTCGCAAGGCCGGGTCCTGGCCGCCGGGGTCGACCTTGGCCAGGGCGGTCTCGAGGGATTCGCGCAGGCGGAGGGCGGAGTAGAGGATCGGGTTTCCGGTCTCGTAGATGAAGAACCAGAACTGGTACTGCTGGCGGACGCGCGGGTCGTTCTGCAATTCGTTGAACATCTCGGCCCACCGCGCTGGGCTGGACGCCGTCCCGTGCACGAAGACCACCGGGATCCGGCCAGGCCGGTACGGTTCCAGGGCGAACAGTTGGTTCGGTGTTTCCTGGCGCAGGAGATCGCCGAAAAGAAAGCCGCTGAACTCGTAGTCCCAGACCCTGGCCCCACTGAGCATGTAGGCGAGCGCCGCTGTCGGCTCGGCTTCCAAGGGGACCCGTCGGTCGCCGACCTGGACAGTCTCGGTGTCAGAATCCACGTACAGCTCCAGCGTGGCCCGCAAGCGATTCGACTTGAGCTGCTGCCACGGCTCTTCGAGGCGCAGGAACAGGGTGACGGGGATCTTCAGGCGCGGCGGGAGACCCAGCCCTTCCTGTGCCGCGCCGGCGAGCGTCGAGGCGGCCAGGGGCGCGCCAAGGCCTGAGCGCCGATACCGGTTCCGCAGGCCCCCTACGCCCAGATCGACAACCGGGACGAATTCGGCAAGCTGCCGGTCGAGCCAGGTGAGCTGCCCGGGGTCGAAGGCCACGTCCAGTTCCCCGAAGGGGAGCGGGAAGACCCCGGCGTGGGGCTCGATGCGCGTTCCGTCCCCGGAGCGCAGGGCAGCCGTCAGTGCCCGGTTGTAGAGGTCGCAGGCATCCCGGAACCTGCGGTCGTATGGCTCGGGTGGCGCTGTGCCTGCGGGAGGGAACAGAAAGGCGTAGGCGTAAGTCGCGGCCGCGAGGTAGTACGCCTGCTTTTCCGGGGGCGGGGCGTCGCCTTCGGCGTACAGGAAAGACAGTTCCGAAAGCGCATAGATGTAGTTTATGTCCCGCCCGCCGGACACCACCTCGGCGTGGAGCGCCCTGAGTGCTGCCCCTGGTTTCTCTGAAAACCGTTCGGAGAGATTCTCCCGGTTGAGGATGATGCGGGAGACCGAACTGGCCTCTCCCGAGTACAGGGCGTTCCGGGTAAGGTCCTGCTGGGCGACCACGGGGTCAAGGCGCTTGACGCTGATCGGGGTGGCGCACGCCCCGACAGCCAGCGACAGGAGACAGAGTCCGAGCCAGCCCCGGACCGTCCGCATCCGGCCCGGGGCCAGCGTCTGACTCGTACCGCAATTGCCCAGGGACATTCGATTGCCTCGCGGGGACACCTCTGAGCGTTACTGCTTCTCCAGAATCTTCTTTCGCTGCTGCTCGTACTCCTGCTGCGTCATGGCCCCGGAGTCGAGCGCCTTCTTCAGATCGATGAGCTGTTGTCCGACCGTGGTCGTCGTGACCTCGCTCCTCACGTCGGCCCCGCCGCCGCCGCAGGCCGCGAGGCCGAGCAGCAGGATGCCGCACATCGCGGACACCACCATGGTCCTTGCAGTTGACAGGGCCATCTGCCTCCTCCTTTCATGGACCGATTCACTCATACTGCCTCGCATGCAACGGCTCGACGCGGGCTGCCACGACGGGCAGTAACGATTTGAACCAGGCGACATTACGCTCTGGCGTCCCTCGGCGAACGCCCCTCACCGCCCCGTGATCACGAAGTGTCCCCGGCGATTCCACTTCCACGCGCTCTCGTCGTGGCCGAGGACGAAGGGCCGCTCCTTGCCGTAACTGATGGCGGCGATGCGCTCGGCGGCGATGCCGGCGGCCACCAGGTACTCCTTCACCGCCCCGGCCCGGCGCTCGCCCAAGCCGATGTTGTACTCGGTGGTGCCCCGCTCGTCACAGTGCCCCTCGATGACGATGTTCACCCTGGGATTCTCCTTGAGCCAGGCCACGCCCTCGTTCAGGGCGGCCTTCTGGTCCTCCCGGAGGGCACTCTTGTCGAAGTCAAAGAACACGTCCTTCATGGGGGAAGCGGCGGGGACGGCCGCCGGGGGCGCCGCCTGGACCGGGGTCTCGGCCGGGGCGCTCGGGGGGGTTACCGGGGTCTCGGCGACCGGGGCGCTCGGGGGGGTTACCGGGGTCTCGGCGACCGGGGGTGGAGCAGGTGGCGGGGTGGGAGCGGGGGCCACCGCGGCTGGCGGGCCCACGGGCGAGGGGGCCGCCTGCATCACCTCGGGTCGCTTGGGGCAGCCCAGGAGGGCGAGGGAGACCACGAGGACTCCCATGGTGGACAGGAGGCGGACTCTGGACCGAGTTGTCATGGGACTCTCTCCTCACGAGTAGGAACTGATCACCTGGCCGGGGGCGGCTCCCCGCGGAAACCGGGATCCGCGGTTTCCCGGGATGGCCGCTCGCTCGCGAAACCGGCTGCTACTGGATCGGCTCCACCATCACCACCTCGCCCCACCACTTGCAATCTTGATTCGGGAGACACTTGTCCCTCTGGGATGTTTCAATATCTGCCTTCGTGGTCGTCTGGGGCGTGCCGCGGTTGATGGAATAGCCCATGTGCCGCCACGAGGCGAAATGTGCTCCGTTCAACCGCTGCTCTTCCAGCGCGGCCTTCGTGCGAGCCGAACAGGCCGACAGGGCCACGATCATGACTGCCCCCACCACTACCACCGATACCGCGTTCCTCATTGGCATGACCCTCCGCTACCGACAAGGTTTCCTCATAGCGACCATATGGCGACCCCTCTGCGAACCCTGGCCGTCTCCACCCTGGGATGCCGCGATGTGGCGCGACCCCTATCCCCATCCGGGTCAGCGCACCGAGTATCCCCGGCCCTCCAGGCAAGCACCGTAGGCCTTATCGTATTGAGCTTGCCCCGCACCGGCTTGCGCCTGGGCTTGCTGCTGGGCATCGGCCGCCTGCCGGTTCTGGCTGTTTTGCCTCATCCTTCCTCCGACGGCCCCCGCCGCAGCGCCGATGGCTGCACCTTTGCCCGCATCCCCGGCGGCGGCCCCGATGAGAGCCCCGCCGGCCGCCCCGCGCGCCGCCCCCCTCACCGCCCCGCCCTGCTGCGGTGGGGGTGCCGCGGCACCCTGTTGCGGCTTCGTCGGGTCCACGCCCGTCTGGCCCTTCGCCCACTGGTGGCACTGGAACTGATCCTGCTCGAACTGCTGCTGGCTCTGTCCCTTCTTCGGATAGGCAATGACCTCGGCCCACGCCGAGCTGGCGACCAGGCACCCGATCAGAACACCCATCACCGCGATACTCACTCGATCCCGCATGAGTCTTCCTCCTTTATACGCCGCGTGGAGACCGTCGGTTCCTCCTGCATTCTGTGTCTCGTGGGGGCAATTCGTCCGTCAGCCCCGGCGTCATCGTATGAGCGGAATGTTCTCCGCCATCTCGTGGAGCACCGTGATGTCCAGCTTGTTTTCGAGCTGGTAGAAGCGGGCGACCTTGCGTGCAGGCAGCACCTTCTTGAACTTCGGAAGATACTTCGCCTTCAGGCGGGCCCGCTCCTTCTCGATGCTCACGAAGTCGGTCAAGAGCTTCTCCGCCACCTGATCGGACAACTCTTGATAGGCATCGGCATAGGCGGAGATCAGCGCCACGATCCGGTCCCCCACCTTGGCCGCTTCCGACCGGTACTCCCGGTACAGGGGCCAGAAGCCCTGCATCTCCTCCGGGGTGAGATCCATCGCCTGCGTGATAATCGTCTGGCGCTCGACAGCGATCAGCCCCCGTGTCAATTGGATGTCTTGCATGGCTTCCGCTTTGGCTTCCTCGGTCTGGGTCTGGGCAGGCTGCTGGGCCGGCGCCGGCCGAGGCGCGAGGCCGAGGACCAAAACACTGCAGACGCTCACCAGAAACCACCCTCGCTTTGTCATTCGCTTTACCTCCTCCCTGGAAGCCTTCCGTTCCGTTTCGGAGCCGCCGGGTATGGACTGAACACCGGCGATCAATGATCCCTGGAGCGCCAGCGCCGCCATGAGCCCCTTCCGGTCGAAGACAGAGGCGCAGACACCGTGCCGCGCTGTCGCGATCGCAGGAGAGAGCCATGTCCTCCCTCACCAAATGACGCCAGCACTCTATTCCGGCTCCGGACCGGCCGTCTATTGGACTTTGGTCCAATAGGGATTGAACGGGTCAGAGAATTGCTCCTTGGAGGAAGATTGAAGCGGGTAGGCCCGGATCGTCAATCTCGACCGGGCGGGGAGGATCGTGGCGACGGAACCAGGCGTGGCCTCACACCGGGAGGCTGAACCAGAAGGTGGCGCCCTGCTCGGGGTTGTTCTCGGCCCAGATGCGGCCGCCGTGCGCCTCGAGGATGGAGCGGCTGATGGCGAGGCCCATGCCCATCCCCTGCGCCTTGGTGGTGAAGAAGGCGTCGAAGACCGTCTCCAGCTTCTCCGGGGGGAGGCCCGGGCCCCGGTCCTGCACCGCGACGCGCACGGCCGGCCCCGCCGGGAGCGTCTGGATGCGGAGCCGCCGCGCCGCCGGGGGCTGGGCCTCCATGGCCTCCATGCCGTTCAGGACGAGGTTCAGGAGCACCTGCTGGAGCTGGACGCGATCCCCGCGGACGGGGGGGAGCCCGGGGGCCAGGGCCAGCTCGATCGGGTGGTGCCGGATGAGGGCGTCGGTCTGCGTGAGGGCCACCACCTCCCGGATGACCTCGTTCAGGTCGAGGGGGAGGAAGCGGGTGGTGTCGTTCTTCAGCAGGCTCCGCAGCCGGCGGATCACCTCCCCGGCCCGCTGCGCGTCGGCCGCGACATCGGCCAGGATCTCGGCCACCTCCCCCAGGGGCGGCACCGGGGCGGCCAGGAACCGCTCCCCGGCAGAGGCGTTGCTCACGATGGCGGTGAGGGGCTGGTTCAGCTCGTGGGCCAGGGAGGCCGTCAGCTCCCCCATCATGCTCACCCGGCTCATGTGGGCCAGCTCGCGGCGGAGACGGTCGGCCTCGCCCGCGGCCCGCTTGCGCTCGGTGATGTCCCGGATAGTCGTCGTCACCCCCACGATCGCGCCATGGCTGTTGCGGATGGGCGCCCCCGTGATGGACACGTGAATGTCAGTGCCGTCCTTCCTGCGGCGGACGGTTTCGAAGTCCGACACCGCCTCCCCGGCTCTCACCTTTTTCAATGCCCGACTCGTCGCTTCGCGGGATTCCGGGGGGACGAGGAACCAGACCGGCTGCCCCTTCACCTCCGCCGCCGTGTACCCAAAGAGTTGTTCGGCCCCCGGGTTCCAGCTCGTGATCGCGTCGTCTGGATCGAGGCTATAGATCGCGTCGTGTGAGGATTCGACCACGGCGGCCAGTAACTGTCGCTCCTCTCCCGCGCGCTTGCCCTCGGTGATGTCATGGGATACCCCCGCCATGCGGAGAGGCGTGCCCGCCCGGTCGTACGTGCATCTTCCGCGGGAGGAGATCCAGCGCACCGTCCCGTCCGGTTGCGGGACGCGGTATTCGATCTCGCAGTCATTTCGGGCCCTGATCGCCTGCTGGATGACCGCTTCCACCCGATCGCGGTCCTCCGGGTGCACAATCGCGAGGAAATCCGTATAGGTCACCTCGGCCGCCGGCGTCTCGGCGAGCAATCCCTCACCTCGCTCGCTCACTCCGATCCGGCCCCGGGGGATTTCCCAGGACCAGACGCCCAGGGTGGCCGCGCTCATCGCCAGTCGCAAGCGCTCTTCGCTATCTCGCAGGGTCAGTTCCGCCTCGCGTCGATACTTCCGGTGCGCCAGAAGGACCAGAATGGTCAGCGCCTGAGCGGTGATCAGCGCGAGGACCACCAGGATCTGCCAATGATATTGCTCCCAGAGCGTGTACTCTCTGTTGATGAGAATGCTCCCCGGCGGCACCGCATCCACGCTCAGGTTCCAGCGTTTGAGCTGCCGCCAGTCGAACATCGGCACGGGAGGGATGTCCAGGACGGGCGGGGTAGTCTCCAAGCCCTTGGGGCCGGCAAGGATTTGCTGGGCCAGCCTGCCCGCCTGGGCGCCTGTGTCCTCGAAGCTGGCCAGCGAGCCCCCGGCGATGCCGTATCCGAGCAGGCTGTCGTACAGCCCAAAGACCGGGGCCGTTGAGGTTTGGCTGAGCCGCTGGACCACATCTCGGGAGGTATAGGTCTTCCCGGTAATATCGGCAATAGTCGAGACGAAGAAGATAATGGTTCCGGGAGGTGCGCTGGATGCGGTGGCCAGCATCTCCTCCAGAGGCATATGGCTCAAGTAGCGAAACTCCAAACGATCTTCCCATTTCTTGAAATCGCGTCGAGCCTGATCTTCATACTGTCGATCTAATTCGTGGGTCCCGCTCACGACGTAGACGCGCTTTGCATTGGGCACCAGCGCCAGCGCGCTCTCAAGGGTGCCTATCATGTCAAAAGCGACAGAGTGCCGGATGATGCGGCGGTCCATTCTTGGCGGCCCCACGCCGGCCGGCAGGTAGAGGGCCACAATGGGAACGTCGGGAAAGAGTTGCCGACCTTCGTTCAGGACGAAGTCCAAGGCCTCCGGGAACAACGTAATAATCAGGTCCAGCTTTCGATGGTGGTACTTCACGCGCAGGACCTCGACCAGACGTCCCCGGTACTCGGGGTCGGGATTCCCTCTCAGGTCCAGGTACTCGAAAGACAGGTTTTGAGTGGGTACCCCGGCAGACTGCAGTGCCGCCGAGAGTCCCTTGTCGGTTCTTTCGAAAATGGGTACGTTGGCCTCGTGGGCGTGCAGGACCAGGATGTGCATTTCTGCCAACCCACCCTGCGGCTGCGCTTGGACCAAGATTGGGGATAGACCGCAGACAAAAAAGGTGAGGGAAATCAGGTGAGGACAAAGGGTTTTCAATCGGATCCGGCGAGCAAGCAACGGCCGCCCCTTCCCCCACAGCCGGGGCCAAGAACCCGCAGTAAACGCGCGCTGGGGAGGCGAAGTCTGATGAAACGGGTGAGGCTACGCGGCCCTCACCGAACGGTTTGACGTGGTCAGTGCCCGGATATGCCAACTCTTCCAGCCAGATGCACCAGCTCCGCAACGGAGTCCGCGCGCATTTTTTCCACGACCCGGCCGCGGTGCACCTTCACGGTTTTCTCGCTGATCCCCAATTCGGAGGCAATCTGTTTGTTCAACCGGCCGGCCACCACCAGGGACAGCACCTCGCGCTCCCGAGCGGTCAGGGTCTCGAGGCGCTGCTGGATCTCTTGAACCTCGGCGCGCGAGGCGCGGGCTTCCCGGTCCTTGGCCAGGGAGACTTCCACGGCTTTGAGCAGGTTTGTATGCTGGAAGGGCTTGGTCAGGAAGTCCACGGCGCCGGCCTTCATCGCCTTGACGCTGATCGGAATGTCGCTCCGTCCGCTGACGAATATGACCGGCAAGTGGTATCCCGCGCTGGCCAGAGCCTCCTGCAATTCGAGCCCGCTCTGCCCCGGCATCTTGACATCCAGGATGAGGCAGCCAGAGCCGTCATAGTGCGGGCGGCGCAGGAACTCCTCCGCCGAGCCGAAAGCCTCCACCTGGTGACCCGCACTCCTCAGGAGTCGCGCCACAGACTTCCGGACGGAGGCCTCATCATCGATCACGAACACCGTGGCATCGCCCGTCATGCTGGCTACCTCTCGCCCCGTCTCAAGAACAAGCGGATAGATTGTGCTACAAGGACTTGGGGAATGGCAAGCGATATTCTGTGGGGGGCTACCGGACCGGATTTTCGAGCGGCAAGCGGGAGGCGGGGCTCATTCTCTGCTGGGCTCTTCCATGCCGAAATCTACGCTCAGGCTCCTCACGCAGGTCCAGATCACCCATCTTTCGGACGGGTACCCGGCGGCGTCACCCATCAGATGAGTGCCCGGCCCGGGCTACCCACCCAAGGTGGGTCCAGGCGTACTCCTGGTACGCCGCCATGCGTGGGCGAGTGTGCCAACGCCGCAGATGGGCATGTTTCGGCAGCTTGTCACGAGGATCGTCGAAATGCCCACCGAAGACCGACCGGCGCCACCAGGGTCGTCACCAGCACCATGACCACGATGGCAGAGAAGGCCCCAGGGGAAATGACCGCTTCGCCCTGCAGAACGAGACTGCTCCCGATTCCCGCAAAGACAAGGCCCACTTCCCCGCGAGGCACCATACCGATGCCGACCGCCAGGCGATTCACACCCTCCTTCAATACTCCCAGCGCCGCGAGCAGCTTGCCGGCCAGGGCGCTCACCACCAGCATCGCGCCCAGCAGGAGGGCCGTCGGGTCCGTGAGATTCCCAAGCGCCACTTTCATCCCGATCAGCACGAAGAAGAGCGGGACGAAGAGGCTCGAGAGCGGGTGCATCAGTTCGGAAAGCGTCGTTTCTTCCTCCGGGGTGCGGACACCCTCGCCATAGGGATCCAGCATGATCCCGGCCGCGAACGCTCCGATGATACCGGCCAGTCCGACCAACTCGGCTGCAAAGGCCAGGCTGAAGCAGAGGGTCAGTCCGAAGACCAGCAGGATGCCGCGCTGCCTCGTCCACGATGCAAGACGGACGATGGGGACGGACAAGAAACGGCCGAACCCGATGGTCACTCCCAGGAACAGGACGGCACGGGCCACGATGCCCAGGATCGAGACAACCGATACCCCCGATCCGCCGCTGGCCGCGGCCACTGCCGCACTGACAATTGCCAGGGCGACAAGACCCAGGATATCGTCGATCACCGCGGCGCCCACGATGATCTGTGCTTCCTGACTCTGCATCTTGCCAAGATCCTTCAGCACTCGCGCGGTGATCCCGACGCTCGTAGCCGACAGTGCGGCTCCGACGAAGACATGTGCCAAGGTGGGACTGTGGGGAAGCAGCCAGGCGGCGACCGCCCATCCGAGGAGGAGCGGGGCCATCACGCCGATGAGGCCGACCAGGACGGCAGAAGGGCCGACGCGCACCAGAGCGCGCAGGTCCACCTCCAGCCCGACATCGAAGAGCAGGATCAGCACGCCCATCTCGGCCAGGATCTGGAGCGTGGGGTCGGATCGGATGAACCCGAACCCCGCCCTCGTCAGCAGCGAGGACGCCACGTTCCCCAGGAGAACGCCGATCAGGAGTTCTCCCAGCACGGACGCCTGTCCCAGGCGCTCGCTCGCCAGGCCCGCGAATTTGGCGATGATGACCAGCATTCCCAGGCTGAAGAGAATGGGACCGAACGCCGGGTGTCCGCCGTCCCCGGCGGCCAAAACGGGGACAGGGATCACCAGCAGGAAGGCGAGCAGAGCGGGAGGAAGACGCCCGATGTTCTTCCCGCTCGGGGCGCCGTCATCGACCATGGATCTCTTCGGGGAGTTCCAGCCCGGGATGCTGGTCACGGTCGGATCCTGCTCCGCTCACTTGGGAAGCCGCGACGGGGAGCGAGCCCTCGCCCTGTGCTTCCTGCAGCCACGCTTTCAGCAAGGTGAATGCCACGACGATGATCACCGGCCCGATGAACACCCCGAGAATACCGAATCCGATCAATCCGCCGATCACGCCCGGAAAGATCAGGAGGAGCGGGAGCTGTCCACTCTGCCGGATGAGCACCGGACGCAGAATGTTGTCAAAGGTGAGGACGAAGACCGACCAGACCAGCAGCACAGTTCCCCAGCCGACGTCCCCCCTCCAGTAGAGCCAGGCCACTGCCGGGAAGAGAATTGGCCCGATGCCGATCTGCGCAATCGCGAGAAACAGCATGAGCCCGGTCAAGCTCGTGACAAAGGGCACGCCGGCAACCGCCAGGCCGATGCCGGCCAGGACCGACTGGATGAGCGCGGTGACGACCACACCGAGGGCGACGGCACGCACTGCCTGGACGGACAGGTCCACGACACTCTCGCCCTGGGCCCCGCCCAGCCGGCGCGCGAAGCGGCGCGTGCCGGCGGCGATCGCCTCTCCGGCGCTATACATGATCGCGGCGATGATGACGGTCAGCAGGAACTCCACCAGCAGCATTCCCACGCCGCCGATCCGGGCCACGAGCCACCCCACGACCGTCCCGGCATAGGGCGCCAGGCGTGCAGGGATGCCTTCGGCGCCGACCGCGGCAACTTCCAGCCATCTCACCACGAGCTTCGATCCGACCAGCGGGATCCGTCCGATCCAATCCGGGGGAGGTGGAATGCTGAAGGCCGGCAGGGATCTCGCCCAGCCGATCATCCGGTCCGCGTTCTGCGCAATGGCGATCATGCCGAACGTCATCGGCGCGAGCAGCACCGCCAGCAAGGCCACCGTCATCACGGCCACGGCCAGCCCGCGTCTCTGCCAGAGACGCTTCTGCACGAAGAGCAACACCGGCCAGGTGGCCACGACGATGGTCGCGGCCCAGAGAGAGGCCAGGAGAAAAGGACGCAGGACCCAGAAACTGCCGACCATCAGCGCGCCGATGAAGAGCACCTGGAGCATCAGGCGGGTGAGGTCGCGGGGTTCGTCATTCATGGTCGTCACGTCCCTTCTGTCGCCCTCGCATCCGCCTGACGCGGGTGCGGAAGAGGCCAACACGCGGGTGGGGGCGTCGTCGGTTCGGTCGGGGGGCAACGCGGCAACACGGTCATTTGTCCGCCTCCCGTCCGTACAGGCTGACCAGCCGGGCGACGAGAACCGCGAGGTACATCTGGCCCCCCACGGCCTCGAGGATGGCCACTCCCCGGGCCGGCTCGCTCGCGGGGACGATGTCCCCGTAGCCGAGGGTGGCGATCGTCACGAAGCTGAAGTAGAGCGCGCGAGACAGATCCAGGGCGCCTGCCGATGCGGTGGCGAACGAGCCGGGGGAGATCTGCTCCAGCACCCAATACCAGACGCCGAACACCAGACCGGCCAAGAGGTACGCGTCCAGGGCGGCAAAAATGCGTTCGGCGTCCACGACCCCCGGGCGGAGCGCATGGCGCGCCGTGGCCGTCGTCGCCAGCAGACTGGCCGTCGCCCACAGGGCCTCGCTCACCCCCCGCATGCCGCCGATCCCGAACAGCGCCTGGATTCCGCGAACGCCGACGAACGCGATGCCGAGCCACAGCAGAACCCGGATGTGGCGCTCCGGCGCCAGGCTGGCAATCGCGGCGAGCAGATTCACGGCCAGCAGCAGCTCCATGAGGTTGAGGCCGGCTGCCAGCGGTTTGAGCGCGGGATAGATTCCCAGCGTGAGGAGCAGCGTGAAGAACAGCCAGGCGAAACGCCGGCGGTGGTAGCTCAGGAAAAGACTCTTGAGCATCGGCCGATCCACCGGATCTCCGCCCTCACCGGCCGCTCTGGCGAATGTACGCCTCGATCTCTTCGATCGTGATGTCCCCGGTCCCGTTGACATCGATCGCGGCAAAATCCTGGAAGAGCGCGTTGAGCAACTCCTGCAGGGTGAGCTTGCCATCCCCCTTGCGGTTCATGGCCTTGAACAGCTCGGGCAAGCGCGTGCCCTGCAGATCCGACTGGACCAGGTAGCCCTTGTGGTTGCTATCCCGGAAGTAGAACGCGTCCACCATCCAATCGTGGAACTCCCCGCGATCGATCCGCCCGTCGCCGTTCCTGTCGTGGAGCCGGAAGCTCTCCCTCCAGTCCGGCCGCGCGGGCGCCTGGGCGTTGGTGGGGCCGGCGAAAACGAGGAGCGCCGCCGCGATCATCAAAGCTCCCAACATACTCCGCCGCATGGAATCCTCCTCTCCCGTCTGTCGGGGTGTGGGCGCCGGCTACGAGCTCACGACCCGCCAGTTGCCGTCCGCCTGTCGGCAGGCGGTCCCGGTGACCCGCTCCTGCTTGCCGTCGATCAGCACGGTGGCCTGGTAGTCGCGGCAGTAGTTCCCGTCCGCGGTCTGATAGGTCCGCGTCGGGGTGACCGTCCCCGAGTGGCCGCTATCGGGGTTCTGCCAGGCGACGGGCTTGCCGGTCGGCGCCGATTCCATGGCCCGGTGGGCCGCCTCGGCCGCCAGGCGCTTGTCCCGCTGATCCAAGAGGTTCCCGACCATGCCCCCCACCAGCATGCCGCCGATCACGCTGGCGGCAATGGCGGCGGGGTTCCCGCCGGCGGCGGCGGCGATCAGGCCGCCCACCGTGGCTCCCCCCGCGGCCCCGATGGTCGTCTTGGGGTTCGCCTCCATGGTGGCACAGCCTGTTCCAACCAGGGCGACGAGCGTGACCACTGCACACCCTTTGAGAATGCCCCTGCGCATGACCATACCTCCTCCCTGAACTGCAAGTTGGCCAAGTGCCTGCTATCGGTTTCCCGTGGGCAGGGAAAAGGAGAAGCGCGTGCCCTGGCCCAGGAAGCTCTCGCACGAGAGCTTCCCGCCCAGCTCCTCGATCAGGTCCTTGGCGATGGCCAGGCCGAATCCGGACGATGCCTCGCCCCCGGTGGGTTGCGGGCTGAGCCGGACGCCACGTCGATACAATTGCGCCTGATCTTCCTCGCTCAGACCCGGCCCCTCGTCTTGCACCTGGCACACGAGGTGGTCGGGACCCTCGGTGACAATCACCCGAATGCATTTCCCGGGCGGCGAGTATTTCACCGCATTCGACAGCAGGTTATCCAGGATCGCCCCCACCGCGACCCGATCGGTCCACACGTAGGCCGCCTCGACGGCAGACGCGAACACGATGAGGATCTGCTTGCGCGCCGCGACGGTTTGATAGTAGTCGCACCCGATCCGGATCAGCCTCACCACGTTCACGCTTCCGAAGACAAGATGCGGCTCTCCCGTCGCCGACGCGTTGATGAGTTGGTTGACCGTATGGACCATCAACGTTGCAGCCTGCCGCAAGGCCGCAAGCAGGTTGTGCACTTCGGCATCCGGGTGATCCGCCAGCGCCGACCCCAGAAGGTCAAGCGTGACATTGCTGAGCGTCAGGTAATTGTTGATCGCATGTGCGGCGTAACCAACGGTTCCGGGATCGAAGGCCGGCAGGGCTTCCAGGACGGCCAACGCCTGGTCCAGTTCTCCCTTCGCACGTACCATCGAGGCGACCAGCTCGCTTTTCGGGATATTCACGCGATGGCCTCCTCTGTCTCAGATCAGCGGCGCCTTGCCGTGTGGGCAAGGATTCCCCGGCTGCGCCAGCCCGGCGATAGGCATCTCCCCCTACGGATTCACGGACACCAGATCAGCTTGCCAACCACCGCCGAGGGCCTTATAGAGCTGGACGATGGCCGACATCTCGTTCAGTTGAGCTGTCGTGAGGTCCAGTTCGGCCTGGAAGAACTGGCGCTCGGTGTCCAGCACCTCCAGGTAGCTCGACACTCCCCCCTCGTAGCGCTGCCGGGCCACCTGGCTGGCATCCCCCAAGGTCCGGGTGAGCTTCTCCTGCTCGACCCGGACCTCCTGCAGCTTCCGGACATCCACCAGGGCGTCCGAGACTTCGCGGACGGCCTGCTGAATCGTCTGCTGATAGCGGATCGCTGCCTCCTGGGTCTGCGCCTCCGCCAGGTTCACGCCGGCCTGGACCCGGCCGGCATTGAAGAGCGGGAGGCTGACGACCGGCAAGGCGCTGAGGAAGCCAAAGGGACCGAAGGATTGCCCGCTGATCACGAAGCCGTTGACCCCGCCGAACCCCGAGAGCAGAACCTGGGGGTAGAACTGCGTCGTGGCGACGCCGATCTGCGCATTGGCGGCGACAAGCTGCTGCTCCGCCTGGCGGACATCCGGGCGCCGGGCCAGGAGTGCCGAGGGAAGCCCGATTGGCCCCGTCGGAGGTGCAAGCTGCCGGCCGAGGGGTCGCCCGCGGGGGATGGGTCCTGGATACTTTCCCTGCAGGATGCTGATCAGGTTCTCGGTCTCCGCGATCTGGCGCTCGGTGTCCGGGATGGATTTCGTCGCCGTGTACAAGAGGGTCTGGGCTTGCTGGAGGTCGAGAATGCCGGCCACCCCGCCCTCCAGCCGGGCCCTGACCAGCTCGACGGATTGCTCCCGCGAGTCCACGGTGCGCCTGGAGATCTCCAGGTCCAGGTCAAAGGCTCGCAGGTTGAAGTAGGCCTGGGCCACCTGGGCGATCAGGCTCGTGACCACGCCGTTCCGGACCTCCTCGGACGCCAGAAGCTGGGCCCGGGCCGACTCCGTGGCGCGGCGGAACTTCCCCCAGAGGTCCAGCTCCCAGGCGAAGCTGAGACCCCCCTCCGGCGTGAAGCTATCCCGGGGGACCGTCGCCGGCCGCTCGCTCCCCCCCACGAGACCAGAGTACGGGGCGTCCACTTGAGCGTTCACCGTCGGGAACTGCTGGGACCGCGTGATCGTGAGCTGGGACTGCGCCTGGAGGATCCGGGACACCGCGACCCGGAGGTCGTAGTTGGCAGCAAGGGTCGTCCGGATCAGCTCCTGCAGCTCCGGGTCCTGGAAGATCGTCCACCATTCGAGATCCCCCAGGGTCTTCGCACCTGGCGTCGGGGCCTCGGCCTCCGCCTCGCGATAGGCTGCCGGCACCTCGACGTCGGGTCGGCGGTAGTCCGGGCCGAGGGTGCAGCCGGCAGCAACCAGCCCGACGGCACAAAGCATGAAGAAGGGTCGACGGGTCATCTCAGTGCGCTCCTTCGGGCGAAGGCACGGCTGCCACCGGCTTGGCGACGCGCCGGCGGCCGAGTCCCTCGACGAACGTGAAGTTGCCGGGAATGATGAACACGCCCAGCGCGGTGGCGACCAGCATGCCCCAGAATACGCCGGTGCCCATCACGTTCTGCGCCCCCGCCCCCGCGCCGCTCGCCTTCATCAGCGGCACGACCCCCAGGATGAAGGCGAAGGCCGTCATCAGGATCGGCCGGAAACGCAGGCGGGCCGACGTCAGGGCGGACTCCTCCAGGGAGAGGCCCTCCTCGTGCTTGGCCTTGGCGAACTCCACGATCAGGATGGCGTTCTTGGCCGCCAGGCCGATCAGCATCACCAGGCCGATCTGCACGTACACATTGTTGTCGTAGCCCATCAGCCAGACCCCGAAGAAGGCCCCCAGGGCCACCAGGGGCGAGCCCAGGAGGACCGCCCAGGGCAGCCGCCAGCTCTCGTACATCGCGGCCAGCAGCAGGAACACGCACACGATGGCCATGATGAAGGTCGGCCCCGCCGGCGGGGCAATCTTTTCCTGGTACGACACCGAGGAGTAGGCGAAACCCATCTCCTTCGGCATCGTCTCCGCGAAGACCTGCTCCAGTGCGGCGAGGGCCTGCCCGGAGGTGTAGCCGCGGGCGGGCGCGCCGTTGATCTCCACGGAGCGCAGCAGGTTGAATCGGGTCGTGAGCTCGGTCCCCGCGATGTTCTTGATGGTGACCAGCGTGGAGAGGGGGATCATCTCGTTGGTCGTCTTCGACCGAGCATACACCTTGCCGATGTCCTCCGCCTTCAGGCGGGCTGAAGCATCGGCCTGCACGTAGACCCGGTAGAGCCGCCCGAACCGATTGAAGTCGTTGACGTACGCCCCTCCCAGGGCGGCGGACATCGCCTGGAAGACCTCGTTCACCGGGACGCCCAGCGTGCGCGCCTTCTCGCGATCCAGATCCACCCTGACCTGGGGGAAGTTCGGGTCGAAGGACGTGAACAGATTCCCCAGCTCCGGCCGCTGCCGTCCTGCCGCGATGAATTTCCGCGTCTGTTCCCCGAGCTGCTCGACCGTCAAGGAGCCACTGCGATCCTGGAGCAGGAAGTTGAAGCCCGAGGCGGCGCCGAAACCGGCCAGCGTCGGGATGTTGAACGGGAAGATCACCGCCTCCGGGATGGCGGTGAACTGCCGCTGCAGCCCCGCCATGATTCCCTTCACGTGCAGCGCCGCGCCCTTCCGCTCCTCCCAAGGCTTCAGGCGGGCGAAGAGCGAGCCGTAGTTCGCCTGGTACGTGTTGGTGACCGCCCCGTAGCCGCCGATGGTCTGGAAGGACTCGATCCCTTCGGTTTTCGCCAGGATCTCCTCCACCTTCTTGAGCACCGTGCTGGTCCGCTCCAGCGAGGCCCCGGGAGGGAGCTGGACGGCGACGCCGAAGATCCCCTGGTCCTCGTCCGGGATGAACCCCGCCGGGATCACGCGCGCGAAGAGGCCGGCCCCGACCGACACCGCCACGACGATCAGGATCGTGAGGATTCCCCGGCGCACGAGGATGCGCGACGTGCTCACGTAGCCGTTCGTGGTGACCTCGAACACCTTGTTGAAGCCCCGGAAGAAGACGCCCAGCGGCCCCCGCATGGGGCGCGGCGCCTTGAGGAGCATGGCGCAGAGCGCCGGCGTGAGCGACAGCGCGTTGAAGGCCGAGAGCAGGACCGAGATGGCAATGGTCAGCGCGAACTGCTTGTACATGCTGCCGACCAGCCCGCCCAGCAGGGCCACGGGGACGAACACGGCGGAGAGGATGAGGGCGATCCCGATGACCGGGGCCGACACCTCCTCCATGGCCTTGACGGTCGCCTCCCTGGGGCTCTTGCCGTGTTCGAGGTGGTGGATGACGGCTTCCACGACGACAATGGCGTCGTCCACCACGATGCCGATGGCCAGCACCAGTCCGAACATGGAGAGGGTGTTGACCGAGAAACCCAGCACGGGGAAGAAGATGAACGTCCCGATCAGGGAGACCGGGATGGTGAGCATCGGGATGATCGTCGCGCGGATGTTCTGGAGGAAGATGAAGAACACCAGGGTCACCAGGATGAGCGCCTCGACGAACGTCTTCAGGATCTCGTGGATCGAGGCCTCGACCGCCGGCGTGGTGTCATACACGATCTTGTAGTCCATGCCGGGCGGGAAGAGCGCCTTGGCCCGCTCCATGGTCGCGTAGATCGCCTCGGCGGCCTTGAGCTGGTTGGCGCCGGGCAACAGGTAGACCGCCATGGCGCCGGCCGGCTTGCCGTTCAGCCGCCCGAAGGAGTTGTAGTCCTGCGAGCCCAGATCGGCGCGCGCGACGTCCTTGATGCGGACCACGGCGCCGGTGGCGGTCTGGCGGACGATGATGTTCTCGAACTCCTCCGTTGTGACCAGGCGGCCTGGCGCGCTGACCGTGTTGGTGAACTCCTGGTCCGCTGGCGTGGGCGCGCCGCCGACCTTGCCGGTGGGCGCCTGGAGGTTCTGCTCCTTGATGGCCGAGATGATGTCCGCCGGGGTCAGACCCAGCTTGGCCAGCTTGTCGGGCCGGAACCAGATCCGCATGCCATAGTCCGTCCCGCCGAAGAGGTCCACCTGCGCGATCCCGGGGATCCGCAGGAGCTGATCCCGCAGGTTGATGCCGCAGTAGTTGATCAGGAAGTTGGCGTCGTAGGCGTCCTTGGGGGAGTAGACCGAGATCAGCATCAGGATGCTGGGGCTCTGCTTCTTGACGGTGACCCCCTGCTGGACGGCCTCCTGCGGCAGGCGCGCCTGCGCCGCCGAGACCCGGTTCTGGGTCAGGACGTTCGCCATGTCCTGATCCGTCCCGACTTCGAAGTTGACGTCCAGAAGCATCCGGCCGTCGCTGGTGTTCGAGGACTTCATGTAGATCAGACGGTCGACCCCGTTCACCTCCTGCTCGATGGGGGTCGCCACCGACTGCTCCACCGCTTCCGCGGAGGCGCCGGGGTAGGTGGCGGTGACGCGGATGTTCGGCGGAGCCAGGAACGGGTACTGCTCGATGGAGAGGCCCTTGATGGTGATCACCCCGAGCATGACGATCAGGATCGAGATGACGATGGCGACGATCGGTCGCCGGATGAAGAATTGTGCCATGGGCTATTTCCCCTTCGCCTTCCCGGGAAGCTTCGCCTCGGCCGGCTTTCCTTGGGCCTTTTCCTCCGCCCTGGCGCCGGTCTCTCCGCTGGCGGGCGCGGCTGATGGATTGACGGGGGCCCCCGGTCGGGCCTTCTGGATCCCATCCACGACCACCCGCTCGCCCGGCTTCACCCCGTCGCGCACGATGAGGAGATCGCCGGCACTCTCGCCGGGGGAGATGGTACGCAGCGTCACCACGTTGTCCGCGCCAACCACCAGCACGCTCTTGGTGCCCTGGGTTTCCACGACGGCCCGCTGCGGCACCAGGATGACATTCTCGGCCACCTCGGCGGCTGCCCGCACACGCCCGAACTGGCCGGGGCGGAGCGAAGCCTCGGGGTTCGGGAACTCGGCGATGATCGTGAGCGTCCCGGTCTTCACGTCCACGGCCCGGTCGGCGATGACGACCCGCCCCTTGTGCGGGAAGACGCCGCCGTCGGCCAGGATCAACTCCAGGCTGGCGCCAGCACCGGCTCTCCCCGTCCTCCGTCTCTCCTCGATCCGAATGTACTCCGCCTCGCTGATGCTGAGACTCACACGAATGGGGTCGATGCTCGACACCGTGTCCAGGAGCGTGGCCTCGCCCTTTCCCACCAGGTTTCCTGGGTCCACGTTGCGCTTGCCGATCAGCCCCTCAATGGGTGACCGGATGGTGCAATAGCTGAGGTTCAGCTCGGCCTGCGCGATGGCGGCATTGGCGGCCTGGACGGCGGCCTCGGCCTGCTGGATATTGCTCTTCTGGGTGACTTGCGCCGTGTTCACGGAGGCCCTGAGAGACGCGACGTCGGCCCGGGCGCCATCCAGGTTGGCCACGGCGTTGTCATAATCCTGCTGGGGAACGGCCCGCCGCTCGGCCAGAGGCTTCAACCGCTTCTCGTCCGTTTCGGCCTTGAAGAGGCGTGCCCTGGCCACGTCGAGGTTGGCCTTGGCCGACTCGACCGTGGCGTTGTCCTTGGCAAAGGCGAGGTCCGCCTCGGCCTTGGCGAGCTGCGCCTTGGCCTGCTGGAGCTGGGCCTCGTACTCGCGCTTGTCGAGCGTGAACAGGAGCTGGTCCTTCTTCACCACGGTGCCTTCGTCGAAGTGCTGCGCCTCCAGGAACGCCTGCACCCGGGCGCGGATCTCCACCGTGTCCTTGGCTTCGGTTCGCGCCACGAACTCGCTGTAGATGGGCACCGTCTTCTGGAGGACCTCTGCGACGACGACCGCCGGTGGTGGGGGGGGGGCGGCCGCGGCCTGTTTTGCGTTCTCCTCCGCCTTGCCGCAGGCCACGAGCGACAGCACGAGCACCGGACCCAGCACGGTCAGAACCGTCCGGCAGGATCGAGTTTTCTGCAACCACCGTGGGGCCGTCATCTCATCCTCCTTCCACAACTCCGCAAAGAGCATATCCGTCTGGCTCTGGCACCACCGGATCGCCAGTGATCACTATTTCGTCCAACCCTCCAACCGGGCGTCTCCATCCCCCCCGCCCGCCATCTCGGCTGTCACCTGGAGGGAGACCAGCTTGGCGATCAGGATAGCCGGGTAAAGCTGACCCATCAATGCTTCGCTTCGAACATAGCCAGCGACCGGGCCGCCGGATGCACGGGTAGGATATCACCATATCCCAGCGTGGTCAGCGTGATAAAGCTGAAATGGAGGAGCGGCTCGACGACCCCCCCCCGCCGGCGAGCCCCAGATCCACCATTGGGCGCAGGACGAACTCGATCAGGATCAGCGCCCCGAGTAGCCCGCTGAGCCCGACATCGCTTGACCAGAACCGCCTGATGCTCCCGCGCAATGCTCTCCTCCGCCCGACATTCGTTCCGGCAGGGCATGATTCCGCACATCATGGATAGTCAGCCGAAACCGAATCCCGGCGACCCTTCTTTCCTCCTTACATCAGGTTGAACTCGTAGTTCGCGATGAGCCGGAGCTGCAGGCCGGTCCGGCCGGAATTCGTAAAGTCGAGTACGGCTCCCTTCGCGTCGAACGACAGCCCCTTAAGGGCGCCCTCCAGAAACTTGTACGACAGCGTGAGGTCGTACTCCCGTTCGTTCGGCGCCGGGGCGCGGGTCAACGGATCGATGGCGTTGTAGCCCCAGCTATACTCGAGGTTGGCGGTGAAGCCGGGGACTCCCACCGTCTTGAAGTCGTAGGAGAGGCCGATCAGCCAGGCGGTTTCCTTGGCACGGTTGAAGTCGTTGAAGAGCTGCGAGATATATCCGGGGTAGCTGCCGAAGGGCGTCTGGATGGTGTTTCCCGGGCCGGTCATGCTGAAAACCCCCTCCAGCGTCGCCCCTTTGTAGGTCAACATGACGTGCCCGCTGCCCACATTGGTCGCCCACTCTTTGAACGCCGAGCTGGTCGTGAGATCCTGGCCGACGGAACGCTGGTCCGTGTACTGGCCCCCGATGCGGAGGGCGAGGTCTGGGGTCACTTTCCACATATAATCGCCCTCGGCATAGAACGTGTTGAAGATGTCCGCGGTATAGCTGTCGTGGAACGTGAGCGTCAGCCCGGCAAGGGGGCTGAGCTTCACGTTCCCCACGAAGGTGCCCCGGTCCTTGCCGCGTACGCCTGCCAGCTCCGCGAAGGATTTGAACACGTCAGACTCGCGTGGCTTCTGAGTCCAGAGGTATCCCCCGAAGTACTGGACGATCCCCATCTTTCCCCCGACCGTCACGCCCTCGTTCGTGCGCGGAACCATCCGATTGTCCTGGCGATTGATGTAGGGGGTATCCACGTACTGCCGGAAGCCGGTGAGAGTCGCGTACTCCTTGTAGCGCAGCGCCCCGTACGCGATTCCCGGGACCACGAAACCATCCTGCACGGGCTTGAGGAGCCTGGTCCCGTCCCGATTCTCCGGCGCGTAAATCGGCCCCGTCCCGAAGAGGGTTGCGGCCATCTGGAAGGTATCCATCCACCAACCCGACTTGTACTCCAGCCAGCCACCCCCGGCCCAGGCTTCCTGGCTCGTGCCCGGCGTGGTGGTCTGCGAGCCAAAGTAGTAGGTCCGCAAATGCAGATTCAATACCGTGTCGCGGAAGAAAGGGTCCGTATCCTCCAGGTTCGTCTTCACCCACTGGAAGAATTCCCTGACCGGCCTCCGGAACCTGGGCTGGGGTTCGCCGGCCCCGGGATAGACGTCCCTTCCGTAGACCGGGTAGGAGGGGGCCAACCCCGAATCCCCAGGTGGGGCCTCTCCGGCCCACACCGGCGGCGGACTCCCCGTCAATAGAAGCAGGAGGATGAGCGCGACTGCTGCCCACGCGACTAATCGCATGAACTCCACAAGTGAAATCTTCATCCCAATCCCTCCTTGACTCCTATTATTCGCGAATACTCCGGGCGGGGTTCATTTTCCGATCGACATCATCGCCACGATGACCGGTCCCCAGGCGGTCAGCAGGATGTTCCCGACGGCGTAGGGAACGGTGTAGCCCAGCGCGGGAATGCTGCTCCGAGCATCGTCCTGGACGGCGCGAAGGGCCGCCGTCATCGTCCCGGCCCCGGCACAGGCGCCGAGGACGACGAGCGGGTTCATCTTCAGCACGTAGCGGCCGAAGAGCACCCCCACGACGTGAGGCAGCAAGGCCGCAACCAGACCCACGAAGACCAGGCTGATGCCCGTGGTCTTCAGCCCGGCGATGAAGGTCGGGCCCGCGCTCAGGCCGACCACGCCGATGAAGACGCACAGTCCCACGGTGTCGAAGATCCAGATCGCCGGCTCGGGAATCCGGCCGAAGTACGGATACACCGACCGCAGCCAGCCGAAGACCAGCCCCATGATCAGGGCGCCCCCGCTGGCGGTGAGGGTCAGCGGCAAGCCGCCCACGGTCACCGAGAGCAGGCCGACGAGCCCTCCGATCACGATCCCGGTGCCGACGAAGATCATGTCCGTCGCCGTGGTGGGACGGTCCGGATACCCCAATTCCTTCGCCGCCCGCTCGACCTCGGGCTTGGTTCCGATCATACGCAGCACATCCCCTCGATCGATGCGCGTTCCGGCGTTCATGGGGATCTCCTGGCCGGCCCGCGTGAGCTTCCGCAGGAACACGCCACGGGCGGCCTCGAGCCGCGCCAGCTCCGCGAGAGTCTTTCCGACAAAGGCGCGGTGCGTTTCCACGACATCCAGCGTCTCGATCGGGATGTCGAGCAGGGCCTTGTCGTCCACCTCGGGACCGATCTTGGCCCCGCGCTCCACGTGGACCTCTTGCCGGGCGGCGACCGCCACCACGTCATCCAGGCGGATGGCCGAGGTGGGCGTGCACTCGACGATCGCTCCGCCGTGACGGATCCGGACGATGAAAACCCGGACGTCCTGGGGCAGCGCCTCGAGTTCCCCCACCGTCTTGTTCACGAAATTCGGGTTGGTCACGCGGTAGGCACGGATATCGAAGTGCCTGGCAGCCGACGCGACGCCCAGCCCCAGCTCCGCCGATCCCGCAATCTCGGCCTGCTGCCGCGCGCCCTCCTCCCGCAGGTTGATCCCCATCAGCTTTGGCCCGATCGTCGGGAGAAACCAGACCACGGCGGCGGCCCCGATGAGGTAGGTCACGGCATAGGCCACGGGAATGTTGTTCAGCAGGGCGGTCTTCTCCGCATCCGAGATCGCCAGGCGCTGGATCGCGTCACCTGCGGTGCCGATCACCGTGGACTCCGAAAATGCCCCTGCCAGGAGCCCTGCCGCCGTCCCGATGTCGTACCCGAGAAGCTTCGCGAACACGTATGCCGTGAGCAGGCACGAGGTGCACAAGACGACGGTGAGCGCCGCCTGCGGAACGGCGTCGCGCTTCAGCCCGCGGAAGAACTGCGGCCCGACCTTGTATCCGGTGCTGAAGAGGAAGAGCAAGAAGAAGATTGACTTCACGGTGGAGGGCACCTTGATGTTCAACTGCCCGATCAGGACCCCCGCCAGGAGCGTCCCGACAACCGTGCCGAGGCTGAAGCTTCCGAATTTGAGCCGGCCAATGAGGAAGCCGACGGCGAGGGTGAGGAAGACAGCGAGCTCCGGATTCTCTCGCAACGCCCGGACCACATAGTCCATTGTTTCCTTCCTCCGATAGGATCCAATCGGCGAGACACCTCGTGCTGCCGATGTCTCGACCGCCGAGGCCGCTCGAACAGGGCGCCGGAGGCCACGGCGGCGTTTCGGGCGCCCAGTCGCGGATCGGCAACCTACTGCGACAGCACCATGGCGAAGTAGCCGAACACCGTCAGGAGGACCCCCGACACCGCATAGCCGACCGGGAAACCGACCCATGGCACCGAGCTGCCGATCTCCTTGGCGGCCTCGCGACAGGGTCCGGAGTGCGAGCGAGCGCCCGCCACGCCGCCCATCAACACCGCCGGGTTGACCTTGAACAGGTGATAGCCGAGCGCCCAGGTGATGAACGGCGGAATGGTGCAGGCGATGAAGCCGACGAGGAAGATCTTGAGCGCCACCACCCCGGTGAGCTGCGCCAGGAGCGAGGCGCCCGCGTTGATGCCCACGATCCCGACGAAGGTGACGAGGCCCAGATCCTCCAGGATGTTGCGCGCCGCGTTGGGCGTGCTGCCGAAGAACCGCAGGCGCGAGACGGCCGACGAGACGATGATGCCCGACAGCAGCAGGCCGCCCGCGTTGCCCAACCCGACCGAGAAGCCGGCCAAGGGGACGTTGATCCCGCCGATCAGGAGGCCCAGGATCATGCCCACCGACAGCGTGAGCAGGTCGGTCCCCGTGCTCGGCCGGGCCACCTTGCCCAACCGTGCCGCCACCTTCTCCACCGCGCTCCTGAGCCCCGCGACGAACAGCACGTCGAATCGCTGCAACTGGGTGTCGGCCCCCATGGGGATCGGCACCCCCCCGCGCTCCATGCGGAGCAACTGGATCTGGCCCGCGAACTCCTCGTGCCGGAACTCCTTGAGCGCGTGACCCTCCAGGCTCTTGTCGGTGACCAGGATCTCCGCCTGGTCAAGCGGAATGGCCAGGGCCTTGGCGTCGGGAACCTCGGGGCCCAGCAGACCCATTTTGGCCGTGAGATCCTCGAGTCGGCCGCCGAGAGCCACGACGTCACCCACCTGCATCGTCAGTTCGGCGCTCGCCCCGAGCGCCTCCCCGCCGCGCACGATGTTGAGCACACGGTACTCCGGATGCTCCTTGCGGAAGCCCGCGATCGTCTTGCCGGCGGTCTGCTTGTTCTCCAGACGGTAGGCGCGCAGGCCGGCCGGCCGGTACCCGGTGATGCCGGCGTCGTCCAGGTTCGGTACCCCGTGTTCTTTCTCGTATTCCGTCGCGGCCTTGCGGGCATCGACGCCCCACCACTTCGGGAGATACTTGCAGATCAGGATGATCCCGACCGTCCCCCAGATGTAGCTGATGCCGTAGCCCAGGGCGATCATCGCCGTCACGGCCTCCGGGGTGGTTCCCGCCGGCGGCTTGTACGCCCCCTGGGTGAGGGCCATCTCGGCGGTGCCGATGGCCGCCGACATGGTCTGGGAGCCGGCCAGGACTCCGCCCGCCGCGCCCGCCGGCAGGCTGAACAGCCGGCTCAGGACGACGACGAGGCCCAGACCGAGGAAGGCGCACACGACGGCCAGGATGGTGAAGGTCAGGCCGTCCTTCTTCAAGCTGTTGAAGAAGGACGGACCCACTCGCAATCCCACGCCGTACATGAACAGGTAGTACATCAATGACTTGGCGAAGTTGTCGAGCTGGAGCTTCACCCCGTACACCGAAGCCCAGGTGGCCAGCGCAACCCCGACGACGACCGCCGCTGCCACCATGCCGAGGCCGTACCCCTTGACCGAGAATCGCCCGATCCAGACAGCCAAGGCCACGGTGAGAAACAGCAGCAGAAACGGATTGGTCTGCAGGAACTGGAAGATCGGTTGCATGGTCCTGCCTCCTCTATGGTCGTGCGGCGGTTACCTGCGCTTCCTTCCGGCCTTGGCGGCCGCAGGCTTCGCCTTCGTCGCCTTGTGGCCCAGCACGGCGGGACTGATGAGCTTGAGCCCCAGATTCGCGTCGTAGCCGTGGATCTCCTTCACATCCAGCTTGCGCATGAACTCGATGGTGTCGGCCTTGATCACCTGCCCGGGCACCATGATGGGGAAGCCGGGCGGGTACGGGATCACGAAGTGAGCCGAGACCAGCGGCGGCCCGGACTTGAGGCGCCTGTCGATCTCGGGGCTCATGAGCTTCACGTGCTGGCAGCCGTCTTCGTCATAGGCCATGTAGAACGCGGTGCGCATGTCCCCTTCCAGCGTGCTGCCCTTCGGGTCGTCGCGGAAGCGGTCGTGGAAGCAGCTGAAGTTGGGCAGGTCGGGGACGTCCTCCATCAGCGACTTCACCCGCGTCGCGAAGGCCTTCTGCGCCGCCTCCCCGCCGCTTGTGAGCCGCTCCTCGATCTCCTTGGAGATCTCCACCAAGACCTTGAGCAGATTCGCCACGTCGCTCCGCGTGTTGTTGATGTTCGTCTGCAGCAGGATCGAGTTGCGCGAGGTCTTGTTGAGCTGGATCTCGTACTCGGCCGCCAGCAGATTCTTGAACTGCGTGCCGTCGTAGCCCGCGGTCCCGCAGACCAGCGTGAGCCGGGTCGGATCCAGGATGAACTCATCCTCGCGGAAGGCCCGTGCGGCGTCCAGCCAGGTGGTGCCGTCCGCGATGTAGCTCTTGAGGCCGGATGGGCGGAACTCGGCCGGCACCATGTCCTCCACCGTCAAGACCTTGAAGTACTTGGACACGAGGGGATGCGTGTTCACGGCACGGCGAATCTCGATGGCAAGCTGGATGGCCTGCATGACCAGTTCGTAGCCCTCCAGCTCCATCTGCCGGCGGGCCAGATCCAGCGAGGCGATGAGCTGCTGGTTGGGAGAGGTCGAGGCGTGGGTGAACACCGCCTCCTTGAAGGCTTGCTCGTGCAGCCGGTAGTCCTCGTCACCCACCAGCACCATGGAACCCTGGCGCAGCGCCGACATCGACTTGTGCGTCGAGTTCGTCTGGTAGACACGGAGCTTTGCCTCGCGCGGGTCGGGCACGAGCCGGGCGTCGAGCAGGCGCTTGTCCTTGGGATCCAGGTTCTTGCCGAACTGCTTTTCCTGCGCCAGGTATTGCTCCAGGTAGGCGGGATCGGCGAACGCCTCCTTCAGGACGGCGCGCGCCCCCATGGCCGTGCGCGGGCGGTAGAGCGGCGAGAAGCGGGCGAAGCCGAACCAGGCCTCGTCCCAGAGGAAGATCAGATCGGGCTTGATCGCCAGGCACTCTTCCATCACGCGCCGCGTGTCGTAGACGTGCCCGTCGAAGGTGCAGTTGGTCAGCGTGACCATCTTGACCTTGTCCAGCCGCCCCGCGGCCTTGAGGTCGAGCAGGGCCTTCTTGACGGCCCGCACCGGCACGGCGCCGTACATCGAGTAGGCCACCATGGGGAAGGCCTCGACGTAGTAGGGCTGCGCCCCCGCCAGGACCATCCCGTAGTGGTGCGACTTGTGGCAGTTGCGGTCGGCGATCACGATGTCGCCCGGGGTGAGCAGCGCCTGGTGGACCATCTTGTTGGAGGTCGAGGTGCCGTTGGTCACGAAGAACACGCGGTCGGCGCCGAAGGCGCGCGCGGCCGCGTCCTGGGCCTTCTTGATGTTGCCCGTGGGCTCGAGCAGGCTGTCCAGCCCGCCGGTGGTCGCGGACGATTCCGCCAGGAACAGGTTGGCCCCGTAGAACTCGCCCATGTCGCGGATCCAGTTCGACTTGAAGATCGACTTGCCTCGTGCGATCGGGAGCGCGTGGAAAGTGCCGATCGGACGTTGCGCATATTTCTGCAGGTTGTCGAAGTACGGCGTGGCGTAGCGGTCCTTGATCCCGTCGAGGATGGCCAGGTGGATCTCCATCGGCTCCTCGACGCCGTAGAACACCCGGCGGATGGCCGCCGCGTCGGCCGAGCCGGCGATCTGCGCGACATCCCGG